>NZ_JBHTJF010000030.1:0-69322 GCF_042675605.1 Savagea faecisuis
GGAAGTGTGGCGACATACGGAGCTGAGAGATACTAATCGATCGAGGACTTAACCTATAAATAAGTATGATTCGGTATTCGTTAAAAAATGTTAGTTTTATTCAGTTTTCAGTGTTTTATTTCAAAAAAACACTTGCATATTGTGGTATATTTGATATAATATAATATGTCTTGAGAAATGAATAATAGTCTAGTGACGATGGCAAAGAGGTCACACCTGTTCCCATACCGAACACAGTAGTTAAGCTCTTTAGCGCCGATGGTAATTGGGGGTATCCCCCTGTGAGAGTAGGACGTTGCTAGTCTATATTTTTCTTAAATATAAAAAACGTGTAACTTCTAATTAATCCGCAGTAGCTCAGTGGTAGAGCAATCGGCTGTTAACCGATCGGTCGCAAGTTCGAGCCTTGCCTGCGGAGCCATTCTTGGAGAGCTGTCCGAGCGGCTGAAGGAGCACGATTGGAAATCGTGTAGGCGGTATACACTGTCTCAAGGGTTCAAATCCCTTGCTCTCCGCCAGGTTTTCAAAGGTTTTTAAAAGCAAGGCCCCTTGGTCAAGCGGTTAAGACACCGCCCTTTCACGGCGGTAACACGGGTTCGAGTCCCGTAGGGGTCACCATTTTCGGAGGATTAGCTCAGCTGGGAGAGCACCTGCCTTACAAGCAGGGGGTCGGCGGTTCGATCCCGTCATCCTCCACCATTTTCTTATAGCAATTATCGCGGAGTGGAGCAGTGGCAGCTCGTCGGGCTCATAACCCGAAGGTCGCAGGTTCAAATCCTGCCTCCGCAACCAAGGTCCCGTAGTGTAGCGGTTAACATGCCTGCCTGTCACGCAGGAGATCGCGGGTTCGATTCCCGTCGGGACCGCCATTTTTATGGTTCAGTAGCTCAGTCGGTAGAGCAAAGGACTGAAAATCCTTGTGTCGGCGGTTCGATTCCGTCCTGAACCACCATAATTGTGCCGGTGTAGCTCAGTTGGTAGAGCAACTGACTTGTAATCAGTAGGTCGAGGGTTCAACTCCTTTCGCCGGCACCATTTTTTCATATAGTAAAATAAATTCTGGTGGGGTAGCGAAGTGGCTAAACGCGGCGGACTGTAAATCCGCTCCCTCAGGGTTCGGCGGTTCGAATCCGTCCCCCACCACCATTTTTTTAACATAGGGGCATAGTTCAACGGTAGAATAGAGGTCTCCAAAACCTTTGGTGTGGGTTCGATTCCTACTGCCCCTGCCAATTTTAAAAACTATAGTAATGTGGCGATTGTGGCGAAGTGGTTAACGCATCGGGTTGTGGTCCCGACATTCGAGGGTTCGATTCCCTTCAGTCGCCCCATATTTTCATTTTACTACTTTGTAGTAGAATTATTTTTGTATAATGGCGATTGTGGCGAAGTGGTTAACGCATCGGGTTGTGGTCCCGACATTCGAGGGTTCGATTCCCTTCAGTCGCCCCATTATTTTCATAATTGATAACACTAATTATTAGTGGGGTATAGCCAAGCGGTAAGGCAACGGACTTTGACTCCGTCATTCGTTGGTTCGAATCCAGCTACCCCAGTAGTATGCGGAAGTAGTTCAGTGGTAGAATACAACCTTGCCAAGGTTGGGGTCGCGGGTTCGAATCCCGTCTTCCGCTCCATTTTATAAAAGTTATATTATGTAGGCGGCATAGCCAAGCGGTAAGGCACGGGTCTGCAACACCCTTACCACCGGTTCGATTCCGGTTGCCGCCTCCATTTTTTCTTTTTTGCCCGAGTGGTGGAATGGCAGACACGTCGCACTCAAAATGCGATGCTCTCTGGGCATGCCGGTTCAAGTCCGGCCTCGGGTATAATTCGAGTAATAAAAGAACGATGAGAAAGAGATCTTGTAAACATGTCGATTCATGTTTATAAGGCTTTTTTTTTGCTTAAAATTCATTAGACATTTATTACAATGAAAGAGGAATGATTGAATCGTGATATAAAAATTCCCCACTCTATAAAAGAGTGGGGCAGATGAGATTCAATCGTAGGCCGAAGCCTCTTCAAAAGAAAATTTGATCCATTGCGCTTGCCGATAGTTGGTTATAGGTCATGGGTCACAATGTGAAAGGTAAGAGGTCATTGGTTTGATTAAAAGGGATGATTGAACCTCACCTGGTTGTAAAGGGAGTCTCACCCTTTACAACGATTATAGGAAATACGCTTCTCCGTTAAAGTCTAATTCAATTTGATAGTTTTTCGCGTTAATTTTATTCGATAAAGCATGTGCTTTTTTCTCGAGTAATAATGCTTTTTGACGATATTCTTCAGGGTCGAAAAGAGCGATGCGATAAATCGGCGCACTTTCCGTTCCATAGCCGTACATCGGCTCTTCTGTTTCAGAAGTAGCGAGCTCTTTACATGTGTTCGCCTCAGCACGAAGCTGTGTAGCGCGTTCAATCGCTTCTACAATCGGTAAAGTCTCACCTTCGAATTCAATCGTATGATCGATATTCGCTCGATAAATGAGTGCATCGAGTTTACGGCTATCGAAGCGTACTTGTGCTAAGTCTTGTTCCACGTCTTTCATTGTACGTGTTTGTTCAGGGAATGGTTCAGCTTTTGTTTTGGAAACGAAAGCGACACGCATCAGTTCATTTTCTAAATCGTGTAATTGTGTACGTAAAATACTTTTTAATTTAATCGCTTCTGCTAAATAGATCATGCGATAACCTCCAAAGTTTGATTCGTTTTTAAAATGTGAGTGGTGCTCGTTCCACCGTGAATTTGGAAGAAAAATTGTCGTGCGGCTTCTAAGCGTTGTTGACATTCTTCCTCTGTCAGTTCATTAGGAAAGTAGAATAGTTGAATCGCTGCTGTCGTAGACTCATCCACCATCTCCGTAAGTGGTCGCTGTAAAGCTCCTGAATCTATGATGTAATCATCTTGAATGTTTCCATTAAGATGAACAGGAAAACTAAATTGTAAGGCGTAGAGTAAGTTAATGTCTTCTCCGCTATTCGTCAATGATTGCCATTCTTCTCGTTGAATTTTTTCAATTGTATCGTAAAAGGTAGATGGTTGAAATTGAGTAAATGACGTTTCTTGGAGAGGACGATCTTCGAGTTCAAAAAATAGTTGTTCTTGAAATAAGCGTAGCCTTCCTCTCAACATTTGAGGCGAATGTCCGACTTGTATTTTGGTATAATGGATAAGTCCAATTCGTTCAAATTCATTCAACGCATCTGTCCGAATGATTTTCACATAGGTCACCTCAATTAGTTTATTAATTCTTTTAGTATAGGGGGAAATGTTATGGATGTCCACCAATTGCAACAGCAAATTCGAGACTATGCAGCGTATATCGGCATCGATAAAATTGGATTTGCTTCCGCGGCACCTTTTGTCGAATTGAAGCAACGACTCATTCGTCATCGAGAGCTCGGGTATGAATCAGGATTCGAAGAAAAAGATTTAGATAAGCGAACGACGCCTACTTTGTTATTACCAGGAGCACAAAGCATTATCGCAATTGCGGTCGCTTATCCGTCTAAGATGAATGACAGTCCCAAAAGTACACGTGGTGAACGTCGTGGACTGTTTTGCCGAGCTTCATGGGGAACGGACTATCATCTCGTTTTAAAAGACATGCTGACGGAGTTAGAAGCGTTTATTTTGACGCTCGTTCCTGATGCGAAATTAAAATCGATGGTCGATACCGGAGAATTATCCGATCGAGCGGTTTCAGAACGTGCAGGTATCGGATGGTCAGGGAAAAATACGATGATCATTACCGAAGAATTTGGTTCTTACGTTTATTTAGGTGAGATGATTACGAATATTCCTTTCGTACCAGATACACCGATGGAAGATCAATGTGGAGATTGTCGTTTATGTATGGATGTTTGTCCGACCGGTGCTCTCGTGCAACCCGGACAATTGAATGCTCAAAGGTGTATCGCTTTTTTAACGCAGACGAAAAATCCTGTACCACTTGAATTTCGAGATAAAATTGGAAATCGTATTTACGGTTGTGATACGTGTCAAACCGTTTGTCCGAAAAATCGTAAAAAATATAATCAACATCAAGAAGCATTCAAACCAGATGGAGAGCTAGTGAAACCTTTACTGAAGCCTTTACTGCAATTATCGAATCGTCAATTTAAAGAGCGTTTCGGTCATATGTCAGGTTCATGGCGAGGAAAAAATCCGATACAGCGCAATGCGTTAATTGCACTTGCACATTTTAAAGATGAAACGGCTCTTCCTGATATTCATCGAATTTTACAAGAAGATGCGCGCCCGATGATGCGTGGAACAGCAGCTTGGGCAACAGCGAAAATATTAGATGATTCAAGTATTGCAATATTGGAAAGTTGCTTGCAAAATGAAGAAGAGGAAAGCGTGCGTCTCGAAATCGAGGCAGCGCTCGCCGAATTTAAAGAGAAAGAAGAGAATATGGATGGCTAATCATATCGTTTTATATCAACCGCTTATCCCAGCGAATACGGGAAATATATCACGCACATGTGCAGGGACTCGCACGACATTGCATCTCATTCGCCCGCTCGGGTTTTCCACAGAAGATAAAGCTTTGAAGCGTGCAGGACTCGATTATTGGGAGCATGTGGATATCGTGTATCATGATCACCTTGATGAATTGTTTCACGCTTATCCAGAAGGTTATTTTTATTACATTACGAAATTTGGTTCACATACGTATACGGACCGTGATTACACAGTAGAAGGAGATCATTTCTTTATTTTCGGTCAAGAGACGAAAGGACTGCCTGATACTTTGTTACAACAAAACCCTGAGCGTTGTTTACGCATCCCAATGGACGATACACATATTCGTGCATTGAATTTATCGAACACGGCAGCGCTTGTACTTTATGAAGCATTGCGTCAACAAGGTTGGCCACATTTAACATAAAAAAATGCCTCACTCGATGAAGAGTGAGGCATTTTTACAATTAGCGAACGTTATTCGCTTTGTTTTCGTAACCACCTGTGAAGATTGCAGATAAGAATGCGAAGCAAACTGCTCCGATAAGAATAAGTTTCATGGACTTAACCTCCTGTATAATAATCTTCTATTAATTATACATGATATGAATGAAAATGAACATGCTTGAAAAAGATTTCTCGAAAAGAATGGCGGAATTGCGAATTGATAAATAAATTGATAAATATATTATAAAAAATAATATATTAATACTTTCGTATGATATAATTGTATTAATTATGAAGGGAGATGAATAATATGTTTGGAAGAAAAAATTTCGCTGCTGAAGAAGAGCGACTGCAAGCAGAAATTCGATCTTTGGAAGACGAATTACGTCGCGAGCGTCAAAATACAACATCGCAAATTCAAAATATGAAAGCGCAAATGTTGCGTGCAGTGGAACAATATAAGTCTGATTTACATAATACACAATCTGATGGACGTGCTCTTGAGCAATTAGAACGTAATTTGCAATCATTCGTTCAAGAATACTCAACTGCGACATCAAACGTAGAGCAAATATTTACATATAGCGATGAATTAAAAGAAGATACGGATGTTTTAATCGAAGGTGCGAGTACGGGATTAAATGAAGTGAACGGAACAGCAAATCTGATGAAAGACTTAGGGAGTCAAATTAAATCATCTGTTCAAAGTATCGCTAATTTAAGTGCACGTTCTGAAGAAATTCAATCGATCGTAGGAGTTATTGAAGATATTGCTGCTCAAACGAATTTACTTGCGCTAAACGCATCTATTGAAGCAGCACGAGCAGGTGAATCTGGAAAAGGTTTCGCAGTAGTCGCACAAGAAGTTCGTAAGCTGGCAGAAAGTACGTCAGATAGTACAGCGAATATTCAAACGTTGACAAATTCTTTACGTGAAGAAATTGAAGAAGCTTTAAAAGCGACTAAACGTAGTTCAGAAATGATTGAACGCAGTGTGAAAGCGAGTTTAACGACCGCTGACAAAATTGCTGAAATTTTATCAGCAGTAGAAGCGGGAGAAGCAAATATTGAATTCATTCGCCAGCTGTCTGAAGAACAACAACGTCAGATGAAAACACTTGAACAGCAAGCGCACGATTTAACGAATGATTTAAATCAAATCGATATTTCAGATCAAACGGCACAATTTGCGGAAGCATTTGAACGTACTGTCGAGAAAGCCGTTCATTCGATTTAATGAATAGTAAAAAGAGTTGACCACATTATAAATGTGACAACTCTTTTTTTATCGAAATTTTTTGTTTTGTGATCGGATGAACAAAATTTAATTCATTTGCGACTAAAGCGTACGGTTCTTCTTGTTTTTCTCCCCCGTACATTTCATCTCCGACAATCGGGTGGCCGATTGAGCTAAAGTGGACACGGATTTGATGTGTGCGTCCCGTATGAAGTTGAACACGTACGACAGAGTATTGTTGAGTGACTTGAATCGCTTCGTATGTTGTCCGACTTGCTTTTCCTGTTTCGGATGTGTGACGTTTCGTTTGATGGTGACGGTCACGGCCGATCGCTTGTCGAATTGCGCCACGTTTTTTCAATAAGCGGCCTTCCACGACAGCTTCGTAAAAGCGTTCGACTTCCCCGCGTTCAAACATACGATCGAGAAGGTTTTTCGCAATTGGATGTTTAGCGATTAATACGAGTCCAGCTGTTTCGTAATCGAGACGGTGGACATGTTCCACATAAGGATGTGGTGCGGTCATTGCTTGGACGTGATTCATTAACGTATCGTGTTCACCGACTTCGTTCGGATGAACTTTGAGAAAAGCAGGTTTCCAAACGATGAGAAGGTGTTCGTCTTCGTATAGTCGCTCATGTTCTACCAATGTAGGTGCGTAGGAACTTTGTGCTTGTAATGTGATGTTCACCATTTCTCCTTGATTGATTAATTCATGAAATGGAATCGGCTTGTCATGATGTTTGAACGCTTGGTCCATACGCAGTTGATGGCGTAATTTTTTGCCGAGTTGCCAATCATCTTGTAGCAATTCGTCGACCGATTGAGTTTTTAAAAATGTGTAAGGGATGATCATTTGATATACGGTGTTAAGAAGTTTTCGATTTGGCTCGCATCATGATAGCCTGTAATGCGTTCAACTTCTTGGCCATCTTCGAATACCATCAATGTCGGCCATCCTTCTAAAGCATATTCGTTTTTCCCTGATTCAAACTCCAATACGTTAAATTGTCCGAAATGAGGAACTGTGACATCGTTCATCACTTTCATTAATTCTGGTGTCATTTGTTGACAATATTGACATGTTGGGTGGAAGAAATAAGCGATTGTCGTTTCTCCCGTATTAATATCTTTTTGCAATTGTTCTGGTGTCGTAATATTTTGGTAGTTTTCATCTTTTAGTAAAGCGATCGTAGCTGAATCGAGCTTATCTTTACCGTAAGGATTTCCTTCACTTTTCTTTTCTGCTGATTGACTAGATAAAAAAGCAACGACGGCGAATAAAGCGATAATGACGACGCCACTAATAGCTAATTTTTTCAAAATCATCATTCCTTTCGATTATTTATTCATTTTCATGAGGCGAATGCTTAAAATGAAAATAAGACTAAATGCGATGAGTGAAAGTGCTGGAATCGTAATGAATCCTAAATAGTTAACGTATTGCGCTGTACAAGGAACTCCATCTCCACAGCTCGGTGCATTTTCTTGTAAAAGTGGTAACTTTTGAAGTGCGTAGTGATATGCTGCGAGTGCTGTACCGAGACCAGAAAAAATGGCTGTTGTGAGCGCTACTCGTTTATTCTTTTGTGCAATTGCAACTCCGATAATGATGACGAGCGGGTACATTAAAATACGTTGATACCAACAATATGTACATGGCACAAAGCCGTGCACTTCAGAATAGTATAACGAACCGATCGTTGCAATCGTCGCAATAATCCACATACTGAGCAAAATATTTTCACTCTTTTTGTTCATTTCCAATCACCTCGATTAGTATAGGGATTTCGTAGACTGTTGTCCACAAAAAGTAATTTTACAGGAGTAATATTAAGAAGTGATGAAAATTTGAAGAATCTTTGAATTTTCATACGACTCGTAGAAAAGATAGAAAAAACACAAGCTTATGCAAACATAAACTTGTGCCATAATTTTACTCTGCGACTGTCGGAATCGCTTCTTGAATTTTCTTTGCCTCGACAAACGAAATGTGATGTCCTTCTACTTCGAGAGCAGAGAAGACATATTGTTGTTCGATAATTTTTTCATTCGGCGCAGCTTCGAAATGTTGCGACATGAACCAACCACCGATCGTATCGATATCTTCATTTTCGATGTGAATGCCTAAAATATCGTTGACGACATCTAACAATACTTTTGAATCGAAGATGTAATGTGATTCTGTAATTTTTCGAATTTCAGGTACTTCGTGCACGTCAAACTCATCTTGGATTTCCCCGACAATTTCTTCTAAAATATCTTCGATTGTAACGAGTCCGCTCGTCCCTCCGTATTCATCAACGAGAATAGACATGTGAATTCGTTCGCGTTGAATCTTTAAAAGAAGGTCTCCGATAGGCATCGTTTCAATCGCATGAATGATTGGCTGCATATACTCTGTTACAAGATGATCTCCTGTCGTCGGATCTTTAATGTATGCGGAGAGTAAATGTTTAATGTTGACGAGTCCGATGACATTATCTTTATCCCCTTCAATCACAGGATAGCGTGTATATTGTTCTACCCCAATGACTTCAAATACGTCATTTAACGTAAATGTGTGGTCAATCGTCATCATTTCAGTACGTGGCGTCATAATTTCTTTTGCAATACGGTCGTCAAACTCAAATATTTTATTGACGAATTTATATTCCGCTTGATTAATTTCTCCACTCTTATAGCTGTCCGATAAAATCATGCGTAATTCTTCTTCTGTATGGCTCGTTTCTTGTTTGTTCATTGAATTGAAGCCGAACGCTTTTACGAGTAAGCGTGCTGAACCGTTCAACATTTTGATGAGCGGATACATGACAATGTAAAAGAGACGTAGCGGTTTTGCGAACAAGAGCGTAATCTGTTCCGCTTTTTGAATCGCAATCGTTTTCGGCGCAAGTTCACCGATGACGACGTGTGCAAATGTTACGACAGAAAAAGCGATGATGAAGGAAAGTGTCGTCTCTGTACTGCTCGATAATTGAAGTCGCTCAAATAGAGGGACGAGCAACTGTCGAACAGTAGGCTCTCCAAGCATACCGAGTCCGAGTGCTGTCATCGTAATGCCGAGCTGACAAGCGGATAAGTATTCATCCAATTGATCGGTAATTTTTTTAGCGATGACGGCTTTTTGATTTCCTTCATCTATTAATTGTTCTAACCTTGTAGAACGCACTTTTACGATGGCAAACTCAGCAGCTACGAAAAATGCAGTTAAAATGATTAAGACAGCAAATGCTGTCAATCGTATCGGAATGTCCAAATAGTGGCTTCACTTATGCGAATATTCGGAATAAATGAAGCTCCCACCTCCTATAAAATAAAAAATGTTAGTTACATCTTATAGTAGTGGAAAAGACGATAAATTACAATAAAATACACTTTTAGTTATCGTATACATGGAAAAGCATCAGTTCATGAATCATTTTTTCGCATTGTTCGATATTATTCGGCTTTTCGGACTCCCAAACGATTGAACCATCTTGTTCGTAATTCGCAAAATATTTTTTTCCTTCATATAAAAAAGAGACGATCCAACCAGGCAATTCGCTATTTGGAAACATTCGTTCATACTTAAAATGTTGTAACATATTATTCCCCTCCTTTATGTAATGTCTATTATACGAAAGATGTAGCATATATTGCTATGAGGAAGAATTAACCTTTGTTATACTTAAGCATGTTACGAGAAAAAGGGTGAGCATATGAACTTTTTATGGACTGTACTTTTCATGGCAATCGTTGGAGCTCTCATTGGAGCTTTTACGAATCATATTGCGATTTTAATGTTGTTTCGCCCACATGAAGCGAAGTACATAGGATCGTGGCGCCTGCCATTTACACCGGGTTTAATCCCGAAACGTCGAGCGGAACTTGCGACACAGTTAGGTCGAACGGTGAATGACTACTTATTGACACCGGAAACATTTAAAGAGAAGTTATTAACTCAAGAGACACGACAAGTTGTAAGTGATACGATTGAACAACAAGCTGTGCACCATATTTTTCAATCTGAAAAGACGTTAGCTGAATGGTTGCGACTTGTAGAAGGTGAAAAATTCATTCCGATTGTTGAGCAAGAAGTGACAGCGTACGCGAGCAAGCAATTGTATCAATTCAAAGACTATTTATACGGGGGAACGATTGAACAAGTCGTCCCAGCGAAATGGCTTATGCAATTTGATGAGAAAGTGGAGAATGTGCCGAACTGGATTTTGCAACGCGGGGAAACTTTCGTTCGTTCCGATGAAGGAGCGCATCTATTCCGAAAGTTACTGAACAACTTTTTAGAATCGAAAGGGACATTCGGTAATATGTTGCAAATGATGGTGGGTGATTCGAATACAGTCGTTGAAAAGTTTCAAAAAGAAGCGCTGAAATTTTTGAGCGCTGCTGAAACGGAACAATTGTTGCGCGGTATTATCGCAAAAGAATGGGATATGTTGAAACAAAAGCCTGTTCAAGAGTTGTTACAAAATATCGATTGGTCACAAATTGAAAAAGATATGAATGCTTTTATTTTGCGTAAAATGGATATTCAAGAACGCTTAAATCATCCGCTCTCTCATTACTGGCCTACTGGTTCTGCTTGGTTTACGGAAGAAGTGTTGACGAAATTAGTCGACGCACTTTTCAAAATCGGGGAAGAGAAATTGGAGATTGGATTGCGAGCATTGAAAATCGATGAAATGGTAGAGAAACAAGTGAATGATTTTCCAATCGAAACATTGGAAGGACTCGTCATTCAAATTGCGACACGCGAGTTGAAAATGATCACCGTGCTCGGTGGAGTACTCGGTGGTGTCATCGGAATCGTACAAGGACTGATCGTATTTTTCACCACATAATGGAGAGGAGTCATGAACATGACAGTAAATATTTATGACGATATTAATCGTTTAGAAGCGAGCTTTAAACAGACAGAACAATTCGAGGCACTCGTTGCAGCGGTAGAGGTAGTGAAAGCAGATGAAGAAGCACAACGCCTTTTCGTCGCATTCCGAGATATGCAAATGGAACTTCAACAGCAACAAGCGATGGGCGTCGATATGACGGAAGAACAATTAACAGAAGCGCAACAAGTTGCAGAACAAGCACAAACGAATGAAAAAATTATGGCGATGCTTCAAGCAGAAATGCAATTGAGTGAAGTGCTCAACGAAGTGAATCGTGTTTTAGTGAAACCGATTCAAGATTTATATAACGGACTATAATAAGAAGAGGCGGACGCTTAGGCGTTCGTCTTTTTGTTTGCCGATAGCATCCTTTTTCATTTCACGATATAGTATAGATACATATGTTGAGAAAGAAGGACAGTTATGAAAAATATTTATTTCAAAGAGCCGATTACGGAAGAATACGTCCGTTTATATACGCATTTAGCAAATTTGTTTTTTGAAGAATCAAAAGTTCGTCAACCGATGACGGGGGATTATCAAGTGTCGATCGAGGTAGAAGAACGAGAAGGACATTATGTTGGTAAAGCGACATTGCAGACGACAGAAAATAAATACGAAACGACGTATGAAGAAAAGATTGAGCAACAATGGCTATCGGAAAAGCATCAAGTGAAACGAGTGAAATCGCGTCTCTTTTTACAATTGCTTGAGGAAGAGACAGGGATGACACAAAGTTGGGGAGTGCTTACGGGAATTCGTCCGATGAAGTTATATCACCAACATATGCAAAAGTTAGGTGATCGCGAGCAAGTTCATGAACTGTTACGCAAACAGTATCGAATTAGCGAAGATAAAATTGAACTTCTCGCTGAAATTGAACGAGTTCAACTACGTGCTTTACCTGATTTATATGATTTGAAAAAAGAGGTGAGCGTTTATATCGGGATTCCGTTTTGTCCGACGAAATGCGCTTACTGTACATTCCCAGCATATGCGATTCATCGCAAAAACAACCGTGTCGACAATTTTTTAGATGCGCTCCACTTAGAAGTTGAAGCGATTGGAAAATGGTTGACAGAACACGATGTCCGCATTACATCGATTTACTTTGGTGGAGGTACACCGACGTCGATCGAAGCGCATGAAATGGATGCGTTATATGAAAAAGTGTATAACAGCTTCCCGAATATGGACAAAGTGCGAGAGATTACAGTAGAAGCGGGAAGACCAGATACGATTACAGAAGAAAAATTAGCGGTATTAAACAAATGGAAAATCGACCGCATTAGCGTCAATCCACAATCCTTTACGAATGCGACATTGAAGGCGATCGGCCGTCACCATTCCGTAGAAGAAACGATTGAAAAGTTTCATCTCGCACGTGAACACGGCATGAATAATATTAATATGGATTTAATAATCGGTTTGCCGAATGAAGATGAGACACATTACGCTCATTCTTTAGCGGAAACAGAAAAATTAATGCCAGAGTCTGTGACGATGCATACTTTGTCGTTTAAACGAGCGAGCCATATGTCGCAAAACAAAGAGAAGTACAAAGTCGCCGATCGCAAAACGACAGAGCGGATGATGCAAATGGGCGTAGATTGGGCGAAAGAACACGAGTACATCCCATACTACATGTACCGACAAAAAAATATTTTAGGAAATTTAGAAAATGTCGGGTATAGCAAGTTTGGAGAAGAAAGCTTATACAATATTGTCATTATGGAAGAAGCGCAAACGATCATCGGTCTCGGAAGCGGAGCAACGAGTAAGTTCATGAAGCACGGCAGTAGAAAATTACAGCAATATATGAATCCGAAAGACCCTGCGAGTTATGCGCTGACGATTGATCAATCGATTGAAGAGAAAATCGACTGGTTAAATAAAATCGTCAAATAATCGTCACAACGATGTATAATGAATGAGAATAATAGTGTTTGAAAGGGGAATAAACAATGGAGAAAGTAGTACATGTTCAATATGAGGGGAATATCGCAACGGTGACGATGAGTCGTCCAGAAGCGATGAATGCAGTGAATATTAAAATGATGGAAGAGCTCGAATTAACATTTCGCGAATTAAAAGAACGCGAAGATATTCAAATTGTCATCCTAAAAGGTGAAGGAAGAGCATTTAGCGCGGGGGGCGACATTAAACAAATGTTGTCGAATGAATTGACGGATCGAATGGATGATGTGATGGACATCGTTAGCAATATGGCGATGCATATGTATCAACTACCACAAATTATGATTTCTCACGTTCAAGGAGCGGCAGCGGGTATCGGCCTAAGCATTGCGTTATCAAGCGATTACATCGTAGCAGAACGCGCGAGCAAAATTGCGATGAACTTCATAGGAATCGGTTTAGTTCCTGACGGTGGCGGGCACTTTTTCTTAAAAGAAAGATTAGGCGCTGAACGAGCAAAACAGCTCATTTGGCAAGGAAAAGTGATGGAGGCGGAAGAAGCTTATCGTTTAGGTTTAGTGGATGAAATCGTTGAAAATGGCGATACTGCGAGTTTTGAAACATTCATTAAAAAATTGCAACAAGCTCCTTTAAAAAGTATGCAAGAAACGAAATATATTTTACGAAGCTCAAACTATGAGCAACTAGCTCAAATGTTGCAAAAAGAAAAAGCGGGTCAATTGAAAATGAAAGATACGGAAGATTATCGTGAAGGAATTAAGGCATTTGTTGAAAAACGTGCACCACAATTTAAAGGAAAGTAATAATAACTCTTTACTATTAAGAAATTAGTCCGATATAAGTAGTAGAGAAAAAAACATGCGGAGGTGTCACGATGAATATAAGAGTTCCTAGTTCAGCAGTAGCGACTCCGATGAACAATCAATCATCTTCGGAAGAGACTGTCGTTGAACAAGTGCGTGAATCGCAAGAAATGGCTCAAATGAAAAGTGAAGTACAAGATCAAATAACGAAAGAACAAGCGAAACAAATGGCAGATAGTATGAATCATTTTTTAGAAACCGTGGATACGCAATTGCGTTTTAAATATCACGATAAGTTAAATGAGTACTACGTCACGATTGTCGATTCAAAAACAGACAAAGTCGTTCGCGAAATCCCATCGAAGAAATTGATGGATATTCACGCGGCAATGCGCGAATATATCGGTTTATTAGTAGACCAAAAAATTTAAGGATGAGGTGTTATAAATGAGAATTAGTGGATTAGCTTCTGGAATCGATACAGAGTCGATCATTAACGACATGATGCGTGCTCACCGATTACCTTTAGATAAAATTACTCAGAAAAAACAATATTTAGAATGGCAATTGGACGATTATCGTTCGATTAACCGTGATTTACGTCAACGTTCGGATGCGTTGTTTGATACGGTCATCGGAAACTCTGCAACGTTTAATAAGAAAAATGTCAACATTTCTGATCCGAATGCGATCAGCATTAATGGCAACAATGCAGCGAATGATTTTGCAGGAACGATTCAAGTGAATCAATTAGCAACACAAGCGACGCTTCAGAGTGGACAGTCGCTCGATTTAGGAAAAGATGCAGGTAAGAAAACGTTGAAAGAACTCGGGTTAGCAGAAGGTTCGACATCAATTACGATTCAAGTGCCGCATTCAAGCGAAGCGAAAACGGTTGAGTTGAAAGAAAATATGACATTGGACCAAGCGATGAGCGCGATTACGAAGCAAACGGGAGCGATGGCATTTTACGATGCCCATTCAGGAAAAGTCGCTTTAACATCGAAACAGACAGGTGCAGGCAATTTGCAAGTATCTGGAGACTTCGCTACGAAGACGGGTATTGCTCACGATGGTGAAAACGGTATCGGGCAAGCAGTCGCTGGGAAAAATGCGGAATTTATTTTCAACGGACTTGAAACAGAGCGTGAGACGAATACATTCAACATTAGTGGATTCGACATTACGTTGAAGCAAGTGACGACTCAACCGGTCACATTCAGTTCATCACCTGATGTCGACTCAGTGATGGAGTCGATTGAAAAGTTTGTTGATGATTACAATGAATTGATCGGCGATTTAAATACGAAAGTCCGTGAGCCGAAATACCGCAGTTTCCACCCTCTTTCATCGGAAGAAAAAGAAGCGATGAAAGATCGAGAAATTGAATTATGGGAAGAAAAAGCGAAAAGCGGTACGTTACGCAATGACCCGACATTAACAAATATGTTATCTAACATGCGTTTGGCGATGTCTTCATCTGTAAAAATCGGAGAAGGTGAAAACCAACGTTCGATCTCTTTACGTGATATCGGAATTACGACGTCATTATCATATACAGAAAACGGTAAGCTCGAAATTGATAAAGAGAAGTTGCGCGATGCGATTATGGAAGATCCAGGCGCAGTGCGTGAACTATTCGCACAAAGCACGACGAACAGCGCAGACGGTAAAGGTGGAATCGCAATCCAATACCGTAAAGCGATGGACGACGCACGCTCAACAATTTCACAACGTGCAGGTACTGCAGGAGCTGGTAATGATTCATTCACACTCGGTCGTTCGATGAAAGCGATGAACCAACAAATTGAACGTTTTGAAGAGCGTTTGAAAGCGACAGAAGAACGTTACTGGAAGCAATTCTCTGCAATGGAGAAAGCAATTCAACGTGCGAACGAACAATCTGCACAATTAATGAACTCATTAGGCGGTATGTAACGCTTCATGAATATAGACAAGAAAAGGGGACAAGTTTCATGTCGATGAATAATCCATATGCTGCATATAAAAACAATGCTGTAAATACTTCTACGCCAGGTGAATTAACATTAATGCTTTATAACGGAGCACTCAAATTTATTGAGCAAGCGAAACGAGCAATTAATGAAAAAAATATTACAGAAAAAAATACAGCGATTCAAAAAGCACAAGCGATTGTAACAGAATTAATGATCACTTTAGATCGCTCTGTACCGATTGCTGAAAACATGCTCGTTTTATACGACTATGTGAACAATCGTTTAATCGAAGCGAATATTCACAATAACGTCGAACGTTTAGATGAAGCAACTGAAATTATGACAGAGTTTCGCGATACGTGGAAGGAAGTCATTCAAATTCAACGCAAAAAGCAATATGCGAACGTGGACGAAGTATGATTAGAGCTGAAATGAAAGAGTGGCATACGCTCACTGAAAATATGATTCGCCTTTTACAAATCGAAGAAGAAGAGAAACGCGATCTCGTCATAGAACAAGTGGAGCTCTCTTTAACGAAGCGTGAAGAACTGCAAAGTTTTATTCAACAACCTTTTACAGAAGAGGAAATTGAGTTTGGCAAAAAACTTATTTTAGCGGACCAGCAATTGAATAAAAAACTGAATGTTTATATGTCAGCAATTAAAAAAGATTTGTCCAATACACAAGTGAAAAAAGATACGATGCATAATTACGTAAATCCTTACGACAAAGTAGCACGGGATGGAACGTATTACGACACGAAGCAATAAATAGGTTTTACCTATTTATTGCTTTTTTTAATTGTAAAAGGTCGATTACGAATGTAAACTTTGCTATAATGAATGTAGTGATATCGCTCACTTGAAATGAAAATATAGAAATCTCATCTATTTTTGCTATTTTCAAAAAATAAATGAGTGCAAATGACGAGGAGGAATAGTTTTATGTTTGATTACAATATTCGTGGAGAGAACATTGAAGTCACTCCAGCAATCCGAGAGTACGTTGAAAAGAAAGTATCGAAGTTAGAGCGTTACTTTACAGAAGGCATCACAGCAACTGCACATGTAAATTTAAAAGTGTACAATGACAAACAAACTAAAGTGGAAATTACAATTCCGATGAAAGATTTAACATTGCGCGCTGAAGAGCGTCACGATGATATGTACGCAGCGATCGACTTAATCGTCGATAAGTTAGAGCGTCAAATTCGTAAATACAAAACACGTGTCAACCGTAAAGCACGTGAAAAAGGTGGAGTAGAAGCGTTATTCGCATCACTCGAACCATCAAAAGACGAAGAGGAATCATCAGATTCAGATATTCAAATCGTACGTACGAAACGTTTCGACTTGAAACCGATGGATAGTGAAGAAGCTGTTCTTCAAATGAATATGCTCGGTCATAATTTCTTCGTCTACACAGATGCAGAAACAGATAGTACAAACATCGTTTACAAACGTAAAGATGGAAAATACGCTTTAATCGAAACGAACTAAAGCAATGTTCAAACTGTCCTCGAAGAGTTTTGCTCGAGGACAGTTTTTTCGATTGGAACTGTTTTTGTAGCTCGATATTTGCGCCTATGTTTTCACAATGTTAAAATAAAGAGTGATATGAATGAGGATGTGACGAAAAGTGTTAGGCTTATTAAATAAAATTTTTGATCCGAATAAAAAAGATTTAAAACGTTTAGGGAAAGTAGCAGATCAAGTTGAAGCATTGCAACCTAAGATGGAAGCGATGTCTGAACAAGAACTACAAAATATGACTGCACAATTTAGAGAGCGCTTAGCGAATGGCGAAACATTAGATGACATTCAAGCAGAAGCATTCGCTGTTGTACGTGAAGCGTCAGAGCGCGTATTAGGGATGCATCCATTCCGTGTTCAAATACTCGGGGCTGCAGCTTTACATGAAGGAAATATCGCAGAAATGAAAACAGGTGAAGGGAAGACGTTAACGTCTACTTTAGCTGTTTATTTAAACGCGCTCACAGGAAAAGGTGTACACGTCGTAACGGTGAACGAATACTTAGCGAGTCGTGACGCCGAAGAGATGGGCGTTCTTTACAATTATCTCGGTTTGACGGTCGGTTTAAACTTAAATAGTATGTCAAAAGAAGAAAAAGCAGAAGCGTATTGTTGTGATATTACGTACAGTACGAATAACGAATTAGGCTTCGACTATTTACGTGACAACATGGTGCTTTATAAAGAACATAAAGTACAGCGCCCACTACATTATGCGGTCATTGACGAGGTCGACTCGATTTTAATCGACGAAGCGCGTACCCCGCTCATCATTTCAGGACAAGCGGCAAAATCGGCAGACTTGTATCAATTGGTCAATCGTTTCGTCATCACATTGAAAAAAGAAGAAGATTACACATACGACGAAACGACAAAAGGTGTCACACTTACAGAATCAGGAATTGAAAAAGCAGAGCAAGCATTCAATATTGAAAACTTATTTGACCTAGAACATGTGACATTGAACCATACAATCAACCAATCGCTAAAAGCGCATGTTAGCATGCAAGCGGATGTGGATTATGTCGTACAAGAAGGCAAAGTCGTCATCGTTGACTCGTTCACAGGTCGTTTAATGGAAGGTCGTCGTTATAGCGACGGCTTACACCAAGCGATTGAAGCGAAAGAAGGACTCGAAATTCAAAACGAGTCAATGACACTCGCAACGATTACATTCCAAAACTACTTCCGTATGTATGAGAAACTTTCAGGTATGACAGGAACAGCGAAAACAGAAGAAGAGGAATTCCGCAATATTTACAATATGAACGTCGTCGAAATTCCAACGAACCGTGAAATTGTACGTGACGATCGTCCAGATTTGATTTATTCAACGATGGAAGGAAAGTTCAAGGCAGCGGCGGAAGAAATTAAAGAACGTCATGAAAAAGGACAACCTGTTTTAGTCGGTACGGTAGCGATTGAAACGAGTGAAATTATTTCTGCGTATTTAAAAAAGTGGAAAGTACCTCACAACGTATTAAACGCGAAAAACCACGAAAAAGAAGCGGAAATTATTTTAAATGCTGGTCAAAAAGGCGCGGTTACAATCGCGACGAACATGGCTGGTCGTGGTACGGACATTAAACTCGGCGAAGGTGTTAAAGAATTAGGTGGACTCGCTGTCATCGGTACAGAGCGTCATGAATCACGCCGTATTGATAACCAGTTACGAGGTCGTTCAGGTCGTCAAGGAGATCCAGGTGTCACTCAGTTCTATTTATCACTCGAAGATGATTTAATGCGTCGTTTCGGTTCGGATCAAATGAAAAATATGATGACGAAACTCGGTATGGATGACTCGACGCCAATCCAATCGAAAATGGTCTCTCGCTCAGTTGAATCTGCGCAAAAGCGTGTAGAAGGGAACAACTTCGATTCACGTAAACGCCTTTTACAATACGACGATGTATTGCGTCAACAACGTGAAATTATTTACGCAGAACGTAATGAAGTACTCGAACTTGAAAACGTACGTCCAATTTTAGAAGGGATGATTGAACGTGTCGTCGATCAAACCGTTCATTCTGCTTTTGAAGGCGAAGAGAACGAGTACAATGCACAAGGTTTACTCGATTATGTCCATGCGAACTTATTGCCAGAAGGAACTTTAGAGAAATCTGACTTAGAAGGCAAAACAGCAGAAGAGTTAATCGAATTCATTTTGCAGCAAGTTGAAGTGCGATATGACGAAAAAGAACAAGAACTCGGTGAAGAACAAATGCGCGAGTTTGAAAAGGTTGTTCTCTTACGTGCAATCGATACGAAATGGATGGATCATATCGATGCGATGGATCAATTGCGTTCAGGAATTCATTTACGTGCATACGGTCAAACCGATCCGTTACGTGAATATCAATCAGAAGGTTTTGCGATGTTTGAAATGATGGTCCATTCGATTGCACAAGATGCATCGAAATACGTCATGAAAGCAGAAATTCGCAATAACTTGGAGCGGGAAGAAGTAGCGAAAGGTCAAGCGGTCAACCCGAAAGAAGACGGAGAAGGACCGAAACAAAAACCTGTACGTCGCACATCAACAGTGAAACGTAACGACCCTTGCCCATGCGGTAGCGGCAAAAAGTATAAAAACTGTCACGGCAAAAATTAATTTTATAATTTCAGGAGGAACATGATGATTCAATTATCAGATATACGTAATGAGCTCGACAATACAGCTAGTGAAATAGCGGACTTCAGGGGGTCTCTTTGACTTAGAAAACAAAGAGCCACGCATTCAAGAGTTGGATGAAATTATGGTCGACCCATCATTTTGGGATGACCAAGAAGCAGCGCAAAAAATCATTTCGGAGTCGAATGCGTTAAAAGCTGTTGTCGATTCGTACAAAGAACTTGTAGAAACTCAAGAAGAACTCGAAATGACGCACGAGCTTCTTAAAGAAGAGATGGATGAAGATTTATTTGAAGAGCTAGCAGCGGATATGAAAACATTCCGTAAAAAGCTCGATAACTTTGAGCTTCAAATGTTATTGAGCGACGAGTTCGACCAATATAGTGCAGTGCTTGAAATTCATTCAGGAGCTGGTGGAACGGAGTCTCAAGACTGGGCTTCGATGTTGTTGCGTATGTACACACGTTGGGCAGAGCAACATAACTACAAAGTTGAAACGCTCGACTATCAAGCGGGAGACGAGGCAGGCGTGAAGTCTGTCACGCTCTCCATTAAAGGGCATAATGCATATGGTTACTTAAAGGCAGAAAAAGGTGTCCACCGTCTCGTTCGAATTTCGCCGTTCGATTCATCAGGTCGCCGTCATACGTCGTTCTCTTCAATTGAAGTGATGCCAGAATTCGATGGGGATATCGATGTTGAAATTCGTTCAGAAGACTTGAAAATCGATACGTATCGTTCAAGTGGAGCGGGTGGACAGCACGTTAACACGACCGATTCAGCGGTTCGTATTACACATATTCCGACAGGAGCAATCGTCACATGTCAGACTGAACGTTCTCAAATTAAAAACCGCGAACGTGCGATGAATTTATTGAAAGCGAAATTGTATCAAATTCAACGTGAAGAAGAACGTGCGCGTCTCGATGAAATTCGTGGAGAACAGAAAGAGATTGGCTGGGGAAGCCAAATTCGCTCATACGTCTTCCATCCATACAATATGGTGAAAGATCACCGTACGAACGAAGAGACAGGAAACGTACAAGCCGTAATGGATGGAGACCTTGATCTATTCATTAACGCATATTTACGTTCTCAAATCTCTTAATGTTTAGTTTATGTTTGTATGGGTATAATCATTATGACAATCACATGACGATTAGGCATATTTTTTGGAAAAATTAAAGATGCTTTTGTCTAAAAGTGGTCGCTCATTTGGTATAATGAACAATGAATCTCATATAATAAAAGGAGGATGCAAAGTGAAAAACAAATTACTTGCAGTCTTATTCGGAACTACATTAGTATTAGGTGCTTGTGGTGGTGGCGATTCTGACGGTGATAAAACACCAAATGAAAACGCAGGCGGAGCAGAAGAAACAGCTTCAATTAACATGGATGATGCACCAGTAAGCACAGCTTCATGTGTATCATGTCACGGTGGAAGCTTTGAAGGTCAAAGCTCAAACCCATCATTAGTAGGAGTAGGTTCAAAATACTCTGAAGATGAGATTCTCGACATCATCGAAAATGGTAAAGGTTCAATGCCAGGTGGAATGATGAAAGGCGAAGACGCTGAAAAAATGGCTGCTTGGTTAGCAGAACAGAAATAATATAGAATCCTGTATAAAAACGAAATACCCCTCTTGTCGTAGTGTGAACTATACAAGAGAGGTATTTTTTTAATTTTACAAAAAAGTGTGATTTGTCGCGCTTAAAAGCTGTATTGTAAATGAAATATAACTGTAATGTAGTATTGAATTATTTCATGATACAATGATACATGAATAGAACTAGGTAGAGCTTGAAAGAAAAGCTAAAACAGGTGGTTTGAATATAATGATAGTGATGAAAGATGTATATAAAAAATATGCGAATGGCGTTGTCGCTTCTAACGGAATTAACGTCGAAATACCAGCAGGTGAATTCGTTTATGTCGTCGGTCCGAGTGGAGCAGGTAAATCAACTTTCATCAAAATGATGTATTGTGAAGAGCGTCCGACAAAAGGGGACGTCATCATTGATGGAGTCAACTTATCCAAGTTGAAGAGAAGGGAAATTCCTCACTTGCGCAGAAAAATCGGTGTCGTCTTCCAAGATTTTAAGCTATTGCCGAAGCTGAACGTCTTTGAGAACGTCGCGTTCGCTTTAGAAGTGATTGAAGAATCTCCGAGTCGCATACGTAAAAAAGTAAACGATGTTCTACAACTCGTAGGACTTACAGCGAAAGCGAGAATGTTTCCGCATGAATTGTCGGGTGGAGAACAACAGCGGGTATCGATTGCTCGTTCGATTGTGAACATGCCAAAAGTAGTCATTGCAGACGAGCCGACAGGAAACTTAGACCCTGAAACATCGTGGGAAATTATGAATATTTTTGAACAAATTAATAAACGTGGCACGACAATCGTCATGGCTACACACAATAAAGAAATTGTGAACACAATCCGCCATCGTGTTATTGCGATTGAAGGCGGATTAATTACGAAAGATGAATACGGAGGCGATTACGGTTATGAAGCCTAGAACGTTTGGACGTCACGTACGTGAAAGTTTCAAAAGCTTAGGACGGAATGGCTGGATGACATTCGCTTCTGCCAGTGCAGTAACGGTCACTTTATTTTTAGTCGGTGTGTTCACCATCATCATGATGAACTTAGGTGTTCTCGCTGATAACATTGAAGAAAATGTTGAAATTAAGCTAACAGTTGATCCAGCAGCGAATGAAGAAGCGATCGAACAATTGTCCGAAGAGATTAAAGCGATTAAAGAAATCGGAACGATTGAACACGCGACGAAAGAAGAAGAATTGGAACATTTAGTTTCTACATACGGTGATGAATTTAATTTATTTAAAATGAGCAACCCATTAGGGGATGCGTTTTATATTCGTACAGCAGATCCTTTAGATACGCCGAAAGTTTCTAAGAAATTAGAGAAGTTGAATTACGTATCCGATGTCGTTTACGGAGAAGGTACGGTTGAAAAATTATTCAATGTCGTTCAAATTAGTCGAAATATCGGATTAGTCTTGATCGTTGGCTTATTATTTACCGCGATGTTCCTCATTTCGAACACGATCAAATTAACGATTAACGCTCGTGGTACAGAAATTGAAATTATGAAACTCGTCGGTGCGACGAATTCATTCGTCCGAATTCCATTCGTATTAGAAGGGGTTTGGCTAGGAATATTAGGGGCAATCATTCCGATGACGGTCTTATCTATCGCATATAATCGTTTATATGCATGGTTGAGCCCGCAGCTGAAGAACGAGATTTTACAATTGCTTAGCCCGTCGCCATTTTTATTCCAGTTGAATGGTTTATTGTTATTACTCGGAGTATTAATTGGTGTCTGGGGTAGCTTTATGTCTGTCCGTAAGTTTTTAAAAGTGTAAAGTATCGAGAGGAGTCATGAGAAGTTGAATAAGAAAAATTGGTTACATACAGGTGCAATTGCTCTATTGTTAGCGACAGTTCCATTAGGGGCTGGGGATGTCTCGGCTGCATCTTTAAAAGAGCTTCAACAACAAAAGAAAGAAGCGGATAACAAGAAGAGTAACTTACAACAAAACATTAATCAAAAGAAATCAGCCATCACGACAAATCAATCTAAAATTGATGATATTTTAGGGAAAATTAAAGAGTTAAATCAACAAATTGAAAAAACGAACGGAGAAATGAATACAGTTCGTAACAATATTGCAGAAACGAAAAACGAAATCGAAAAATTACGTGAATCGATTGAAGACTTAGAGCAAAAAATCGAAGAACGCGATGTCGTCTTACGTGAACGTGCACGTACTTTACAAACGCGAGGCACGTCGGTTAGCTATGTCGAAGTATTGCTTGGGGCGAGTAGCTTTGCTGATTTCATCGACCGCTTCTCAACGGTCACTACTTTAGTCGAAGCAGATCGTAACATTATGCGTCAGCAACAAGCAGATATTGATCAATTAGAAGAAGAGAAAGAGCTCGTTGAAGATAAATTAGTGAAGTTAGAGAAACAAGAAGCAGAATTGAAAGATTTGAAGGCAAAATTAGACGGTCAAAAACAACAACAAAATAAATTAGTTGACCAGTTAGAAGCGGAGCAACAAAAGCTTTCTGAAGAAAAGACAGAGTTAGAAGAAGAATTCCATGAAGTATATGAAGTGAGTAAGGAACTAGAAGGGCAAATTGTTGCGGAACAGCGTCGCCTTGCGGAAGTAGCTCGTAAAATTGAAGCGGAACGTAAAGCAGCATTAGCAGCTCAGCAACAAAACAACTCAGGTGGAAGCAGTAGTTCGTCAAGTAACTCATCTGGAAGTTCATCAACCGGTAATATACCAGCGGTTTCAGCAGGATCTTGGACAAAGCCGGCGAACGGCCGTTACACGTCAGGTTTCGGTTGGAGAAAGCACCCGATTCAAGGTGTTATGAAGCAACACCGTGGTATTGATATTGCGAACTCAGTCGGTACACCGATTGTAGCAGCATCAGACGGAGTCGTATCAAAAGCAGGTTGGATGGCAGGATTCGGTAATGTCATCATGATTACACATTCCATCAATGGTCAAATTTATACGACAGTATATGCTCACTTATCTGGAATTAATGTCAGCTCAGGCCAGCAAGTGGCTAAAGGACAACGTATCGGTGCAATGGGTAATACAGGAAACTCTAAAGGTTCTCACTTACACTTTGAAGTGCATGTTGGCACATTCTCAGGAAGTGGCCCAAGCGCTGTGAACCCATTACGTTTCGTCTCTTTATAAGATGATCACATAGCTAGAATTGAGGAATTCATTTTCTCAATTCTAGCTTTTTTAAACCGTATTATTTAAATTTTCATGAAAGTGCGGTAAGCTAAGCAAAGAATGAAGAAGAGGTGAACAATACGTGAAACGTCAAACGGTCTTATCGCTTCTATTTATTACAATCATCGTAGGGATGCTCATCTATACAGTGAAAGAAAGTTTAAACGATTTAGCTGACATTGAGCCGTACCATGGAGAAGCGGTCGTTGATAATGAACGAGTAGAAGGTGCAGTAGGATTACAAAGGGGAGATGTCGCTCCGAATATTCAATTGAAGTCGTTACAAGGAGACGTCATCTCATTACATGACTACCGTGGACAATATGTCATACTAAATTTTTGGGCTTCTTGGTGTGGTCCGTGTCGCGTTGAAATGCCCCATATGGAAAGTTATTATCGCGAGTATAAAGAAGAACATCAAGTTGAATTGTTAGCTGTTAATTTAACGAGCGATGAACGAAAAGGACGTCAAGGAATTGAGTCATTCGTCAATAAAAATCGTTTAACATTTCCGATTTTATTAGATCAAGAAGGATATACGAAGAAGGAATACAATATTTTACAAATTCCGACGACGTATATTTTAGATCAAGATGGAGTCATTGCATATAAAATTATGGGTCCACTTGATGAAAAGAAGTTAATTCAATTAATGGAGCAATTACAAGAAAAATAGACTTATCAAAAGTCTATTTTTTTCGCGAAAATTTCAATTTAGGAGTTCATTTGATACAATGATAAACAAATAGAAATCGCAAATGATGGAGTTGTAAACAATGACATATATAATTGAAAGTATAAAATATTTTATGATGAACCCGATTTGGCTCTTCGCTTTAGTTAGTTTAATTTTAGTCGGATATGTACGAGTAAAACGAGAAAGGAGCCAGTTTTATACTCGTATCGAAAGCGGTTTAGATGAGATGAAAGAAGGAATGTTTAAAGGTTTAGGTGTGGGAATACTCGCTTCTATATTATTTGTAGGTATCGGAATTGTTGTTAGTCCTTTATATTTACTTTTATTGACAGGGGTATTGCTCATTCTTTTGTTTTTCTTTAATTTCATTTTTTTATCAGCTATTTATCCGTTAATTATTACATTCTTTGCAATGTTTTTCTTTTTACAAGTTGAAGAAGGACTTACGCTATTTGGAACGACATTTGAACAGTCGATCAGTATGAATCAATTGGCAATATCACTTTTATTTATTAGTGCCATATTGTTGATGGGAGAGTCCATCTTATTGTTGCATTTGATGAAACGTAGCCCATCTCCTCATTTAAAGAAAACAGCGAGAGGAAGATATGTTGGCGCATTTCGAATGAAACAGCTTTGGCTCGTACCGATACTATTCATCATTCCAGGAAGTTGGGTGGAGGCGCTTCCTTATTGGCCTCAACTTAATTATGGAGAGACGAGTTTTGCATTCGTACTTTTCCCATATATTATCGGATTTCAACGTCAATGGTTATCCACTTATCCGAAAGAAGGATTACAAATTGAACGAAAACGACTCATTCAATTGAGTTTTCTTTCTTTAATTTTAGGAGTTGTCAGTTTAATTTACGTAGATTTAGCGATTTATGCATTAGGAGTCGTCGGATTGTTTGCGCTTTTACGTTCATTTATCGCTTTAATGAAAGAAAGGAAAGATGAGGCTTTCGTTAAACCTTTGAATGAAGGCTTACCGATCGTAGGTGTTTTGCCGAATAGTCCAGCAGAACAAATGGGATTACAAATTGGTGAAGTCATACGTTCAGTTAATCAGCAAGTAGTTCATGATGAAAAAGAATTTTACGAAGCGGTCCAAAAAAATGCGGCACATTGTCGTCTACAAGTGTTAGGACGTGACCAAGAAATACGGCTAGAGCAAACGGTGTTATTTGAGCAAGATCATTTTAAATTAGGGTTATTGTTTATGACTGAAAAAGCGACATATGGAAAGTAGGGAAGTACAATGGATTCATTTGAAACGAAGTTATTGCTCGCCTTATTTTTGCCAGGTATACTCGTCGTCTTTTTTACTCGAGTGACCTTTCATCATTACGTCGGTCTTATTTTGACGCTCGCTTTAATTGCAGCGAGTGTTTATGCAGGTTATACACATAGCTTATGGCTTTACGTTGCAGATGCTTTATCATTAACGGTCGGTTATTGGTACGCAAGACGAATGGTACATGAAGCGAAGCAGTGAACTTTTTGATTTTTCCTACGTCATAATGTTGAATGTAGAAAGAACGAAGGTGTAGACATGCTGGAACAATGGTTTGATGTTGAATATGTGATGGAATTAGCTGAAAAATATAAAGCACTCGGTCCATTCGTCGGAATATTGCTTCCGATGATTGAATCGTTTTTACCTTTTTTACCGCTGTTCGTCTTCGTCTTTGCAAATGCAGGGGCGTACGGATTGTTGAAAGGTTTTGTTTTATCGTGGATGGGTACAGTGATTGGAAGTTATGCGGTTTTTTTACTCGTTCGTAAATACGGGCGCAATAAAATTTTAAAACGTTTAACGACACATCCGAAAGTGGAAAAGTTAATTTTTTGGGTGGAGCGAAATGGATTTGGCCCACTGTTTTTACTCATTTGTTTTCCTTTCACTCCGTCAGCGCTCGTGAACTTTGTAGCAGGATTATCTGATTTAAAACGTACACATTACTTATTCATATTAATGATGGGCAAATTTGTCATGATTTTTACGATTAGTTTTATCGGATATGATTTACGCGCCTTATTTACACAACCTTTACGTACAGCATTGCTTGGACTATTTATCGCCCTCCTTTGGTTTGTCGGAAAGCGTGTAGAAGCGCATTTAAATGCAAAAGTCGAAAAAGATTTTAATGAGTTAACGAAGAAATGAACATCATCATGAGCTTACTCTCGCGTATAATGAGAGTAAGCTTTTTTTGAAAGGGGAGAATGCAATGATTCGCATCATTACAGGTCGAGCTGGTGTCGGAAAAACAACGCTCATTCAAAAAGAAATTGCAGAAACATTAAAAGAATCACCTATCGGAGATCCAATGATTGTTATCGTACCGGATCAACAATCGTACTCGATGGAGTATGATTTAACGACGAAATATGACCTTGGGGGGCTCATTCGCGCAGAAGTTTTAACATTCAAACGTCTCGCATGGCGCATCCTTCAACAAGAAGGAGGTATTACTCGTCAAGAAATTGATCAGTACGGTTATTCGATGTTACTTCGAAGTATTTTGGAAGAAGAACGTGAAAAACTTCAACTATTTCAAAATGTCGCAACGCGTCAAGGATTTATCGATCAACTGACGAGAATGCTTCAAGAGTTTGAACGTTACCGAATCGATCACGAAGCGCTCGCTCGTTTAGAGGAAGAGATGATTGCTGAAAAGATGAATGAAACGCTCATTCGAAAAATAAAAGATTTACGCTTAATCGCCGAGCGTGTAGAAGGACATATCGGTACGCAATATGTCGACAGCGAACGTTATTTACGTTTACTTGCAGAAGCGATTCCGAATAGCGATTATTTGAAAAGCGCGACGATATATATCGATGGCTTCGAAGATTTTACAGAGCGTGAGATGGAGATTATTGAAGGACTCGTATTAAATAGTCAATCTGTTACTTTTTCGGTGCAAGTAGATTTAGCAAAAGAATATAGTGACGTATTTGTGCAAGGGCGAAAAATGTATGACAAACTGCAACTATTGATCGAGCGGAATCATTTAAACATTGAAGAACAATTGACTTTAACAGAAATGCATCGCACGCAAAAACAAGCGCTGCAACATGTTGAGAAAATGTTCGACACTTACCCTGTCACATCATTAGTTGCTGATGATTCTCTAGCTATCATTGAAGCGGAAGATCAACAGGCGGAAATTGACGCAGTTGCACGAGATATCGTACGACAAGTGAAGGATGGAAAACGTTACCGAGATATTGCGGTCATGTACCGCCAATCCGAGTTGTATGATGATTTATTAAGACAGCGCTTCTCTCATTACGGCATTCCGTTTTTCTTAAGTATGAAAAAGCCGATGCTCCATCACCCTTTAATTGAATTGACTCGTTCTGTATTGGATGTCGTGAAATCAAATTGGGCATACGAGCCGATGATGCGCGCATTAAAAACAGAGTTATTTTATCCAGTAGATGAGTCTATTGAGCGTTGGCGTATGTCGGGAGAACAATTTGAAAACTTCGTATTAATGCGTGGAATTGTCGGAAAGCGTTGGTTTGATGAGGAGCGGTGGTCCTACATTCAATATCGAGGTTTAGAATCCATCGGTCGCAAACAAACTGATGAAGAGTTAGAGAAGCAGGCGATCATTCAAGAGATGCGTGACCGAATGTGCGTCCCTCTCGCAGCATTTGAAGCGAAGGTGAAAGGAAAGCAGACAGGGCGCGTCATCGTCACAGCTCTCTTTGAATTGGTCGAACAATTGAAGGTCTTTGAACATTTAATGCGTTTAAAAGAGAATGAAGCGGAAAATGGCTCTCTCGAAAAAGCATCCGAACACGAACAAGCGTGGCGTAAATGGATACACGTCTTAGAACAATTCGACATGATGTTTGGTGAACGAGAGATGACGATCCGAGAAGCGATTCCAATTTTAGATGAAGGACTTGAAACATTGACATTTAGTCAAATTCCACCAGCAGTCGACCAAGTGACGATTACGACATTTGAAACGTCGAGCATTTCAAATCCTGATTTATTGTACGTCATCGGTGTAAACGACGGTGTCATTCCAGCTCGCATGGATCATGAAGGATTGCTTTCGGATCGAGAACGCGAATTTTTTGAATCGATCGGTTATCCGTTAGCATTATCGACGACCGAACAGTTAGAGCGAGAAACGTACTATTTATACCGCGCTTTAACAGCTGCTCGTGAAAAAGTGACGATCGCTTATGCCGTAGCAGACGAGGAAGGAAAAGCACTATTACCGTCGATGTTTATCGAACAATTAAAACAGATGGTCAGTGATATTCCTGTTCAATACGTCGTGAATGATGTGAGCGAATTACAAGAGGAAGCGGAAAGTTACGTCGTCACATTGCCGACATCACTTACGTATTTTATTCAAAAGTGGCGAGTAGCTGAATATGATATTCAACAAATGCCGATGTTTTGGCGTTACGTCTATGAACAATTACAACGAGACCCTTTCATTCAAGTCATCTTACAAAGAATGATGCAACGAACGGTCTCACGGAATCAAGAGCAATACTTACATCCAGAAATAACGAAGCAGTTGTATGGAGAAAAGTTCGTATCGAGTGTGTCGAGAATTGAGTCGTTTTACAAATGTCCATTCCAGCATTTCGCAAGTTATGGTTTGCAGTTGAAAGAACGAACGCAATTTACACTTGAACCACCGCAACTTGGGGACTTATTCCACGCAGCTTTAAAATATGTCCATGAAGAAATTAAACGTCGCCAACTCGCATGGCATGAAATTGATCACGCCTTAAGCGCAGAACTAGCGAACGAAGCGTTACAACAGCTCGCACCTTATTTCGTACATCAAATTTTATTGTCGAGCTCGCGTTACACGTATATTATGCGTAAATTGACATCACTCATAGAGCAAACGGTCGGCGCATTAGGAACGCAAGCGAGACGCTCGATGTTCCAACCTGTGAAAGTAGAGGCAGGTTTTGGCCCAGGAGAAGGCTATGATATGCCACCACTTCTCATTCGTTTACAACATGATGTCGAAATGGAGTTACGAGGTCGCATTGATCGAATCGACGCGTTAGAAAAAGAAGATAAAACATATATTCGCATCGTCGATTATAAATCGTCAGAACAAAAGCTCGATTTAAGTGCGGTTTATTACGGACTTTCTTTACAAATGTTGACGTATTTAGAAGCGGCTATCGTCCATGCGCCGATTTGGTATGAGAAGGAAGTGCACCCTGCAGGAATGCTTTACTTCCACGTGCACAATCCACTCATACAAGCAGATGAATTAAAAGAAGACCAAATTACAGCTGAAAAAATAGCGAGTTACCAGATGAAAGGTTATGTGACGAACGAATTGTCAGTGCTTCAAGAGATGGATGAAGTATTGAATGAATTCGGTACGAAATCGCACGTCGTTCCTGTTCAATTGACGAAAGCTGGAAAATTAAATGCACATTCAAAAGTGTTGGCGGAAGATGATATGTACGTGTTAATGAATCATGTTTCTAAAAAGCATGAACAAGCCGGCAATCGTATGATTGAAGGAGATACTCGCGTCTATCCTTACATGTACGACGGGAAAAAACCGTGCACATTTTGTAATTATCGAGCCGTTTGTCAATACGATGAAACGGACCCTATTTATGAACGACGAGACTTAACGAAATTAGATGAGAAAAGCGCGTTACAAAAAATGAGAGAGGAGCGATCGAATTGATCCCAGAAAAACCACAATCGACGACATTTACAGATGCTCAATGGGAAGCGGTATGGCGTACAGGAAGTGATGTGCTCGTCGCCGCTGCTGCAGGAAGTGGTAAAACAAGAGTGCTCATTACCCGCCTCATTGAAAAAGTCATTGCCAAAAACAATCCAATCGATGTTGACGAATTGCTCGTCGTGACATTCACGAATGCAGCCGCTGCAGAAATGCGTCAACGAATGGCGAGCGCATTAGAAGAAGAACTGCAACGCCAACCGAATAATGACCGGTTGCGCAAACAACTAACTTTACTCAATAAGGCACATATTTCAACGATGCATTCGTTTTGTTTACACGTCGTCAAACAGTATGCATATATGCTTGATATTGATCCAGCTTTCCGCATCGCCGATACGATGGAAGCCGCTTTATTGCGAGAAGATGTATTAAGTGAAGTGCTTGAACAATTGTACGGGGAAGAAGATACCGTGCAATTGACATATGCGCTCGTCGATAGCTTTTCTTCAGATCGTTCAGACATCGATATTGAAACGATGATTGAACAGTTATACGACTATGCTGCGGTAGATCCGGATCCAGTTGGATGGCTCCGTACGTTGCCTGAATTGTATGCGATTGATGAAGACGTGGCAATTGAGCAGTTGCCGATTACGTCCATCGTTTTCGATTCCCTCGATGCTACTTTACAAGAAGTGAGCATGCAGTACGAAGCGATGCGTGACCTCGTTCAACAACCAGATGGACCGAGTGCTTTTATAAAGACGGTAGAAGCGGATGAAAAAATCGTTCACGCTTTAGCGGAAGCGTTAAAGCAGAGAGATTGGCAGGCGATGTATGAAAGTGTGACGAGTGTCCAGTTCACCCGCGCAACGTCGATTAAAAAAGATAGTTGTGACCCTCATCTTGCTGAAATCGTGAAAGAATTACGGAAAGAAGCGAAGGAAACGATTGAAACGTTACGTGACCGCTACTTCGTACGTCCTCCTGAGCGATTGTTGGAAGAAATGCGACAGATGTATCCTTTAATTGAACATCTCGCTGTTGTAACGGAACGCTTTTATGAAGCGTATCAAGAAGCGAAACGAGAACGTGCAATTGTCGATTTTGCTGATTTAGAACATTATGCATATGCCATTTTAACGACAGAAGAAGATGGTGTGCGCAAGCCGTCCGAAATTGCGAAGTTGTATCAAGATAAATTTGAAGAAGTGCTCGTCGATGAGTATCAAGATACGAACTTACTACAAGAAGCGATCATTCAACTCGTGAAGCGTAATAGTGAAGGACATGGAAATTTATTTATGGTAGGAGATGTGAAGCAGTCCATTTATCGTTTCCGACTGGCAGAACCTCAATTATTTTTACAAAAGTATGCGCGCTTCACGAAAGAGCCGCGAGACGGATATGGAACGAAAATTGATTTAAATGCGAACTTCCGCAGCCGTCCAGAAATTTTGCAAGCGACAAACTTCATCTTTTCTCAACTGATGGGAGAAGACGTAGGAGAGATCGTGTATGATGACGATGCATCTTTAAAGTACGGTGCGCGTTATGAAGCACGTCATGCGCCTGTACATGTTCATCTCATCACAGAATCAGATGAAGAAACGATCGAAGCGCCGAAAGAAGAGATGAAGCGTGAACATTTAGAAGCGCGTGTAATCATTCAACAAATTGAAAGACTGATTGCCGAGGGAGCCGAAGTGACGGACGCATTTACAGATGAAGTACGTCCAATGGAGTACCGAGATATCGTCATTTTATTCCGCTCGATGACGTGGGCGAATACGTTCGCTGAAGAATTTAAACGAGCGAATATTCCTTTATACGTTGAGTTACGAGATGGCTATTTTGATGCGATTGAAGTACAAGTGATGATGAGCGTACTGCAAGTCGTCGACAACAGTTATCAAGATATTCCACTCGCAAGCACGTTGCGTGCACCGTTCTTTAATTTTACGAATGATGAGTTGAGTGATATTCGTAAAACAGTGCGCTCAAATACATTTTTTGAAGCATTACAGCAATATAGACAAGAAGGACATGCGAAATCTGAAGCATTGTTAGAAAAGTTAAATCGCTTTTTCTATTTAGTAGAGCGTTGGAAAAATATCGCGCAACACGGTTCTGTCACAGAACTTATTACAGCGATCTTAGAAGATACGTATTATTACGAATACGTAGGAGCTTTGCCGAATGGAAAGCAACGTCAAGCGAATATTCGCGCTTTGCAAAATAGGGCACGTTCTTATGAACAAACGTCGTATCGTGGATTGTTCCGCTTTTTACGTTTCATTGAACGGATGAGAAGTCGTGGGGAAGATTTAAGCGTAGCTAAACATGTGACGGATCGAGATAATGTCGTTCGTTTAATGACGATTCACGCCTCGAAAGGATTAGAGTTTCCGTACGTTTTCGTCGCAGGTTTAGGGCGTAATTTCAACGAACGCGACTTACGTGAAAAATATTTATTCGACCAACAACACGGCATCGCAGTAAAAGCGATTGATCCGAAGTTACGCGCCATTTATACGTCATTGCCGTTCAATGCTTTAACCGAAAAGAAAAAATTAGAATTGCGTGCGGAAGAGATGCGTATTTTATACGTAGCGATGACGCGAGCGAAAGAACATCTTCATTTAATCGGTTCAGTCAAAAATCTTGAAACATCGATGTACGGTTGGCAACAAGCTGCTCAATTGACGCATGAACAACTGTTACCTTCTTACGTTCGTTCGAATGCGTCGAGTTATTTAGCTTGGTTAGGACCAGCACTCGTCCGTCATGAGCAATTCCCATTGGAAGAAAGAATATGTGCCCCTTTAATCAATGATTCACAATGGAAGTTTACAATGTGGGAAGCACATGCACTCCTTCCAAGAGAGCAAGAAGAGCAAATAGATGAGCGAGAAGAAGAGGAAGTCATCGAAGTTCCTGACGAGTTTAGTCAATGGCTCACACAATCCTACGTCGCAGAAGCGGCAACGGAAACACCGTCGAAACAATCGGTCACTGGATTGAAGCGGTTGACGATGCTTGAACAGTTTGACGATGAGCAGTTATTCCGTCAACAGCCTGCACAAGAACAACAAGAATGGACGTACGAGCGCCCATCTTTCATGCAAGAAGAGCGCAAGTTGTCAGGTGCTGAAAAAGGTACAGCAGTGCACGCTTTAATGGAACATCTCAACTTCCAAGAAACTTACGATGCTGAAAAATTACAGTCCTTTATCGCGCATCTCGTACAGCGTCAATTGCTAACAACCGAAGAAGCGCAAGTATTAAATGTAGATTCTCTCGTGAAACAATTGCCGATTATTCAACAAAAACTAGCGAATGCTCGTAAGATTTGGAATGAAGTTCCATTTACGTATTCATATGAAGTGAACGGAGAAGCGACATTGCTTCAAGGGATCATCGACTGTTTATATGAAGATGAAGAAGGAAATCTTCACATCGTCGACTATAAAACAGACCGTGTCGCTTATAATCGCACACGGGAAGAAGCGCGAACAGAATTAATGAAACGGTACACATTCCAATTGCAGACGTACAAATCGAGTGTAGAACAAATTACGAAACGTCCTGTCGCTCATTGTTTTATTTTTTCTTTTGATTTAAATGAATGGATTGAGCTTGTATAATAAATCATATAGATGCTCCCTGTCCGAGGGAGCATTGTTCTTTAAAAAAGGGGGACATCATTTGACTACAGAACAACCGGTTGTCGATCAGCAACTTATGCAACCGTCGAAGCGAATTTTGACATTAGATGTACTACGAGGATTAGCCTTATTCGGTATTTTAATTGCCAATATGCTGCACTTTCAATCGCCGTACATTTACGTCGATCCGCACACATTTTATAATTCACCTATCGATGCATTAACGTTTAAATGGATTGATATTTTAGTGGAAGGTAGTTTTTATCCGATTTTCGCGATGCTATTCGGGTACGGCATTAACATGCAGTATGAAAAAGGGCTTGCCCAAAATCGTTCAACAGTCGGCCTCATGTTACGTCGCTTTTCTTTATTGATGGTATTCGGACTCATTCATGCGATTTTCATTTGGTCAGGCGATATTTTATTTACGTATGCGATTTACGGCTTCCTTATGATTTTAATCGTTCGTATTCCGAAGCGTATTTTACTCGTTTTATCGGTCGCATTTTTCACCGTGACGAATGTGTTATTGTATGCAGTCACATACTTAATTGCCCAAGCATCAGGTGCAATGGAGGAATTTGTCGACATTCAACAAATTGAACTCGCAATTACAGCGTATGCGCACGGTACGTATTTAGAAGCGCTACAATTTCGCGTCGGAGAGTGGCTCGTTTACGGACTGTTAAATTCAGTATTCGCTGGGTTTTTAATCGTTCCGCTCATGATGTTTGGTGTCGTCTTTTCTAAGTGGAAGTTGATCGAACGTGGGGCGGAATTGTGGAAACTTTGGCTCGTTTTCATCGTCATATTTGGACCGCTCGGTTTTTATTTCAAAGCATTGCCTTATTTGAAAGAGCCACGCATCGATTACGATATGTTACAAACGGCATTTGGTGGACCGTTTGTCGGGTTATTTTATGTAGGGCTCGTCATTTTACTCATGGCGACACCGCTTCAAAAGATATTACAGTTTCTTGCACCTGTCGGAAAAATGTCGCTGACGATTTACATTATGCAATCTGTCGTTGCGACACTTATTTTTAACAATTATGGCTTAGGCTTGTATGGAAAGTTAGATCTCGCAACAGGCACGTGGATTGCAGTCGGCATTTTCGCGATTCAAATTATTATCGCCAATTTATGGTTATCTCGTTATGAGCGGGGACCACTTGAAGCATTATGGCGAAAATGGACATATCGCAAACCGTAAAAATCGTATGATAATTGTAGGTGAAACGTGTCGCATCATGTATACTGATTGTATAGAGCATAAAGGAGGATGGAAACAACATGAAGTTGTTAACTTTTGAAAAAGATGGATTTGAATCGTACGGCCCGAAAGTAAAACGCGAAGAAGCGGTATGGGATATATTAAAAATTGCGGTCGCTCTCAACAAAGAGGACTTCCCGAAAACAATTCGTGAAGGTGTCGCAAAAGGTAATGAGTTCGTTGAAGCGATCCGTTCACTCGTAGAGCGTGCAGAACAGAGCGACAATCCAGAAGCATATAAACATGCGTTCAATGAAATTACGTGGAAGTCGCCGATTCCGAAAACAGCGAAAAATATTATGTGTGTCGGTAAAAACTACGCAGATCATGCAGTAGAGATGGGTGAAGAGAAAGCACCTGAAAAAATTGTCGTCTTCACGAAAGCGCCGACGACGATCGCTGCAGATGAACAGACGATTTCTGTCCATGCGGATGTCACGTCGGAGTTAGACTATGAAGCGGAACTTGCAATTGTCATCGGTAAGCGCGGTCACCAAATTCCACGTCAACTTGCGTATGACTACGTATTCGGTTATACGATTGCGAACGACATTAGTGCGCGCGATATTCAATACGGACATCAACAATTTTTCTTAGGAAAAAGTTTAAACGAAACATGTCCACTCGGCCCGTATGTTGTGACAAAAGATGAAATTCCGAATCCACACAACTTATCGGTCGTCACGAAAGTAAACGATGAAATTCGTCAAAATGGGCACACATCAAACATGATCTTCAAAGTGGAAGACATCATTGCTGAAATTTCACGTTACGTGACACTCGAGCCAGGAGATATCATTTTAACAGGTACTCCAGCAGGTGTCGGTAAAGGAATGAACCCACCTCAGTTTTTAAAAGCTGGCGATGAAGTGAAAATTTCTATCGAAGATATCGGAACTTTAACGAACCGTTTCCAATAACGTTTGAAAATGAATAGAAGATGAATTTTAAATAAAAGACCGAAAGAAAACCACGAAGATTTTGACAAATGTGTCGAAAACGGTGGTTTTCTTTCATAAAAATAATGATTCGAGAAGTGAAATAGTATGTAGTCATTCTCATCTATGCTAGAATGGAATTATACTAATTTAAATAGAGGTGAATGACAATATGGAAGGTATGTTTCCAGATTTTATGGTAGGCGGTACTCACTTACACATATTCACATGGGTAGTCGGAATTGTACTATTTTTAGCAGCATCACAAATGAAAGTCGGATCGAAAGGGCGTAAAGTGCTCCACATGATCGCACGACTTTTCTATATTTTAATTTTAGTTTCAGGCTTTGCGTTATTCGCGCAATATCAATCAATTGATAATGCGATGTACGGAATTAAATTCGTTCTCGGATTATTGACGATTGGATTTATGGAAATGGTACTCGTCCGTGCAGAAAAAGGAAAAGACACGAAAATGTTCTGGATCTTATTCGCAGTTGGTGTACTCGTAACAGTATTCCTCGGATTCAAATTACCAGTAGGTATTTCATTTTAATCATTTCATTTAAAAGATGAGGCTGTATTGTGAAATACAGTCTTTTTTTATGGGAAAAAACGTAGAAACGATGGTTTCAAAATAATGAATTTGTTAAACTTATGAAGAGATAGTGAAGATAGGAGGAACCATTTTGTACAAAATGAAAACAGCGATGCTGGCACTCGTTTTCGTCTTAACGTTTGGCAGTTTTCCGATACATGCTTTGGCAATGAGTCCGGAGGAGCAAAGTATTTATGATTTGAATGTAGACCGTTTTAATAACGGAACACGCGATAATGACAAAGATGTGGACTTGAATAATCCGTCTGCTTATTATGGTGGTGACTTTGTTGGTGTGAAAGAGCGTTTAAATCATATTAAAGAAATGAAATTTACAACGGTTATTCTCGGAAATGTTTGGCAAGCGTCAAACTTCATGGGAGAAGATACAGAGTCTTATATCGAAGTAAATGACCATTACGGAACAGAAGAAGAATTAATAAGCTTAGTAGAAAAAATGCAAGAAGAAAAATTGATTGCGGTAGCTGATTTCCCAATCGACCGATTAGGTGAAGGACATCCGCTTCGTAAAGCGCACGAAACGACAGCAGACGGTCAATGGACGACGATAGACGAGGCGCTTGTCGCAGCGATGGCGAAAGAAATCGTAGCATCTGTCGAGAAGTATGGTTGGGATGGGATTCGTTTGACGAACACTCAACATTGGGATGCGGCATCGCTTGAATCTCTCATCGACCTTATGAAAAAAGAAGCAGATCAATTAATTGTGATGACGCTTGAACAGACAGAGGCGAACAATGTCGACATCATCCAAAATGACGCATTGACGCAAACTTTCCACGATACATTCATTCAATTCAATAGTGGGGTATCATTGTACGATGATATGCAGACGATTGATCGTCGCACACAATTACAAGTGGATCGCATCGACCAACTTCGTATGACATATGAAATGGTAGAGTTGCGAATGTTCCCACCGACCCGTTGGAAAACAGCTTTAACAGCGCTATTCATGCTTCCAGGAGTCCCTACAGTATCGTACGGAACAGAAATTGCGATGAATGGGGAAACAGTTGAAGAAGGGCTTCAAATGATGAACTTCAAGACTGAAATGGAATTGAAAGATTACATCGGAAACTTAAACACATTACGCAATGACTCTGAGACGATTCGTAACGGAGAGTTCGAATTGCTTCACAATGAAGATGATTTCACAGTATTCGCTCGTTATTCAGACGATGAGCATTGGATTGTCGTCATTAATAATAGTGATGATACGAAGAAGTTCAGCATTCCGAAAGAGCGTTTTGGAGAAGAGAAAGTGAAATTACGTGGCGTTCTTAATCAAGATTTAATTCGTTTAACGAAAGATGATCAATACAATATTATTCAAGACCGTGAGCGTGTAGAAGTGTATTATGTAGAGGAAGATAAAGGATACAACATTCCTTATTTAATCGCATCGATCATGGTGTATGTAGCGTTTATTTTATTTTTATACGTCGTTTTGAAAAACAGCCGTAAAAATCGCGCAGCGAATCGATAAGGAGAAGGGGAGCATTGTCTATTCGACAATCTCCTCTTTTCTTTTCCATAAAAAAAGCAGGGTGGCTTTCGCCATCCTGCTTTTGTCGATTACTCAACGAATTGAACGTTTTGTAATTTGTAAATACCGCTCGTATCGATATCGAAGCCAGTAATGTCATTGCTGACGCCGAGTAAGTACTCTTGGTGATGGATAAAGATCATCGGTGCATCTTCAACGATTAATTCTTGTGCTTCTTTGTAGATATCGTTACGTTTTTCTTGATCTGCTTCACGACGACCTTCGTCTAATAAAGCATCAACTTTGTCGTTTTTGTAGAATGTACGGTTACCTGCCTCACCAAACTGTGAAGAGTGGAAGAGTGGGTATAAACCGTAGTCAGCATCTCCAGGAGGGTTGCTCCATCCGAGGATGAACATATCGTGCTCACCTGCTGATGTTTTCGCGAGGTACGCACCCCACTCGAGTTGTTCGATTTCAACATCGATGTTTACTTCTTTTAATACGTGTTGGAGCATAATTGCAGTGTCCGTACGTTGGTCACTGTCGTTTGTCCAAATTGTCGTTTTGAAGCCGTCTGCATAACCTGCATCAGCGAGTAATTGTTTCGCTTTTTCAACGTCTTTTTCAATCAATGGTAAATCGTCGTTATGTCCGAAAATGCCTGGTGCGATTGGACCGCGTGCTTCAACACCGAAACCTTCATAAATTCCGTCGATAATTTCTTGACGGTCTACTAACATTGAGATCGCTTGACGAACACGTGCATCATCGAATGGTGCTTTCTGTGTGTTGAATCCAATGTATGAAAGGCTTGAAGATGGTTTTTGGAATACTTTACCGAAGTTACTTTCGTTAATTGAGTTTACTTCGACTGGTTGAACTGGATCTGTAATTTGTACGAATCCACGCTCTAAGTCTGCGTTACGTGTAGCACTTTCTGGGCTCACTTGGAAAGTGACTGTGTCGACATGTGGTTTGTCTCCCCAGTACTCGTCGTTACGAACGAGTTTAATTTTATCGTCCGGGTTCCAGCTTTCAAATTTGAAGAAACCTGTTCCGACTGGTTTTTGGTTAATAATTGTACCTGCTAATTTACCGTCTGCCATCGCAGCTAAATCTTCTTCGATAACTGCTGGTGATACGATTCCGCCACCGTTATGTGAAAGGTGAGCGAGTAATGGTGCGAATGGATACTCTGTTTTAATTTGTACTGTGTAGTCATCAACGACTGTAACGTCTGTCACCATTTCATATAAGAATAAACGTGGTGATGCAACGTCTGGATTTAAAATACGTTCTAAGTTCGCTTTAACAGCTTCAGCGTTAAAGTCAGTACCGTCATGGAATTTTACGCCTTCACGTAATTTAAATTCCCATGTTAATTCATCGATTGCTTCCCAAGATTCTGCTAATCCTGGTTCGAGTTCGTTTTCGTCGTTACGCGTTACGAGTGTTTCGTAAATATTCGCTTGTACGACTGAAGAAGGTGAATCGTTTGATCCTGCTGGGTCAAGTGATTGCGCATCAGAGAGAACTGCGATGACGAGATCGCCACCTTCAACTGGTTGTTTCTCTGTTCCTTCCGGTGTTTCTTTGTCTTTTGAACCTTCGTCGCTACCGCCTGAACAAGCTGCTAAAATGACAGACATGAGTCCGACGAGAAGCAACATTAAAAAAGAACGTTGTTTCATGTAAAAGCCTCCTCATAATTCAATGTAAAGAAATTGTAACATAGTAATAATATTCAGACAACACTGAAATTAGAAAACAATCTATGTTCCACTATTCTGTATATTTCAAATAGTTAAACGCTTTCATGGAAAATAAATATGATCTCATAATACTTATGTTTAGAAAATAAATAAAAAATGAATATATAATAAAAGGATAGAGTAAAGGAGGAAGAAATGGTGATAAGATGAGAAAATAGAAAAATCTCTTCCATTATAAGAGGTGAAAAAACACTCTTTTGCACATTGTCAAAAGAGTGTTTTTTGTCTTACTCGACGAATTGAACGTTTTGTAAGTTGTAAATACCACTTGTATCCATATCGAATCCGATAATGTCATTGCTGAGTCCTACTAAGTATTCTTGGTGGTGAACGAAGATGAGTGGTGCGTCATCAATTAAGATTTCTTGGATTTCTTTATAGATTGCCATACGCTTTTCTGGATCTGCTTCACGACGACCTTCGTCTAATAAAGCATCGACTTCAGGGTTGTTGTAGAATGAACGGTTTCCTGCGTCACCGTGTTGTGCTGAGTTGAAGAGTGCATATAAACCGTAGTCAGCATCTCCAGGAGGGTTGCTCCATCCGTGGATGAACATGTCGTGTTCACCTGCTGCAGTTTTCGCGAGGTACGCACCCCATTCGAGTTGTTCGATGTCGATATCGATGTTTACTTCTTTCAATGCGTGTTGGAGCATAATTGCAGTGTCTGTACGTTGGTCACTGTCGTTTGTCCAAATTGTCGTTTTGAATCCATCTGCATAACCTGCATCAGCGAGTAATTGTTTCGCTTTTTCAACGTCATATTCAATTGGCTCTAATGAATCGTCATAACCGAAAATACCAGGTGCGAGTGGGCCGACTGCTGGAATACCGAAACCTTCATAAATTCCGTCGATAATTTCTGCACGGTTCACCATCATTGTGATCGCTTGGCGTACACGTTTGTCATCGAATGGTTTTTTGTTCATGTTGAATCCGATGTATGAAAGACCAGAAGATGGTTTTTGGAATACTGAACCGAAGTTACTTTCGTTAATTGAGTTCACTTCGATCGGTTGAACTGGATCTGTGATTTGAACGAATCCACGCTCTAAGTCTGCGTTACGTGTTGCACTTTCTGGGCTCACTTGGAAAGTAACTGTGTCGACATGTGGTTTGTCTCCCCAGTAGTCTTCGTTGCGAACGAGTTTAATACGATCGTCTGGTGTCCAGCTCTCGAAAGTGAAGAAGCCAGTACCGATCGGTTTATCGTTAATGATTGTACCTGCAATTTTACCTGCTTTCATCGCTTCGTAATCTTCCGCGATAACAGCTGGTGATACCATGCCGCTACCTGTATGTGAAAGGTGAGCGAGTAATGGTGAGAATGGATATTCTGTTTTAATTTGTACTGTGTATTCATCAATTACTGTAATTTCGTCAATCATTTGGAATAAGAAATAACGTGGTGATGCGACTTCAGGGTCTAAAATACGCTCTAAGTTAATTTTAACTGCTTCAGCGTTGAAGTCTGTTCCATCATGGAATTTTACACCTTCGCGTAATTTGAATTCCCAAGTGTTTTCATCGATGCTTTCCCAAGATTCAGCAAGGCTCGGCGCTAATTCGTTGTCGCTGTTGCGAACGATTAAACGCTCGAAAATATTAGCTTGTACTGCTGAAGAAGAAGTGTCGTTTGTGCTTGCAGGGTCTAATGATTGTGCGTCTGATAAGACCGCTACAACTAAGTCTCCACCTTCAACAGGTGTACGGTCTGCCGGATCTTTAGCGCTTTCATTACTGCCGCCACCAGAACATGCTGCAAGGATAACAGTCATGAGGGCAAACATAAGTAATGTTAAAAAAGAACGTTGTTTCATTGATAAGCCTCCAATACTTTAAATGTAAAGCGATTGTAGCATAGTAATATTTTTCAGACAATATAGAAATAAGAAAACGCTTTAAGTTTAATTATTCAGTATATTGAGGCTATATTGAACTATTTTTCTATTCTTGAAAATGAGTTAAAATGTTATTGTAATGAAAAGAATAGTCCGACTATTTGAAATAAAGAGATAAAAAACCACATACGCTTACGTAACGTATGTGGTTCGTTATTATTTGAATTTGACGTCTTTTAACATGTAGTGTCCAGAAGAGTTGATCCAATACCCATCGATGTCATTGCTTACACCAGTTAAGTACGCTTGGTGATAAACGTAAACCATCGGAGCATCTTCAATCAATACTTTTTGAACTTCTTCGTATAACTCGATACGTTTCGCTTCGTCAATTTCTTGACGTGCTTCGTCGAGTAAACGGTCTACTTCAGGATTGTCATAGAATGAGCGGTTACCTGAAGCTCCTTTATTTTTCGAGTGGAACAATTGTGTTAAGAAGTAGTCAGCATCTCCAACAGGGTTTGAAAGACCGAGGATGAACATTTCGTGTTCTCCGTTCGCTGTCTTATCGAGATACGTACCCCATTCCATCTGTTCGATTTCAACATCGACATTTACTTCTTTTAATTTTTGTTGTAATAAAACAGCTGTTTCAATACGTTGTGGATTGTCATTCGTCCAAATTGACGTTTTGAATCCATCACCTAGTCCAGCTTCTTCAAGTAATTGTTTCGCTTTTTCAATATCGTGAGCAAGCGGTGGGTATTTATCAGAGTATCCGAATACGCTTGGAGCGAGTGGACCTTTTGCTGCTTGACCGTAGTCATCGTAAATCCCTGTTAAAATTTCATCAGTATTAATTAACATAGAAATTGCTTGACGTACTTTCGGATTGTCGAAAGGTGCTTTTTCTGTATTGAATGCGACGTAAGAGAGTGAGTTTCCGTCTGTGACATCTACTGTCCCTTTACCTGACGTTTCAATTCCTGTTACTTCACTCGGTTGAACAGGTTCGATTAAGTGAGCGTAACCTGTTTCGAGTTCAGCGACGCGTGTGCCACTTTCTGGTACGACTTTAAATGTGATCGTATCGACGTTTGCGCCTTCTTGCCAATAATCATCGTTGCGTTCTAAAACGATCGCATCATCTGGATTCCATGATTTGAACTTGAACATACCTGTTCCAATTGGACCTTCAGCTACAACAGCTCCAGGTTGACGACCTGCTTTCATACCTTCGTAATCCGCTTCAATCAATGCTGGGCTGAGCATCACTCCAACTGGGTGGTTTAAGTGTGCAAGTAATGGTGCGAATGGATATTCTGTAATGATTTGTACAGTGTGATCATCGATTACTTTCACTTCTTCGATCACTTCGAAGAGGAAAGCACGTGGAGCTGCCACTTCCGGGTCTAAAATACGTTCGAAGTTTTTCTTCACAACTTCTGCAGTGAAATCTTCACCGTCGTGGAATTTAACACCTTCTTGTAATTTGAACTCCCACGTTAAGTCATCGATGTTTTCCCAACTCTTCGCGAGTGCTGGAACGATTTCGTCATTTTCATCTTTCGTGACGAGACCTTCTACAACGTTGACGAGCACTGCTGCTGTTGGAACGTCAGTCGCTGTTTGTGGATCGAGTGTCGCTGCGTCAGAAAGTACTGCGACGACTAAGTCTCCACCTTCTTTTCCTTCTGACTGTTCTTGTCCTTCTTCGTTCTCTTTTGCGGGCTTATCATCCGAGCCGCCACTACATGCTGCGAGGACTAACGCAAAAATCGCAAATAGTGCTGTTACCAAAAATTTCTTGTTATGCATATGAAAACCTCCTTTTCCTGATGCTTTCTAAAGTAACATATAAAAATGATTCTAACAATAGTGAATTATCAAAAATTTCACGAAAGTACTATATATAGAATAATCGGAATAAAAAGAATAGTAGAAAATATATTGATATTGCAATATTCGTATTTACAAACGGGCGGATGTATATTAGCTTAATAAGTAATTGAAAAATTTTAAACTTGAATACGTATGCAAATTTATACGTTTTCAAGTACACTATTACTTTATTGAGAGATGGGGGGATTTATCTTGTCAAAACAGGTGGAGACAGCTACACCAGCAAAGTACAACCCGAAGCTTGAGTATTATAAAGAGCTTTGGAGACAATTAAGAAAGAACAAGGCAGCAGTCGTCGGTGGAGGATTTATCGTGTTATTCATTCTCATCTCGATTATCGGGACACCGTGGATTGGGCCGCACGTATTAACGTATGCACCAGATGCAGTAGATATTCCGAACAAATTGCAACCGCCTTCAGCGGATCACTGGTTTGGAACAGATAACTACGGACGTGATATTTTCACTCGTATTATTTACGGGATGAAACTCACATTGTTTATCGGATTCACTTCGGTAGCAATTGGTGGAATTTTCGGAGTTATTTTCGGAGTGGTCGCAGGATATTTCGGAGGATGGGTTGATACAATCATTATGCGTATCATGGACGTTTTACTTGCATTCCCTGGAATTTTACTTGCACTTGCGATCGTCAGTGTTCTCGGCGGAAGTATTCAAAATATGATCATCGCCGTATCCATTTACTCAGTTCCAGCATTTGCGCGGATTGTTCGTGGATCTACTTTATCTGTTCGTAAGCTCGAATATATCGATGCAATGAAAGCGCTTGGAGCGAGTCATACACGAATTATTTTCAAGCACATTTTACCGAACGTTATGAGTCCAATTATCGTTCAAGCAACGATGCGTATCGCTTCAGCTGTACTTACAGCGAGCGGACTTTCATTCTTAGGTCTCGGGGTTAAACCACCGACACCAGAGTGGGGCGCAATGATGAACGAAGGACGTAACTTCATGCGTGAATCACCACACGTCATCATGTTCCCAGGTATGATGATCGTTATTGTCGTATTAGCATTCAACATTTTCGGAGATGGACTTCGAGACGCACTCGATCCAAAAATGAAAAAATAGGAAGGGGGAAGCGATTTGACAAAGTATATTGTACGTAGATTATTGCAAATGATACCAGTGTTAATCGGGGTTTCGATCCTCGTCTTCTCACTCATGCATTTGATTCCGGGTAACGCCGCTCAAATTATGGCTGGAGAAGGGGCGTCCCCTGAAACGATTAAACAATTAGAAGAAAAACTCGGATTGAATGACCCACTCGTCGTCCAATACGGAAAGTACATGTCACGTGTCGTTCAAGGTGACCTTGGCGATTCGATTCGTAACGGTCGTCCCGTTATTGAAGAAATTAAAACACGCTTTTGGGTAACAGCAGAATTAGCCGTATATTCAACAATTTTAGCCGTCTTTATCGGGCTGATTGCGGGGATAGTTTCCGCCGTCCGGCACTATACATGGGCGGACGTCAGTATTATGATTGTCGCGCTATTCGGACTTTCGATGCCTAACTTCTGGCTCGGACTCGTCCTCATTCAATGGTTTGCAGTCGGTGGCGACTGGTTACCAGAAATTTTAAAAATGCGTCCTTCTGGATGGGGCGAAAGTTGGAGACAAGTCGTCTTACCAGTTATCGCACTCGGTACAGGTGGAGCGGCGATTATCGCTCGTATGACACGTTCGTCGATGTTGGAAGTAATCGGGCAAGATTACATCCGTACAGCGCGTGCGAAAGGTGTTAGCGAACGAGTCGTTATTTACCGTCACGCATTGAAAAACGCCTTAATTCCAGTTATTACAGTTGTCGGTTTAGAATTCGGTGCTTTCTTAGGTGGTGCCGTTATTACTGAGACAATTTTCGCAATTAACGGTATGGGTCGATTAACGATTCAAGCGATTCAACAACGTGACTTCCCAGTCGTTCAAGGGACAGTTCTCGTCTTATCGATGTTGTTCGTATTCGTTAACTTAATCGTCGATGTTTCTTACAGATTCTTGAACAAACGTATAGACTTGAACTAAGAAGTGAGGAGGAAAAGCTATTATGTCAGAGCCAATATTACGTGTGAATAACTTGCGTACTTCTTTCTTCACAGATGATGGGGAAGTTAAAGCGGTAGACGGTGTGACATTCGACGTTCCAAAAGGTGAAACGATTGGAATTGTAGGAGAGTCGGGATCGGGTAAAAGTATCACATCTTTATCGATTTTACGTTTGCTTGCTAGCAACGGTAAAATTATGGGTGGCGAAATTTTATTCAAAGGGGAAGATCTCGTTAAAAAGAGCGAAAAAGAAATGCGTAACGTTCGTGGAAACGCAATTTCAATGATCTTCCAAGAGCCGATGACGTCACTGAACCCAGTATTCACAGTAGGATATCAAATTAGTGAAGCATTAATTAAACATAAACAAATGTCGAAAAAACAAGCGCATGCTCGTTCAATCGAATTGTTAGAATTAGTTGGAATCCCTTCACCTGAAACACGTGTCGATAACTATCCGCACGAATTATCAGGCGGGATGCGTCAGCGTGTCATGATCGCGATGGCACTTGCATGTGACCCAGAAGTATTGATCGCGGACGAACCGACAACAGCGTTAGACGTTACGATTCAAGCGCAAATTTTAACATTGATGAAACAGTTGCAAGAACGTATCGGAATGTCGATCATCTTCATTACGCACGATTTAGGTGTCGTAGCGGAAACATGTGACTATGTTGCGGTTATGTACGCAGGACAGATCGTTGAGTATTCAGACGTTGTATCATTGTTTAAAAAACCGAGCCATCCTTATACGATCGGTTTATTGAACTCATTGCCACGTCACGATATTGACCAAGATGAGTTAGAACCAATTTTAGGTAACGTACCGAGCGTTCACGATATGCCGACAGGTTGTCGTTTCGCACCACGTTGTCCGGCAGCGTCAGACATTTGTCGCGCGAAAATGCCAGAGCTCGTAAAACGTGAAAACGGTAATGACATTCGTTGCTGGTTATATACAGACGAATGGGACGGAGAAAAGGAGGTTGACTTGTATGGCCAAAAAAGAATTGCTCAAAGTTGAGAACTTGCAACAATATTTCCCGATTAAGGGCGGAATTTTAGGTCGCACAGTGAACCACGTTAAAGCAGTAGACGATATTAGTTTCGAAGTGTATGAAGGAGAAACAGTAAGTATCGTAGGAGAATCAGGTTGTGGGAAATCGACGACAGGTCGTGCGATTTTACGCTTGAACGAACCGACTGCAGGTAGAGTAACGTATGACGGCGTTGACTTAGCGAGTCTATCAACGAAGGAAATGCGTAAATATCGTAAAGATTTACAAATTATTTTCCAAGATCCGTACGCATCGATTAACCCGCGTCAAACGGTATCTGAAATTTTAATCGAAGCGATGGAAATTCAAAACGTCGTACCGAAAAAAGAGCGCCGTGCCCGCGCGATTGAATTAATGAAAACAGTAGGTTTAAACGAACACCAAGCAGACCGTTATCCACATGAATTCTCAGGTGGTCAACGTCAACGTGTCGGAATTGCGCGTGCGTTGTCTGTCAATCCTAAATTAATTATTGCGGATGAGGCAGTTTCAGCTCTTGACGTTTCGATTCAAGCACAAGTGTTAAACTTATTGAAAAAACTTCAAAAAGATTTTAAATTAACGTACTTATTCATCTCGCATGACCTCGGTGTTGTACGCCACATATCCGACCGTGTCATCGTTATGTACTTAGGTAAAATCGTTGAAATCGGTGACCGAGTTTCGATTTTCGATAATCCGAAACATCCGTATACGAAGGCGTTGCTTTCTGCAATTCCTGTTCCGGATCCGACAGCTGAAAAGCATCATGTTCCGTTACAAGGAGATGTTCCTTCACCGATTAACCCGCCAACAGGATGCCGTTTCCATACGCGTTGTCCGTTTGCGCAAGAGCGTTGTCGTCAAGAAGAGCCAGTGCTCACACAACATGACGGCATGACAGAAGGACATACAGCAGCATGTCACTTCGTCAATGATTTACAACCGAAAAGCATTTAATAATAATGCCCGTTCTCTTTAGCTTTATGAAAGAGACGGGTTTTTTGAATAGAGAGGAGAATGAATGTGAGAGTAGTCGATACGCATTGTGATGCGCTCTTAAAATTAGAAGAAGCGAACGGGACATTATCTTTTAAAAATAGTCCAGAGCTCGATGTCAATTTAGAAAAGCTTCAAAAAGGAAAGGTGAAAGTACAAGCGTTTGCGATTTTCACTTATCCATCACTGAATACGGAACGTCAGTGGGAATCGATTATGAATCAAGTGTATTACTTTTACTACTCCGTCTTGCCGAGCAGTCCGAAACTCGTTCATATAAAGGATTGGTCTCAATTAGAAACGCTAAAAGACGATGAAATTGGAGCGATGTTAACGTTAGAAGGAGTCGGTGGACTAGGGAATGATTTAAAACGTTTAGCCATTTTAAAACAACTCGGCATTATGATGCTCGGACTTACATGGAACGATGCAAATTTAGCTGCGGATGGCATTTTAGAGCCGCGCAACGGAGGATTGACAACTTTAGGTAAAAAAATCGTCGCTTTCAATAATAAACATCAAATCATAACAGATGTGTCGCATTTGAGTGAACGAGGCTTTTGGGATGTGATCGAGCAAGCAGATTATATGATTGCGAGTCATTCCAATAGCCGTACAATTTGTCCACATGTGCGTAACTTAACGGATGAACAAATTGAAGCGATCATTGAAAAAGATGCGCTCATTCATCTCGTCTATTGCCCGGCATTCGTCGCTGAAAAAGAGCGAGTGACGATTGATGATTTGTTAAAGCATATTGATCATATCGCCAGTTTAGGTGGCATGTCGCACATCGGCTTAGGTTCTGACTTTGACGGCATCGGCCGTAAAGTAGAACGACTAGAGGATGCGAGTATGACGGTTCATTTAGTGGAAGCATTATTGAAACATTATTCAGAAGATGAAGTGAAAGGCATCACTTCGGAAAACTTTTTACGACGTATTCCGAGAACATAAAAAAAGAACCGTTTGCACGTGCAGACGGTTCTTTTTCTTATTGAGATTTCGCGTAAAATTGTTCGATTTCTTTTGCATATTTTGCGAGAGAGCTTGGCGAGACGTCAAAATGCGCGCCGAGTTCTGTCCACGTTGTTTCATAATCGAGCAGTTGTTGTTCTACGCCGAAACGTATAGCACCTGCCGCAATCGCGACATCTTTACGCGCATTCGGTTGTTTCGCTGCTAAGTAATCTTCGACAATCGTTACGAATTGTGGTGCTTCAATTTTTTGTTCATTTAAAAATTGAATCGTTTTCGTTAACACATTCGCTTCAAAATTCGTCCATTCATCGCCTGTAAAGCCAGCTTCAATTAAATGTAAGAAAAATTGAAGAGTCGTGCTTGCATCCCATCGTTCGGGCATTTCCCATTTCGCTAATGTTTCATCAAAGTCTGTCGGAATGAAGATGAGTGTTGATACTGCGAGTTGTTCGTTATTTTCTTCTCCATTCGGTAATAAAAATGTGTAGAAATTCGAATGAAGTGGGATCGGTCGCTCTGTATCGAGAGCGATTGTCACATGTTCACCCGTTTTAAAATGCTCCGCAATCATTTTATGTTCGGCTGTTTCAACGACTTTTCCGACGAAGCGTGCCGGTTTCGTCCAATCATTGAGTAATTGCTGTAACTTCGGTCGCAATACTTTTTGTCTTTGTTTTTCGATATAGTTTTCCCAAATCGTAGGAGCGACGTCGAAGAAATATTCGTCCAATGCGATCGCTTCGATGAGTTCCGTCATAAATCGTTCTTGAATTTGTTCTTTCCACCCGTTAACTAACTCGATATATGGAGGAAGGTCAGGTCGCTCTGGGTAAGCGTTATAGAAAGATTGAAGAAGGAGTTCAATCTCTTCTTTCACGACTTCATCTGTCGTGATGGCATGTTTATTCATACAGCATTTTTTATACTTTTTGCCACTGCCACAAAGGCATGGGTCATTACGTCCAATCATGAAAAACACTTCCTTGTTAAAAATAAAATACTTTTTTATCATAACATGAGAAAGCGCGTTCGACAATTTCGAACAAAAAACGACGCCCGTGACGTCGTTTGAATATTTATTTTTTTACGTAGAAGAGAGCGACCGTACCTGGACCTGTGTGAGAGGCTACGGTTGCACCGATAATTTCGATTTGAATTTGTTTTGGAGCAGCGACTTCTTCAATTTTTCGCTTTAATTGTTCAGCGAGTTGTAAATCATCGCCGTGACTAATACCAATCACTTGGTCTTCTAAAGGTGCAGCTGTTTCTAACATGAGCTCGACCATGCGATTGAGCAATTTTTTCTTGCCGCGAATTTTTTCGAGTGGTACGAGGAAGCCGTCGTCTACATGTAAAAGTGGTTTAATATTTAATAATCCACCGACAAAGGCGCTCGCTTTAGAAACGCGTCCACCAGCCGCTAAATAATCGAGGTCGTCCACTGTAAATAAATGTCCCATTTTATCGCTTCGTTCCTGAACGAGAGTGACAATGTCGTCGAACGAATGTCCAGCATCTCGAAGTTCAGCGGCATAGCGCACGATGAGTCCGTAGCCGAGAGAAGCAGCTTTCGTATCGATAATCGTTAACTGCAGATCCGGATATTCTTCGAGCACTTGTTGCTTCGCCATTTCGGCGGTCGCATAGGTCCCTGATAAGTTTGAAGAAAATGCGACGTAAATGCCTGCTTCGCCACTTTGTGCTAGTTCCGTCCATAACGTAATCAACTGCTCTAAAGAGGCTTGTGCTGTCGTAGGACGTCCACCAGCGCGAATCGTATCGTATACACGGATCGGTTCGATTTGTAACAAATCTTCATACGTCTGCCCTTCAATAATCACTTTTAAAGGGATGAGTTCAATTTGATGTTGTTGAAAATAAGAAAGAGGTAAGTCTGAGGCGCTATCCGCAAAAATTTTCATAAATGTTCCTCCTTACAGCTGTAAATAATCTTTTAAAAACTTACCGATGCCGTCTTCGTCATTCGTATCTGTCACGACATTCGCAATATTTTTCAAGTCATCAATCGCATTGCCCATCGCGACTCCGATACCAGCATATTCAATCATTTCTAAGTCGTTCGATTCATCACCGAATGCGATGACGCGTTCTTGTGGAATTTTATACACTTCTGTGATCGGCTTAATGCCATATGCTTTATTCACTTCTTTGTTGACGAGTTCTAAAATGTGAAACGGCGGTCCCCATTCATGGTAGTAGAGCGCATCCACATGTTCTGACGTGACGGCTTGTCTTAACGATTCGACATCGCTTCCGTTCGCTTGTAATAATAAGCTCGTTGCTCCTGTCGTTAAAGAATCGCGGATGTTGCCGTGAACCATATGAGGTTCTCCGAAGTTGAAAATTGGCATTAAGTCCGCATCGTATTGTTCAATGTACACATCATCTTTCACTTCAGCGACGATATTTTTCACACCGTGTCGCTCCGCGATATCGAGTAAGTTATGTACTTTTTCTAATGGCAGTGGTGTGTGACGTACTTCCCATTCTGGGATGAGTGGATGATGAACATATGCTCCATTAAAGTTTACGATTGGTGTCGATAAACGGAGTTCATTATAATAAAGGACGCTAGCGCGGAAGGGACGTCCTGTTGCGATCATCACTTCATGTCCTGCTGCCATTGCTAATTGCAATTGTTTTTTTGTATAAGGAGAAATAACTTTCTCACTTGTGAGTAACGTGCCGTCTAAATCGAGCACGATTAAATGTTTATCCATAAATCCGATGCCTCTCTTTCTTTGTTTAGTCTAACTTGAAAGCATGGAGCTCGTCAAAGAATTATCGCTTCATCAGTGTTATAATACGATAAAGATTCGAGGAGAGGGTGGATACTGTGATTCAAATTGAACATCGCAACATCGAACAAATTCCAGCATTAATCGTCGAAAAAGAAGAGTGGGAAGGTCGACCACATCCGACTGTTATTTTTTTACACGGTTTTCAAAGTGGGAAAGAACATAATTTACACTATGCGTATAATTTAGTGAATCAAGGAGTACGTGTCGTTTTACCAGATGCTCATTTGCACGGGGAACGTGACGACGGTGCGGATTTTGCTAGAATGAGCGCAAACTTTTGGAAGATTGTCTTAACGTCGATTCAAGAGCTGAAACAAATTTATACTGCGTTAAAAGAAGAAGGTTTATTAATGGAAGGAAAAGTCGGAGTGGGCGGTACGTCGATGGGTGCCATTACGACGTATGGAGCACTCGCATCTTATCGTTGGATTGATGTCGCAGTAGCGATGATGGGAAATGCCCATTACGAATTGTTAGCGCAAGGGCAGCTTGATTATTTTAAAAAGAAAGGTTTGCAGTTACCGGTCGATCAATCGGTCATTGATGAGCTCTTTCAGATGTTGGAACGCGTTGATTTATCGAAGCATTTAGATCGTCTTAATCAACGACCTTTGTTCATTTGGCATGGCGAACAAGATGGCATCGTCCCATTCAGCTTAACGGAATTGCTCATGAAAGAAATTACCCCTCTCTATGAAGGGACATCTCATTTAATGTTCATCCGAGATGAAGAGGCGGGACATGCTGTACCGAGACCAGCGATGTTGAAAAGTACACAATGGTTTAGCCAACATCTCGTAGAAGCAGACGAGTTGCGAAACGAGAAGTGACTTGCTATGATGAATGAAACAGTGAAAGGGGCGAAAAAACATGGATGAAGAGATGAAAGGAAGCATGCTCGGTGCACTCGAGAATGTTATTGACCCAGAGCTTGGAATCGATATCGTCAACTTAGGATTAATTTACGATGTAGCGTTAGATGAAGCAGGTGTAGCAACTGTTACGATGACACTTACATCGATGGGATGCCCGATGGGACCACAAATCGTCGGCAATATTAAACAAGAATTACTCGAGCTTCCAGAAGTGAAAGAAGTGGAAGTAGACGTCGTATGGAGCCCGCCATGGTCGAAAGATATGATGTCACGCTATGCAAAGATGGCACTCGGTGTACACGGATAAGCACTCAATCACGCAAATTGTTTGCGTGATTTTTTTATTGGAAAAAAGTGAGCATTTCAGTTGAAATAGGGTATAGAACATTGTATATTAGTATTAGTCAAAGATAGTCAAAGTCAGTATAACTACTAAAAAAGAGGTGCATCATATGAGAATGGGAAATATGCAGCAAGAAGATCAACGTACACCTTTAGAACAATTCGGTCGCAATTTAATCGATGCGGTTAAAAGTGGCAAGATGGACCCAGTCATCGGTCGAGATGAAGAAATTCGAAATGTCATCCGTATTTTATCTCGTAAAACGAAAAATAACCCTGTATTAATCGGGGAACCAGGTGTCGGGAAAACAGCGATTGTGGAAGGACTCGCTCAACGAATCGTGAAAGGTGACGTACCGGAAGGATTAAAAGAAAAAACGATTTATGAACTCGATATGAGTGCTTTAATTGCTGGTGCGAAATATCAAGGGGAATTCGAAGAACGTTTAAAAGGCGTATTAAAACAAGTGAAAGAAAGCGATGGACAAATTATTATGTTCATTGACGAACTTCATACGATTGTCGGAGCGGGACGTTCAAGCGGTGCGATGGATGCGGGGAATATGTTAAAACCGATGCTCGCACGCGGTGAACTATACTGTATCGGAGCGACAACGCTCGATGAGTATCGTCAATATATCGAAAAAGACCCAGCATTAGAACGACGCTTCCAACAAGTGATGGTACGTGAGCCGTCCGTTGAAGATACGGTTTCTATTTTACGCGGTTTGAAAGAACGTTTCGAACTTCACCACGGAGTGCGCATTCATGACCGCGCGATCGTAGCGGCAGCAGCTTTATCGGATCGTTACTTAACAGAGCGTTTCATGCCGGACAAAGCGATCGATTTAATCGATGAAGCGAGTGCGATGATTCGTACTGAAATTGATTCGATGCCACAAGAGCTCGATGCAGTCACACGTCGCATGTTACAACTTGAAATTGAAGAACAAGCTTTAATGAAAGAGACAGATGATGTGAGTAAGCAACGACTTGAAGCGTTGAGAGAAGAACTTCAACAGTTAAAAGATTCATCTGCGGATATGAGAGCACAGTGGGAAAAAGAAAAAGAAGCAATTCAACAAGTGCAAGCGAAACGAGAACAACTCGATGCGTATCGTCGAGAGCTTGAAGAAGCAGAAGGTCAATTCGATTTAAATAAAGCGGCTGAACTTCGTCACGGAAAAATTCCGGCACTCGAAAAAGAATTGCATGCGATTGAAGAAGAAATTGAGAAGCATGGCGATGAACGTTTACTTCGTGAAGAAGTGACAGAAGAGGAAGTCGCAGCAATTGTCGCACGTTGGACAGGCATTCCAGTGACGAAGCTCGTCGAAGGAGAGCGCGAAAAATTACTCCGTCTCGGCGATACATTGAAAGACCGTGTCATCGGTCAAGATGAAGCGGTTCGTCTCGTCACAGAAGCGGTATGGCGTGCACGAAGCGGCATTAAAGATCCGAACAAACCGATCGGCTCTTTCTTATTCCTCGGACCGACGGGTGTAGGGAAAACAGAACTTGCGAAAACACTCGCTGAAACATTATTTGATTCGGAAGATCATTTCGTTCGAATCGATATGAGTGAATATATGGAGAAACATAGCGTATCACGTCTCGTCGGAGCGCCTCCAGGATATGTAGGCTATGAAGAAGGCGGCCAATTGACAGAAGCGGTTCGTCGCAATCCGTATTCGGTTATTTTACTCGACGAAATTGAAAAAGCGCATCCTGACGTTTCGAACATTTTATTGCAAGCGTTAGATGACGGGCGCATTACTGATAGTCAAGGTCGCACAGTCAATTTCACAAATACGGTCATCATTATGACATCTAATATCGGTTCTCATTTGTTGCTAGAACATGCGGAAGAAGAGGATCATGCACTTGAAGATATTATGATGGCTGAACTCCGTCAATATTTCCGTCCAGAATTGTTAAACCGAATGGATGATATCGTCATGTTCCATGCATTATCAGGAAACACATTCAACTTAATTGCGAAAAAGATGTTACACGATTTAGAAGTTCGTTTACTCGAACAGCAAATCGATTTGCAATATGAAGAAGAGGTAATTGACTGGATCGTCGCACACGGTACAGACGCTCAATTCGGAGCCCGTCCGCTCAAACGATTCATTCAACGTCATATCGAAACAGCTGTTGCACGTCACATTATCGCAAGACAAGTGAATGAAGATGGCATCATTCGATTATCGATTGAAGACGACGAACTTCAATTAAATTAAGAAAAGAAAAAACACATTCTCGAGCTTATTCGAGAATGTGTTTTTTAATAGTCTGGTGTAGATTCGTTCGGAATTACTGCAGCGAGAACGAAAACTAAAATAGCGAGAGCTGCCGCCGGAACGTAACCTGCCTCTAATACGAAATCAACCGCTTTGATCGAGCTAGCGAGATAGTTCACGACAGTGACGAGTAAAAACGCCCAGACAAATGTCATAATGAAGCGCATTTCATTCACCTCTTCAATTTATTTCTAATCTATCATATCACAACTACTACATATAGAAAATAAAAATAATAAATGTTGAAAATTTTTCACTTTTCCTTTATTATTAACACCAGCTACTAATAATAGATATTAAAAGGTGGAGAACATCATGGGAGTAGGTATTCTTGGCGTCGGTAAAAGTGTGCCAGCCAACGTAATGACGAACTTTGATTTAGAAAAATTAATGGATACATCAGACGAGTGGATTCGCACGCGCACGGGAATTGAAGAGCGTCGCATCGCTCCAGATGAAATCGATACATCACATATGGCGACAGAAGCAGCGGAAGAAGCGGTGCGTAATGCAGGAATTTCCCCTGAGCAAATTGGATTAATTCTCGTGGCGACTGTAACACCAGATCAACGTTTTCCAGCTGTTGCGACGATGGTTCAAGATCGCATCGGCGCGACGAATGCAGCAGCGATGGATATTTCAGCAGCTTGTGCTGGATTCATGTACGGAATCGTCACAGGTCAGCAATTCATCGAAGCGGGTATGTACGACTATGTACTCGTCATCGGTGTCGAAAAACTTTCGAAATTCCTCGATTGGAATGACCGCAATACAGCCGTGTTATTTGGAGATGGTGGCGGTGCTGTCGTTCTCGGTAAAGTGAGTGAAGGACGCGGTATTTTATCTTCTGAGCTCGGAGCGGATGGAAGTGGCGGAAAACATTTAGAACACGACGGTACTCACATTCAAATGAATGGTCGTGAAGTATTTAAGTTTGCGGTTCGTCAAATGGGTGAGTCCGCTGTAAAAGTGACAGAAAAAGCAGGATTGACGACGGATGATGTCGATTATTTAATTCCACACCAAGCGAATACACGCATTATGGACGCTTCACGTCAACGTCTCGGCTTGCCGGAAGATAAAGTGTCGAAAACGATTCATAAATACGGCAACACGTCAGCTGGCTCGATTCCGTTGTCATTGTATGACGATTTGCAAGACGGCAAAGTGAAAGACGATGACGTCATCGTATTAGTTGGATTTGGTGGAGGGCTCACTTGGGGAGCACTCTGTATAAAATGGGGTAAGTAATCATAGAAAGGATGGTTCAATTGGAACAAAAACGTGTAGTAGTAACAGGGATTGGTGCTGTAACACCGATAGGCAACAATGCAGCAGATTCATGGGAGTCACTTATGCAAGGAAAATCTGGACTCGGCTTAATGGAACGTTTAGATCGTGAACAATTTCCAGTAAAGGTAACGGCAGAAGTGAAAGATTTTGATATTGAAGAATATGTGTCACGTAAAGATGCACGCAAAATGGATCGTTTCACACATTACGCATTAGCTGCTTCGATTATGGCGATGAAAGATGCGAATTTAGAAATCGATGAAAAACTCGCACCACGTGCAGGGGTATGGATCGGTTCAGGAATTGGTGGTATGGAAACGCATGAACAACAGTTCAATTTATTTAAAGAGCGTGGATATCGTCGAGTGAGTCCGTTTTTCGTTCCGATGATGATTCCAGATATGGCAGCGGGCCAAGTGTCGATTTATCACGGAGCACGTGGGATTAACTCTTGTACGGTCACAGCATGTGCTTCAGGAACGAACTCGATTGGAGACGCATTTGAAGTAATTAAACGCGGTGACGCGGATGTGATGATTGCAGGTGGAACAGAAGCGCCAATTACGACGATGGCAGTAGCTGGTTTCATTGCGAACACAGCACTTACTCAAAATGAAGATCCGAAGACAGCTTGTCGCCCATTCGATAAAAATCGTGACGGTTTTGTTATGGGAGAAGGGGCAGGTATTCTCATTTTAGAAGAGTATGAGCATGCGAAAGCGCGCGGAGCTAAAATTTATGCGGAAGTTGTCGGTTACGGTGCGACAGGAGATGCGTTCCATATTACAGCACCAGCACCAGCAGGAGAAGGAGCGGCACGTGCGATGCAACAGGCGCTCGACGAAGCGGGTGTCGAAGCGAATGTCGTCGACTACATTAACGCTCACGGTACGAGCACGCCATATAATGACTTATATGAAACAGAAGCGGTAAAAACAGTGTTTGGGGACCATGCTTACAAGTTAGCGATGAGTTCGACAAAGTCGATGACGGGTCACTTACTCGGAGCAGCGGGTGGAGTAGAAGCAGTCTTTACCGTTCAAGCGATCGATAAAGGCATCATGCCACCGACTATTAATATCGTGGAGCCAGATGAAGCGTGTGACCTCGATTACGTAGCGGATAAGCCACGCGAGCGAGACATTCAATACGCTTTAAGTAACTCACTCGGATTCGGTGGACATAACGCCACATTGTTATTTAAAAAAGTAAGTGAATAAAAAAGTTGCCTCCTTATATAAAAGGGGGCAACTTTTTATTATGAGCGGTGGCGTCCGAGACCCATCGCTTTTTCCATGCGTGCAACTGTTGCTGCAGCAATTTCATTTGCTTTATCGCGACCTGTATCTAAAATTCGGTCGAGTTCTTCTGTCGATTCCATCAATTCATAGTAACGTTCTTGGAAAGGTTGTAAATGATTGACGACTGCTTCTGCAACGCCTGCTTTAAAGTCACCGTATCCTTTCCCTTCATATTTCTTCTCTAAATCAGCGATCGAAACATCGCTTAAAACAGACTCAATCGTCAATAAGTTAGAGACACCAGGTTTGTTTTCTTCATCGTAACGGACGATTCCTTCAGAATCTGTCACGGCACTTTTAATTTTCTTCTCGATTTGCTTCGGTGTATCGAGTACAGAAATTGTCGCCTTTTTGTTCGGATCTGATTTACTCATTTTTTTCGTCGGATCTTGGAGTGATTTAATGCGAGCACCATGTTTCGGAATACTCACTTCAGGAATGACGACGGTTTTCCCGTAGCGTTTATTGAAGCGCTCTGCTAAATCACGCGTCAATTCCATATGTTGTTTTTGGTCTTCCCCAACAGGAACGAGGTGCGTATTGTACAGTAAAATGTCCGCAGCCATAAGTGGCGGGTACGTTAATAAACCGGCTGGAATACTCTCTTGTGCCGCTGATTTATCTTTAAACTGTGTCATGCGTTCCAACTCGCCAATATAAGCGATCGTCTGCATCATCCAACCTGCTTGTGCGTGCGCAGGTACTTCGGATTGAATGAACAAAGTTGAACGTTCTGGGTCAATACCACTCGCTAAATAAATGGCAGCGAGTGAACGGATTGTTTGAGATAATTCTTTCGGATCTTGTTCCACTGTAATCGCATGCTCGTCTACGATACAAAAAATACAATTGTACTCATCTTGATAATTAACAAATTGACGGAAAGCACCGATATAGTTACCGAGTGTTACTGTTCCTGTCGGTTGTACACCTGAAAAAATTGTTTTCATTAAAATATCCTCCTTTAAAATAAAAAAAGCCGCCCCTATATACATATAGGGACGACGAATAGCCGTGATACCACCCGAATTATTTCGTATAAAACGAAATCACTCTCATTTCTTAACGCGAATGACGGGATCAGCTACTAGTCGTTCACTAATCCAGCGAAGAAGCCCACTCTGTGTGCTATTTGTTTGTTCGCACCGACCACAAACTCTCTGAGAAATAGGAAACACATACTCTCTTCTTCATTGCTTTGCGTTAAATTATAAACAAAATGGCTGAAATAATCAATTTTAAGGAACTTATTCACAATTAAAACGTATATATAAGTGTAAGTACTATTTTCAAAAGAAATAATGTAAATGAGAATAAATATTTAATAAAAAGATGTTTATTGATAATACAAAGGGGGTATAGTACTTATAGAGATAGATAAAAAGAAAATGAAAAGCTATTATACCAACGTTTAGAACGACAAAAACAAAAATTATGAAAAACTTTTCAAAAAGTGTATCAATTGAGAATGAAAGTGTGTATAATAGAAATAGAGCTAGTTAATTTAAAGTTATTATAAATAACTATGATTCATAGTTAGAATAGATAAATTCAGAAGACTTGAAAGGAAGTGTCGATGAATGGCTGTTACATTATTTACATCACCGAGCTGTACATCATGTCGTAAAGCAAAAGCGTGGTTAGAAGAGCATGAGATCGCTTATACGGAGCGTAACATTTTTTCAGAACCTTTAAATATTGACGAAATTAAACAAATTTTACGAATGACAGAAGACGGAACAGATGAAATTATCTCGACTCGTTCGAAAGTGTTCCAGAAATTAAATGTCGATCTTGAAAGTTTACCATTAAAAAAATTGTACGAGTTAATTCAAGATAATCCTGGTCTTTTACGCCGTCCGATTATTTTAGATGAAAAACGTCTTCAAGTAGGTTACAATGAAGATGAAATTCGTCGTTTCTTACCGAGAAAAGTCCGTGCGTTCCAATTGTTGGAAGCTCGTAAACTCGTCAATTAATGAACATAATGTGATCAATAACGCCATCTTCTATTATGATGGCGTTTTTTGCACCTTTAGAAATGAGGAGTAAAAACGTTTTGAGAGGATTGAAACTGAAAAATTTGCTTTCTCGTACGATGTTCAATACAATGCTTATAAATGGAAAGTAAACGGCTACACAGAAGGGGGAGAGCGTGTTGGATATAGAAAGAATTAATGAACATACGTTGAAGTTTTATCTATCTTATGAAGATATTGAGGAAAGAGGCTATTCGAAAGACGATGTTTGGTACAATCGTGAAAAAAGTGAAGAGCTTTTTTGGAATATGATGGATGAAATTAATGACAACACAGAATTCGAAGTCGATGGGCCTCTCTGGATTCAAGTACATGCGATGAAATCAGGTATTGAAGTTATCGTTACACGCGCACAAAAGCAAGACGACGAATGGGAAAGTCCTTTTGATGAAGATAGTGAAATGGAAGAGCACTTTGATGCTGAAATTAGCGCCAAAGATTTATCATCTTTAAGTGACCTGTTCCACGATAAGTTATTTGGCTCTGAAGAGAAAGAAGAGAAGATCGTTAAAGCTGAAGGACGTATGTATCGTTTTAAAGATATAGAAGATGTCATTCAACTCGCATCTAAAATTATTGATTACGAAGCATATTTACAAGCTGTTCTTTACAGTTACGATGATCGTTATTATGTATATGTCAACCCTACATTGTTGGATAATGTCACGGAAGATATATATGGAATTTTATCGGAATACGGAACACGTGTAAAAGAAACGAAATACGTGTTAGATGAGTACGGTACGGTAGTGAGCTCTAATGAACCGTTCACTACTTTATTACACTATTTTAAATGATTAAAAGAGACGTTTAAAAGCGTCTCTTTTTTTCTTGAAAAAAGGGAACGTATGTACTATAATGAAGTTACCTCTCATAAATCATGAATGAAAGGAGTAATACATTTGCTTATTGCGATGAATGAGCGACGTGAATTAATCAATCTCGTCCATTGGCAAAAGCGAACGTCCTTACTTCCTTTGAAAAAGCAAAAATTTTATTGTCCTCAATGTGAACGACCTGTCATTTTAAAAGTAGGTGCTGTAAACATTCCGCATTTCGCTCATAAAAAGCATTCCGATTGTAGCGAATCTTTTGCGGAAGGCGAGACATTGGAACATATGCAAGCGAAAATTCAATTGTATTCGTTATTTGAGCGTTCCTCTTACACGCCTCATTTAGAACCGACATTACGCAATTGTGCACAGCGACCTGATTTATATGTGAAAGATAGAGAGCAACATTATGTCATTGAATATCAATGGACACCTATTTCAAAAAAGCAATTGCAAAAGAGAACAATCACTTACGCAGAAGCGAAATATCCCTCATTTTGGCTGACGAAACCTCCTCATACTTTACGTCCTAACTTGATTCAAATGATTCGTCTCACTCCATTTTATCGTACGGTTTATGAAATGAATGATCGCCCTTATTTGTATTATTACGATCCGCGCATTCAAAACTTTTATTATATTGCGCCTCTCTTACATGTTCAAAATGATCGCTACATCGGCCACGTTCAAAAAATTCCTTATGAAGAGCAAACTGTCCCGTTTCGACGCGAAATATTAAAACTTTCATCGAGTGAAATAGAGCGTTACGTTCATTACTATGTACATGCGCGTATGAGACGTATTGAACAAGCGATTCGATACGAGCGAGGAAATGATACATTATTAACTCGTTGCCACGACTTAAAATTATTACCGTTCGAATTGCCAAATTGGATCGGGGTTCCTTTAGCAGAAAGTCATTCTTTTCGTCAGCACACTTTAGACTGGCAACTTCATTACATCCATCATTGTTTAATGGGAGCAGAAGATTGGTCGAGTGAAGAAACAATCGTCACCTACAGTGCACGTTATCAACTTTCACAAGCTGAACGTCATGCGGTAGAGCAGTATCGTCAATTTTTAGAGAAAATTCAAGTGACTGATTTACGAGAAACTTTGCCCGAGACCACATATTTTCGCCATTTTGAAACGACCTTAGTTGCAAAAGGTTAGTCGAATTGAGAAAATATAATAGATACTAATAAAATTAGAGGAGGACGTTTAATATGGCACAATTACCGACACGTGAAGAAGTGAAAGTAGAAGAGACTTGGGATTTAACGTCTATTTTTCCTTCGGATGAAGCGTGGGAAGAGCAATATAAAGTAGTCGAGAAAAAAGTAGAAGAGGCGAGTCAATATGAGGGGACGTTCCATAAAGGAGCGGATGCGATTTATGACGCATTTCAATATCGCGACCAACTATTAATGGACACGTCAAAAGTATATGTGTATGCACATTTAAAACATGACCAAGATACAGGAAACGGCACGTATCAAGCGATGGAAAGCCGTGCAATTTCATTATATACGAAAGTAGGAACAGCTTTATCATTCATGTCACCAGAATTGTTATCAGTGGATGAAAAGACATTGAATGAATATGTAGAGTCGCATGAAGGGCTCGCGCAGTACCGTCATGAATTAGATGAGTTCAATACGCATCGTCCACATATTTTACCAGCAGAACAGGAAGCGTTACTCGCACAAATGAGCGAAGTGACAGGAGCTTCAAGCGATACGTTCGGTAAATTAAACAATGCGGATTTGAAATTCCCGACTGTACAAGATGAAGAAGGAAAAGATGTTGAACTTTCGCACGGACGTTTTATCACATTGATGGAAAGTAAAGATCGCAATGTGCGTAAAGCAGCGTTTGAAGCGATGTATGAAACGTACGGCCAGTTTAAAAATACATTCGCATCAACATTAACAGGTGTCGTGAAAAAGCATAACGTGTCTGCACGCATTCGCAATTACGGCTCTGCTCGTGAAGCGGCATTAGCGAACAACTACATTCCAGAGCAAGTGTATGACAATTTAGTCGAGACGATTAATCGTTACTTGCCACTTTTACATCGTTACATCACATTGCGTAAAAAGGTACTCGGCTTAGACGAGCACCATATGTATGACATTTATACACCGCTCGTCGATGACGTCGAGATGAAGTACACGTATGAAGAAGCAGCAAAAACAATGGTCGAAAGCTTCGCACCGATGGGTGAAGAATATCAATCGATCGTCCAAGAAGGATTAAATAACCGTTGGGTCGATATTCGCGAAAATAAAGGAAAGCGTTCAGGTGCTTATTCATCAGGTACGTATGGCACGAACCCTTACATTTTAATGAACTGGCAAGATAATGTCGATAACTTATTCACACTTGCGCATGAGTTCGGACATAGTGTACACAGTTACTATTCTGAAAAAACACAACCTTATCATTATAGCGGTTATTCGATTTTCGTAGCGGAAGTAGCATCGACAGTTAACGAAGCGTTATTAAATGAATATTTATTGGAAAAAACGTCAGATGAAAGAGAGCGTATTTTCTTATTAAATCACTGGTTAGATGGATTCCGTGGTACAGTATTCCGTCAGACGATGTTCGCGGAGTTCGAACACCTCATTCATAAATTAGATCAAGAAGGTGTCGCATTAACAGCGGATAAATTAACGGAAGAATATTATGCTTTAAATGAGAAGTATTTCGGAGAAGACATGGTGTCTGATGAAGAAATCGGCTTAGAGTGGGCGCGTATTCCACACTTCTATTACAATTACTACGTCTATCAATATGCGACAGGCTACAGTGCAGCGGTTGCATTAAGCAAGCAAATTTTAACAGAAGGTGAAGAAGCGGTCGACCGTTACGTGACGAACTTCTTAAAAGCAGGTTCATCGGATTATCCAATCGAAGTATTGAAACGCGCAGGTGTCGATATGACGAGTGCGGAACCGATTGAAAAAGCGTGTCTCGCATTTGAAGAGCGCTTGAATGAACTAGAATCATTACTTTTAAAGTAAATCAATACTATTGAAACATAATGAAAAAAGAAGTGGATTTGGAAAGGACGTTTTTCGTTCTTAAAAGGGTTCAGTAGTTGGTGTATTCATCTTTACTCGTCGTGAAATATGACAGTATTGTGAAGAATGATTGTGAATAGTTGCATATACTACTATTTCGTGATAAATTATAAATGTGAAATAAATCACATACCAAACATACACCCCTTTTGTTTGAACGTGAACATTTCTCCCATTCCCTTTGTAAAAGAGCACTTACTCTCCCCCAGGAGTGAGTGTTCTTTTCTTTTTGAAATAAATAAAAAGAACAAGTTCTTAATCATTTAATGAATGATTGAACTTGTTCTTTTTTTATGGATTCATACAAAAATGTCTTTTTAATTTCCAGAGAGAAGTTCCTTCATAAGGTAAGCGTTCTACTTGTTGGAGTAGCACTTTCTTTTTTAATTCACGCTCTACAACCGCAAGTGGTTCATTATAAATGCTCGCTAGTTCTTCTGTCGTCATCGAGTCGAAACGAGTGAGCAATTGTTCTAACGGTGGAGGGGGATCTGGATAAATCGTTTGTTCTAACAATTCGGATAAAATTTGGACGTATACATCATAGTCGTACACACCGTCTACTTTTAATCCTTCATCTTCAATGTTTTCATTGAAAAAGACGAAAGTAGGTGCACGATCGACTTCCATTTCAGATGCTAAAAATAAATCGACTTGCAAAGCGCGCAATACATGTTTTGAACGGAAGTCACAAATGAATTCATCGATATCTAAATGTAAGCTTCGTGCGACTTCTACTAACACGTCGAAAGAAGTAATATCTTTCGATTGTGAGAAAGTGCGATCGAGCAATTTAGATAGAAAGCGGAAACCTGCACGCTTCCCCTGAAATTCTGCAGCTTTGATTGCTAAACTTGGAAAGGATAAATTCGAATTATCACAATAAGGGGTTTGGCAACAATCTGCATCGAGCATATTCAAATTTGCGAGAGATGTTCGCATTACTGTACGCAATGTGAAATATTGTTCGTACTCGACTTGAAGTCGGCGAAGTAAAGGTTGCAATGCCCAGCAATCAGGGCAGAGCGGATCGATGAAAACGTAAAGTTCAATCGGGCGTGAACAGGCAAGCTGCGCTTTTTCTTCAACGACTGATTGATAATTCACCTTGCATCCTCCTCCGTCGCGTTAATCATATGATTGGCAGTGAGCACGAGTCGTTTATAATACGTATCTCGAAGGGGACCGTCTAAGCCCACTTCATCCATCGCTTCAGCCATACATTCCAACCATGCTTGAGCACGAGTTGGTGTAATCGGAAACGGCATATGACGAGCGCGCATCATCGGGTGTCCATGTTCTTCTGTATATAAATTCGGTCCACCTAAATATTGCGTTTGAAATTGTTTTTGTTTGCGTCTCGTTTCAGTTAAGTCATCTGGAAAAATGGGAGCTAAATGTGGATTGACAGCGACTTTATCATAAAATAAGTCAATCATCGTATGAAGTCTTTCTTCACCGATCTCTTCGAAAGGGATGATAGGTTTTTTCATCATATTGTTTTAACTCCTTTATATTCACTATATTTTCATTTTAGCAACGAATGATAAGATTCACAATGAAATAGCATTTTCAAAATGCATGTCGAATAGCCGTGTGATAAACTGAACATAAAGATATGATAAAGGAGGACCGTATACAATGCAAAACATTGTTACTGAAATTAAACATTTGGAAGAAAAGTGGGTCGCACAATTAGATGGAGCGATCTCAGGAGAAGCGACAGGGACGTTACTAACGGATTCAGACCGTGAAACATTCGTCTACTTAATCGATGGTGGCGACCAGTATGAGTATGTCCATTTTCCGAAAGAGACATGGTCCACTTTACAAGAAGCATATTTACAGAGCAGCCCGATGTATTTACAAACGGCAGAAGGTGTTATCGAGTTGCTTGATTGGCATAATCAGCTTGAAATGTTATTAATGAATATCGAAGGAAATGGAAACTACGGTACGTTTACAGAAGCGGTAGAGCAATCATTCGCTTCTGCAATCGCTACATTCGCTTAAAGGAAGAAGGGAGCGGGGGATATGGATCATCAATGGGACCAATTTTTAGCACCGTACGTGCAAGCAGTTGATGAATTGAAAGTAAAGTTAAAAGCGATGCGTTCGCATTATCGAATGGAAGATGGACATGTACCGATTGAGTTTGTTACCGGTCGTGTTAAACCACTCATTAGTATTTATGATAAAACACTTGAAAAAAATGTCCCCTTTCAACCAGGGCCAGCTCTCGCGTCGCATGTGCCAGACATTGCAGGGCTCCGCATCATGTGTCAATTTGTAGATGATGTGGAAACGATGGTACATGTTTTGCGCGCACGGAAAGATTTTTGTGTCGTGGAAGAGCGTGATTATGTGACGAATAAAAAAGAAAGTGGCTACCGTTCTTACCATATGATTGTCGAATACCCCGTTCAAACGTTGCGAGGCGAAAAGAAAATTTTTGTCGAAATTCAAATTCGAACGTTAGCGATGAATTTTTGGGCTTCTATCGAACATACGCTCAATTACAAATATGAGGGGAATTTGCCAGAAGCGATTCAAAAACGATTGGAAAATGCAGCGGAAGCAGCTTTTCGTCTCGATGAAGAAATGTCCGCAATCCGCGATGAAATTAACGAAGCACAGCATTATTTTAAAACATATAAGGAATTATCGAATCGACGTCCGAAACGGAAAAAATAGGAGGGGTTTATGATGAAATTTGCGATCCAAACGAGAAATGATGATTATTCAAATACATTAATGCAGCAAGCGAAACAATATTTGCTTGATTTTGGTTTAGAGTTTGATGAGGAGGAGCCGGAAATTGTACTATCCATTGGGGGAGACGGTACGTTTCTACATGCTTTTCATAAATATGCTCATCGTTTAGACCGTACAGCATTTGTTGGGATTCATACAGGGCATCTCGGCTTTTATGCGGATTGGAAGCCGTCGGAAATTGAAAAACTCGTCATTTCCATTGCGCGTCATACGTATGAAATTATTGAATATCCATTGCTCGAAGTGAAGGTGAATCATGGAGATAATGATGAATCGACAACGTATTTAGCGTTGAATGAGTCGACTATTAAATCACCAGGTGTCACATTCGTCGTCGATGTGAATTTAAATGGGCGTCTATTTGAACGATTCCGTGGAGACGGTCTCTGTATGTCTACTCCATCCGGGTCCACAGCTTACAGTAAGGCATTGAATGGAGCGATCATTCATCCGTCATTCGAAGCGATGCAGTTGACAGAAATGGCTTCAATTAACAACCGCGTATTCCGTACGGTCGGTTCTCCTCTTGTTTTGCCAGCTCACCATCATTGTGAACTGATTCCTGTGCAAGAAGGAGCAGGTTTTGTTTTAACGGTTGACCATTTACAGTTGCCTCACCATGCAGTGGCATCGATTGAGTATACGGTCGCTAAAGAGAAAATTCGTTTTGCGCGTTTCCGTCAATTTCCATTTTGGGAACGTGTCCATGATTCGTTTATCGCGAGTCGGAATGATCAATGAAGCTGACGTTTAAAGTGGATGAACCGAGTTTGTTGAGAGATTTTTTAAAAAATCATCATATTTCGCGTCGCACATTGACGAAAGTGAAATATGACGGGGGACAATTGCTCGTGAATGGACAAGAAGAAAATGTTCGTAAAATGTTGGAGCGTGGTGATGTCGTTACGGTGCAATTTCCGAAAGAGTCCATGAATGAGCGAATCCATCTCGAACATACCCCTCTTGATATTTATTATGAAGATGATTATTTACTCGTCGTTCGAAAACCTTTCGGGTTGGCTACGATTCCATCGAGGGATCATCCGTATCGCTCTTTAGCGAGTCGGGTAGCCGCTTATTACGAAGAACAGTCCATCGAGTCGATGATTCACATTGTGACGCGACTCGATGCTCCAACAGGTGGACTCGTCTTATTGGCGAAACATGCCCACATTCATCATTTATTAAGTGAACAAATTCAAACGGGTCAATTGACGCGTCGTTATGTCGCACTCATTGAAAAGGGAGAACCTTTACCGACCGTGATCGAGCGCCCAATCGGCCGAAAAGACGGCAGCATCATTGAACGAGAAGTGCGTGAAGATGGCAAATATGCGAGAACAGAAATAGAGGCAGAGCGAGAATTACTAGGATATCGCGCTGCGTATATGCGCCTCATTACAGGACGTACGCATCAAATTCGCGTCCATCTTACCGACTGTGGCCATCCCATCGTAGGAGATGGTTTGTATGGCAGTCAGTACGCTGTTTCGGAAGGACAAGCTCTGTTATGTTATGAAGTACAATGTATTCATCCGATTACACAACAACCGTTTACAGTGACATTAGATGAAGAAGTTATTTTTAAAGAGCAACTGCGAACGGTTGAAAAAGTAAAAACAACTATGTTAGAATGAGTCATTTGAAGCCCTTTTTCGGTTAATTTGACATAAAAAATGTTTCATCTGAAATCGGCAAGGATACCCCCACTTCAATCGTGTGAAGGGCGATAGCTCAACGATAAGTGGGGGAGGAATTGCCGTCAGATACGGTAGTATCTGAAACTTGTACCTTGCCTCCTCCTTTCTCCATTTTTGTTTAATTTTCACTAAAACCGTGATATAATTTAATTAGTGAAAAGTGGTGAACATAATGACTACAATTACTGCAAAAATACAAATATACGTTTCTAACGACCAATCTAAAAATCT
>NZ_JBHTJF010000031.1:0-512 GCF_042675605.1 Savagea faecisuis
CAGCTGGTTAGAGCGCACGCCTGATAAGCGTGAGGTCGGTGGTTCGAGTCCACTTAGGCCCACCATTGAATGTTTGACCTTTTTAAATTGATAAAGGGGCCTTAGCTCAGCTGGGAGAGCGCCTGCCTTGCACGCAGGAGGTCAGCGGTTCGATCCCGCTAGGCTCCACCATAGAACATTGAAAACTGAATAAAACGACATTGAAATAACAACGAAACAAACCGAGTAATACATGAATGTCTTCTTTATATCGCTATAAAGAACCATTCCGAAATGCAGGAGCGGACATCATACCCCCGCACACCACATTTCAAATAAATTAAAGTTTCAAGAAGCGAGCAGGACTAGGAAGCAAATGGAACGAGGAAGGCGCGTAGTTTCGCTACGTAACTGACGAGTGACATGCAGCTGACGACGTCATGCGAAGCTTATTGGAAGTTTAGAAAATTGGTAAGAAACGAGTAGTCCTAGGAAACGAACAGAATGAGAAGGGAGCGTAGTTCGCTACGTGA
>NZ_JBHTJF010000032.1:0-654 GCF_042675605.1 Savagea faecisuis
CAGCTGGTTAGAGCGCACGCCTGATAAGCGTGAGGTCGGTGGTTCGAGTCCACTTAGGCCCACCATTGAGTGTTTGACCTTTTTAAATTGATAAAGGGGCCTTAGCTCAGCTGGGAGAGCGCCTGCCTTGCACGCAGGAGGTCAGCGGTTCGATCCCGCTAGGCTCCACCAATAACTACTCCGAGTATAATAAGGAGTATTTTGTTCATTGAAAACTGAATAAAACGACATTGAAATAACAACGAAACAAACCGAGTAATACATGAATGAATTCTTTATATCGCTATAAAGAACAATTCCGAAATGCAGGAGCGGACATCATACCCCCGCACACCACATTTCAAAACAAAAATTGACAAGAAGCGAGCAGGACGAGGAAGCAAATGGAACGAGGAAGGCGCGTAGTTCGCTACGTAACTGACGAGTGACATGCAGCTGACGACGTCATGCGAAGCTTATTGGAAGTTTGAAAAATTGGTAAGAAACGAGTAGTCCTAGGAAACGAACAGAATGAGAAGGGAGCGTAGTTCGCTACGTGACCGCCGAATGATGTGAAGTTGACGACGGAATACGAAGTTTATTGACAATTTTAGGTTAAGTGAACAAGGGCGCATGGCGGATGCCTTGGCACTAGAAGTCGATGAAGGACGGAAC
>NZ_JBHTJF010000033.1:0-44825 GCF_042675605.1 Savagea faecisuis
TACATTTTACATGGAATCTCTCTTTTTTATTGCATTTTATTGGTAAAACTTAGTTAATCAACAGGCGTGAAAAAATGTATGAAAGGAAGAAGTATTTCCATTTCATACATTTTTTAATTGTAAATCATTAGCTCGCCATAATGAAAAATAATGGGATGAGTAAGAGTAAAATAAAAAAGACGATGATGACAGTGACAATAATGGACGGTAGTACGACTGTGAAGAAGGCACGCCATCCAGAGAGATTGTGAACGACTCGCATCCCTTGAACGAGAACGACGAAAGACAAAATGTAAGAAATACCCATAATTAAGGAACTTAGACTGAGCCATAAATCTTGTGTCGGTGTATTGAAATCAGGATTTTGGAACAATTGACTTCCCATCACTACGCTAATAACGATCGCTAAAATCGCTCCAGGAATGATGGAAGGTAGTGCGGCGAAACCGATCGTACGCAATGTGTCGCGGTAAGATCCTGTCCCTTTCATCATGCGGGCGAATAGCAAGTAAAGCCCCGCACTAACAACTGCTCCGATAAGACTAAAAATAGGGGTAACGATTAAAATGACGAACCAAATCCATCCAGAAGCGGTGAAGTTTTGCATATCTTCATCTGGCATGGCGAAGTTGAAAAATGCGCCGATGATAGAACTGAGCATAATAAGAATGAGAGCAGTTCTTAAAGGTGTCTCATCGAGCAAGCGACGAATCGTTGCGCGCGGTTGAAACCAAATCGTACGTATTGCATTCGATAACATAATATCTGCCTCCTTTCTAATTTAATTACTACTTATCATCTCACATAAACTTAATCTATGTAAATTGAGTATGGCAAATAAAAGCGTGAGAACATCGCAAGAGTGGAGAATATGTTATATTAAACAACGCGATAGGAATAGAAATGTATGGGAGGATTTTTGTGAACAATATTATGAAAGGGATTTTACTGATGATTATTTCGTCGATCGGTTTCGCTGCGATGACGGTGTTCGTGAAATTGTCAGGAGAATTACCTTCGATTCAAAAAACATTTTTCCGAAATTTAATTTCGGCGATCATCGCTTTTTTCTTCGTGATGTATCATAAAGAGTCACTGTTCGGAAAGCGTGAAAACCAAGTCGTTTTACTATGGCGTTCTATTTTCGGGACATTAGGAATTATCTTTTTATTTTATGCGATCGATCATTTAGTATTGTCCGATGCGGACATGTTAAATAAATTAAGTCCGTTTTTAGTCATTATTTTTTCAGCGATCTTTTTAAAGGAAACGGTACAACGATTCCAAATCGTGACGATTGTCGTCGCGTTTATCGGAATGTTGTTCATCATTAAGCCGTCGTTTTCCGTCGACTTTATGCCGTATCTCGTCGGCGTCTTATCGGCTGTGTTCGCAGCGGCGGCGTATACGTTGTTGCGCGTGCTCGGGAATCGGGAGAAGTTTTACACTGTCGTCTTTTACTTTTCATTTTTCTCGACAGTCGTATTGTTGCCGTTCCTACTCATTTTTTATGAGCCGATGACAACGCAGCAACTCGTCTACTTATTGCTAGCAGGTGTGTTTGCGACAGTCGGCCAGTTCGGCATTACGCTCGCGTATAAATACGCACCGGCTCGTGACATTTCGATATTTTCTTATTCGACGGTGCTCTTTACGACGATCATGAGCTTTATGATTTTCGGGCAAGGGCCAGACATTTACAGCATCATCGGATACATTATTATTTTAAGCGCGATGACGTATATGTTTTTACAAGGGCGGAAAGCGACAGTATAAACGAAGGAGGGCGATATTCGTCTCCTTCGTTTTTTTATTTTAAATGAATTATTAACGCATTTAAAAATCGAAATGTACACCTTTATGTCGTTAGTTTGTAGTACGATCAATGAGTCGGAAGGAGTGGAATTCAATGGCAAAAAATACGACGAAAGACATTCAACAACAACTCATTACAATTGGTGAAACATTAGGGTTTCGAGCGCAGGAAGAATTTACATTTGAACGACAACAAGGATATACGCCACGCTATGATGTTGTTTGGTTGCTTGACGTTCAAAAATTAAACGTAGCTCATTTACCAGGTGTTATGTTATTGGACGAACGGTGGTTACCTTTCGCAGCTTTTGAAATAGAAGGTTCGACGACATCTTCGAAAAACCAAGTCGGCAATGTCGGAAATTTATTAATGGCACCGACGCAATATCGTTTTATCGTCGTCGCGAACGAACAGGCGACGACGGAGCGGGATACGTATCGCAGAGGGGTGAAAATTGTCCGCACGATGCAAGAGCTTTTCGGAAATTATGAATTGTTCTTTTTAGATGCGTCGATGTTACATACGTTGGAACATTTAGAAGAGACGACCATCGTTTTAGCACCTGAAAGAGCCGCGCGTTTGAAAGGGTCTGGAGGAGAAAAACAGTCACTCCAAATCGCAAAGCGTTTATATCCTTTATTAGCAAAAACGAAATTAGCGCTCCATCAAGATTACACGTCGGATTATTACAAAATTCATTATGAACAGAAAACCAAACGTCCGAAAGAATACACGTACGAACCGTCCCCATTAGAGCGTCGTCCGTTGAGAGGGGTGACGAGTTATTATTATTGCTCCAAAATTGACTGGTCAGCAGGATTTGAAATAGAAGGAGGCTTCGTACAATTTTTGCGACAACTTGCGGAAAATTTAGGACCGGATGTAACGTTGTATCCGAGATTAGCGCATCTTTTGAAATATCCGAACGTGACATCCATTTATTATCCGCTATTAGGAATTGAATTCGAAACTGGACAAAACAAACATGCCATTGGGGGATTAATGAACGCAGGACGTTTACATCAATTCGGATGGATCGTAGCAGATGAAAGCTTCCGCAACGCAGTGGAAACGTACCAAACACATTTCGGCTTACAAAACACTTATTTCCTACCTACGCAGCGTTTGAAAGGGGAGAGGGAACGATGAAAGTGGCACTCGTTCAACCATACGGTGATAACTACACGTACTCATTAGATGAATTAGAAGAGAAATTACAACATTTTTTAGCGAAACAACCAGCCGTTGATTTAATCGTTTTTCCAGAAGCGTACGAATATATCGAACATGAAAAATTAAGTCCGTGGGATGCTGTGCGGGCGTTAGGCGATAAGTTTCAAACGGCCGTCATCGTCGGTTATTCACTCGATCTCGGAACGGAAGAAGCGTACTATTACAATCCGAATGCAGACGAAGCCCAATATGAAACGAATTTTTCTTTCTATATTAAACATGCGACAGCGCATCGGGTGATGTTTGAAGAAGCGTTGAGCGAAGAAAATATCGCGACGATTTACGCTCCTGTTTATTTAAAAGGGAAACATATTCAATTTTCGATTTGTCACGATATGTATTATCCGCTCATTATGGAACGTTTCGCTCAAGAAGGGATGGACATTTACATTAATTTGACTGGTGGCAATGTGAAAATGTCAAAATGGGGAGCGATTTTAAAAGGTCGTTCAGTGGAGTTGTCAGGACCTGTTTTATGTACGATGGGCAATCGAACATCGATGCGTCAAGCGTCAGAGCGTCTCATGTACCGAGACGGAAAACGCATTGCTCCGATAAAAAGTAGCAGTGCTGGAAAAAGTACGCACGCTTTTTCAATTTTTGATTTAGACAGTACGAAAGAGATGGAAGAAACGCCACACTATTACAGTGATAAAGTGTATACGGCATTCACTGTCGGAGAACAAGGAGCACATATTCATTTGAAAGAGGGGCAAGCGATTCCGAATCGAGCGGTGGAAGCGACAAGTGAACAATCGTTTCGTATGAATGTGGAAGAAGGGACAGTACATGTACATGTCGGCGGTGAAGAGCATTTGAAAGACCGTGCGTACGTTTTTGAAGAGCCTCGTTTTACAGGAGATCACGAACTGTTCATTTACTTTTGTGATGCGTCGCTTTCTTACGAAGATGCGATCAGTTTGGCGAAATTGCGTGCGATTGAAAATCGGATTGCGGTAGTGATCGATACCCCGCACTATCGCATCGGAGCGAAGACGAATCGTTATAAAGACGTACAATTGTTTGAACGTCCAACGATTGGATTCGATTTACAACATATGTACGGATTTGATAGTGTATATGAAAAAAATCCGACTTCTACAAACGGGTTGAATGTGAAATATCGTGATTTATACGAGGCACTCATTTACGAATAACAAAAAGGATGGAGTCGTCTTTATGACGAATCCATCCTTATTTTTGTTAAGCCTCTACTGCTGCATCTTTATTTTTCTTTTTTACCATCGCATTCCACGCTTCAATCATTAAGAACACGCAGAGAACGAGAAGTAAAAAGGCTGCGATCGCTAAGAAATAGTTCGGTTTGTCGCCGAGGAATAAGTTTTCATAAACGAGCACACCGAGAGCCGATAATGTAATGATAAACATGAAAATCATCGGCAAAATCGTAAACCATGCATTGACACCTTTGCTGACGAGCCATGCGCTCACCGCAAGAAGCGCGACTGCTCCGAGCATTTGGTTCGCTGACCCGAAAAGTGGCCACACTTTGTTCCACGTACCTGATAAAGAGAGTGCCGCCGCTCCTGCGACGATCGTTAATGTTGCGATATGGTGATTCGAGAAGAGGCGTGATTTGCCATCAGCGAATTCTTGTACCGCATATTTTCCGAGACGTGTTGCAGAGTCTAATGTCGTCATTAAGAAAGCAGAAGCGGTTAAAGCGACGAATGTCGTTCCGACAGCTTCAGGTAAACCGAATGAACTCAGTGAACTACCCACCACTTAGTTAACCTTACGGTCTACTTGAAGTGGGGGCTTCTCGCTTCCACGAACATAGCTTGCAAGCAAGTCTTATGTGTTCTCCACGAGCGTGAATTCGGGGCATTCCAACCCTACTGATACGCAATGTTTTTAGTACCTTGGATATTTTACGCATACGAGGGGCTTGGTTTTCGCTCTTATTTCCGTATGCAACTCCATATATCCAGTTGTCAAAGAACATTATGTCTATATTTTACCAAATTCTTTGGCTAAAGCCAACCGAAATTCATCTCCCACCTACTCATTGGTGCTATTCGCACCTTCACACTCCTTGAGGATGGGAGACTTCTTTCGGAAATCCGTTAAATAACCGAGACCTGCTGAGAAAATCGGGATCGGCCCTCCAAGTTCGTTCAAACGGTAGACGAATTCTGACTGCGTTAAAAATGCGATAGAACCGATCGCAATGACTGCTAAAAACCCTTCAATTAACATGTCGCCATATGTGATAAAGCGTCCATTTTTCTCATTGTCGAGCTGCTTTGCCGTCGTTCCAGAAGAAACGAGCGAGTGGAATCCTGATACGGCACCACAAGCGATCGTAATGAATAAAATTGGGAATAAATAACCGAGTGTATCGTTATGGAAACCGGTATACCCTGCCATTTTAAAAGAACATTTCGAAGCGCAATGGTGGTATGTTGTGAATCCAAATTATCATGACGGCTTATTATCGGAATTAGAACATAAAAATATTTACTTTATTTCACAAAAAGAACGTTAAACATCCTACCTCACGCGATGCGCGCTTGAGGTAGGATATTTTTATTTCGCTTCATGTTGTTTCCATAAAGTCGTTCGCAACTCGATAACGGGTTGTGTCAACATGCGGACCGGTTGGCTCGATAATGCGAGAACGAGTGCGGCGGCAATGAGTGCAAGGGCGAATAAGTCAATCGTCGCATCGACTGTGAAGAAGTCGTTTGCGCGTGCATATTGAATGAAAAACCCATGCAATAAATAGACGTACAACGTTCGCTCCCCGAGTACCGTTCCGCGCCATTCACGTGTTGGAATGAGTGCGAGGACGCTAGCGGTCATAATCGTCGCGACACTGTACACGACGAGTCGCCATAACGCGCCAGTTTCCGAAACTCCGAGCGTTTCATACGACTTTGACGCAAGTAACCAGCCTGTGTCAATATCTAGTCCGTAATAGACGAAGAGGAAAGAAGCGATCAATATGAGCACTGCTCCGAAACCTACAGCAGGGCGTTGCAGCTTTTCTAAATGTTCTTTCGTTAAAAAATACCCAGCTAAAAAGAACGGGAAAAAGACGAATGTGCGAGATAAACTGAACGCATGTCCGATATCGGCATTGTATCCGACGACGAGTCCGATGACGACCGCGATCGGTAAACCGACATAAGCTGGGAAGCGGCGGAATACGGTCAATAGTAAATGCCAGCTGAATAAGCTAAGTAAAAACCAGAGCGACCAGTGTGGCACGAACATATTGTCAGTCGTCCAGTTATTTTTCCCAATCCAAAAATAGTAGCCAGTGTAGGCGATTTGGAAAATGAGATAAGGGACGATCAATTGTTTGACTAATTTCCATACGTCGCGCAATGAATGCATTCCTTTTGCAAAAAATCCCGATATTGAACTACCACTAGGCTAAAGCCGTCGTGGATTCCTACGAACTCCGTTCTATCGAACAGATATTTAGTAGGCGATCCCCGTAGTCCCTACGGTTAGAAGTCTTTCGGCTTCTTTTTTGAGATTAATACTTGCGTTAATATCTCGATCGTGATGTGTTCCACAAGATGGGCAATCCCATTCACGAAGATTGAGGTTTTTAACGTCTTTGTTTTGGTGTCCGCAATTTGAACACAATTGAGAGCTGGCAAACGTTTTAGATACCGTAACAACTTGTTTGCCATACCATTTCGCTTTATATTCCAACATCGTTCTAAATTGATACCATGAAACCTCACTAATGGCTTTAGATCGTTTGCGGTTCTTTAACATATTTGATACTTGCAAATCTTCTATTCCGATCACATCGTGGTTTTTGATGATTTCAGTAGAGATTTTTTGCAAGTAATCCGTTCGTGCATTGACAATCTTCTCATGTATTCTTGCGACTTTCCGTCTTTGTTTTTGATAGTTTTTAGCTTCGCTTAATTGACATTTTCGTTTTATTGCTAATTGCCGCCTTCTTGATAGAATACGCTGTTCTTTTGCTAATTTTTCTTCTAACTTACGAAACCATTTAGGATTACTAAATACTTCACCGTTCGAAAGAATCGCAAAGTCTTTCAGACCAACATCTACACCTACGGAAGAATTCGTTTTTGGTAGTTTTTCTACTTGGGTTTCCGCAAGTATAGATACGAAGTATTTGCCACTAGGGTTACGTCTGATTGTAGCGTTTAAAATACGTCCTTCTACCTCACGACTTTTAGCGAACTTTACTAAGCCTAGTTTCGGTAATTTAATCTTATTCCCTACAACAGCGATGTTCCCATTTGTATGTTTTGTAACATAAGATTGTACCCTATTCTTCTTAGACTTAAATCGTGGCGCTTTATTTTGTTTCTTAAAAAATCTACTATATGCGTCCGCAAGATTTTTAAGAGAAGATTGTAAAGCGATACTGTCTACTTCTTTTAGCCATTCCAATTCTTTCTTTAATTGTGTTAATTGGGAAGAACAAGTCGTATAGGTTAACCCTTTACCTGTTTCTTCGTATGCATTTTGCCATTTAGCTAAAAAATGATTAAACACAAAACGAGAGCAACCGATTGTTTTAGCAATTAAAACTTCTTGGTTTTTGTTAGGGTAAATACGAAATTTATACGCTTTGTGAATAAGCATTGCTTTTCACCTCCTTCATAGCATATACTAAATATATTTCGGACATACAGTGTATGTCAAGCATACATTTTAAAAAGGGGTGAGGCCGATGAAACGTGTAGCCAAATTGATTAAGTTTCCAATAGATTTAGTAGTAGAAATCGAAAAGTACCAAAAAGAAAATTATATCTCAAGTTTTTCTGGTGCTGTATATGAGTTAATACGAAAAGGCTTGAATAAGTGATGAAATACGTTTCTCAACATTTCTGGAAGGAGCAAACCTTTTGGAGTGATGGATACTTCTCATGTAGCATTGGAAATGCTAGCAAAGAGACTATTCAACAGTACATTCAAACATAAGGTAGTCAGGGCTTACATCCCCTAGCCTAAAGGCATAGGGGTTTTACGCCCGATAATATAAAATAAAAGCAGGCATATGAAATGTATAAATCCATGTATAAATTGCGGAGATGCCTGTCGTTTTTGATGTGAATGGTTGAATTAAATGCCCGAAGACGACGAGAAAAATGAATAATACTTTCGCGTTGTCGATATAGGCGTAACGTTTTGTCGTCATGAAAATCACCCTTTATAAACTGATTACTTCTTAGTTACCCTCTGTTTTGCTCTTTTATACATTACAGTTGCGTAACAAAAAAACCCTCACCGTAGAAGGTAAGGGTTGGCATGGACACTATGGGCGCTGTTCGCTCTGTTCGTAAACGTTTAAAAGACGTTGTTTTAATTCGCCTTCCATACGCGCGATTTCAATTTCGACTTCTTGACGTTTCGCGCGACCTTCTTGCTGGATCGTAAGCGTTTCTTCAATCGTCGTAATTAAGTTTTCTTGCGTCTGTTTCAATGTTTCAATTTCGACTAAACCACGTTCGTTTTCACGCGCAGTTTCAATCGTATTTTGTTTCAACATTTCAGAGTTTTTCAACAGTAAGTCGTTCGTCGTTTTCGTGACGAGTTTTTGAGATTCAACCGCTTGTTGTTGACGATTCAACGTGAGCGCGATCGCAATTTGGTTTTTCCAAAGCGGAATCGCCGTCATAATAGAAGATTGAATTTTCTCAGCAAGCGTTTGGTTCGTCTGTTGAATCATGCGAATTTGTGGCGCACTTTGAATTGTAATTTGACGAGACAGTTGCAAATCGTGCAAACGTTTTTCGAGACGGTCGACGTATTGAAGCATGTCGTTCATCTCTTGAACGTCCATTTGGTCTTGTGACGCTTCCGCTTTGGCGCGGAGTTGTGGAATGACTTCGTTCATAATTTCATCGCGTTTTAATTCCGCTGCCGCGATGTAAATGTTGAGCGCTTGGAAGTATGATTTATTTTGTTCATACAGTTGATCTAAGTTTTGAACATCTTTCAATAGTCCAGCTTTATTATGTTCTAACTGCACGCTAATTTTATCGATTTGTGTGCCGAGTTTTTGATACTTTGACATCATTTCGTTAATGGAGCCTTTTGCTTTGCTGAACATTTTGCCAAAAAATCCTTTTTTCTGTGGGGCTAATTCTTCTGGGTCGAGCGTTGATAATTTGCCCATTAATTCGTTTAACACGTCGCCGATTGGCCCGATATCATTCGCTTGGACGTGATTGAGCATCGAGTTAGAGAAGCGCGTCAATTCATTTTGAGCATTCGCTCCGTACGTGATGATCGCTTCGTTATTGCCGACCGGAATTTGTGCTGCAATTTGTTGCGCTTTTTTCTGTTCTTCTTCATTTAAGCGTTCGAGCATCGTCGTCGGACGTTCTTCGATCACTTCAGGCACATGTGGTTGTGCTGGTTGTGGGTCGAGTTCAAATGGATTTTCTAATAAGTCATCTAATGATTTTGGTTCGTTTTGATTTGTCATTTTGCATCCTCCTCAGGCGGTTTCGGTAAGTGTTGTTGGTGTGCGACGTCGATGTAATCGAGTTCGATTTTCAGCTTCTCGACATCGGTCGCGACCGCACGTTTTAAATCTGATTCGAGCAATTCTTTCACCGTCGTCAATTTTTCTTTCGTCGTAATGAGTGCATGTTTAATTTCAGAATCTTGCAACGGTTGGTTCGAAAGCATCGTATATTTAGACGTAATATCGACAGCAGATTCTAAATGAGCGTAGAAGAAACTGTCGACATGATAAAACTTGCGCGGATTTTTTTCTACAATTTGAATGATGCGTTTGGCGAGTTGGTTTAACTCATGGAGCTGTCGAAATGAATGGACATTGCGCACTTGCGCGTAGCTCGTATTTAACTCACGCAATTTCGCACGCGCTTGGTCGAGCTGGTCGACGATGGCGCGGTATTCTCCACGAGAAAGGCCGAATCGCTTCGCCGTACGTGAAATTTGAACTTGTTTCGAAACGAATAACGTTCCCGCATAAGCTCCGATCATCGCCCCTGTCGCACCGAAAAAGCCGACGCTCGTATTGAGTAATAAATAAAACCAAGCGGTTAAACTAATCGGTAAGGCGAGCAAATGCCGTACGAAAAAATTTTTAATTCGGTTCATCATAATGGCCTCCTCTAGAAAACTTCTAACTCTACTACGTAAGAGAGGGCTAAAAGGTTCCATTGTTACTACGTATTATACATGAAACGATTGAAAAAATCGGCTTTTCGCATTGCGATAAGCACGAAAAACACACGATATTTTAAAATATGCTAAACTATTGGTAAATGAGGTAGAAAGGAGACGGTACGATTGTTTGAAATCATCTATATGAAAGCGGACTATGAGCCGTGGTGGATGTTTGAAGATTGGGAAGACTGGGTGGAATCAAAGCAGGCGTATCGTTCTTTAGAAGAAGCGACTGCACGATTTCAAGAGATTATCGAAGAATGGCGACAAAAACATGAGTTTTTTGAAGTGAGAAAAGGATGTTTCGCAGCGTTTTGGACGAAAGAAGAACAGTGCTTCTGTGACCACTGCGACGATGACTTACAGCTTTTTCACGGTTTCATTTTAATGCATGAAGGTAAACCGATTGTAAAGGAATGTTAATATTCAAATCATTCGGTAAATAGTTTGACAATTTAATCTGTTATGGTATATTAAAGGTAGTAAAGACAGGAACTTGATACATCTTCACCGAAATTGACGTATTCACATATTACAAAAAGTGATCGGCTTTAGCGGTACTTTTTGTAATATGTGAATTTTTCTTTTTTGCGACAAGTTCATGTATTTATTAGTAAAATTTTGGAGGTTTGTTCACATGAAACAAGGTAAAGTAAAATGGTTTAACTCAGAAAAAGGTTTCGGATTTATCGCAGTTGAAGGCGAAGACGACGTATTCGTACACTTCTCAGCAATCCAAGGCGACGGATTCAAAACTTTAGAAGACGACCAAGAGGTTGAATTCGAAGTTGTTGAAGGCGAGCGCGGATTACAAGCAGCAAACGTTGTAAAATTATAATATTTGCGAATTCAACATCTCCCACCTACGAAAATAGGTGGGAGATGTTTTTTTATAGTTTAGGTGAGAACACCCGTCACTTTAGTGATGGGATGAATCACCTTTTTGTTGTCAAACGTATGTTTGGTTGGTATACTATACTTAACATTTTTTGAAAACTAAAGATATGGAGTTGTGATAGGAAATTCGTCTATCACGTAAAATCTTTAACGTAGGTGCAATCCTATATTTCTACTAAGCGAAAACTAAGCAAATGAAATATACTATAAAAGAACTTTGTACACACGTCACCGTAGGAACTACGGGTTGAGCCTACTAAAAAAGGAGTCGATAGACACCTGTTCGTAGGAATCTCGTTACTTTAGTAACGAGAGGTTCAATTCTTCTCTTTTCTTTTCATGGTACGATTGTAGGAAAGGAGCGATCAATATGGAACAACGTGAACAGACAGAACAAGAAGAGCAAGTGTTTTTATGCGAAGATTGCGGCTACCCACATCGTGGGACAGAGCGACCGATCTACTGTGTGAAGTGTGAAAGCGATGCACCAGAAGACGCTTGTTGGACGGGGGCATGATGATGGAGTTTCGACTGCTTACGAGCAAAAATATACGCACGATTTTACACATTCAAGAAGAAGCATTGCGCGTCGTAGAGCGAGAAGGGCAATTGCAACCATTAAGTGAAGCGGAGTATCGCTTTATGTTAGATGAAGGGCGCGGCCTGATTTTAGGGGCGTTTGCAGAAGACAATCTCGTCGCTTTTCGCGCTTTATTGCATCCAGACGTTGACGATACGCATCTCGGTCAATACATCCGCTTGCCTGAAGAAGTTTGGCAGTATGTGTATTATAGTGAAATTACGATCGTTCATCCCGACGCGCGCGGTTTTGGTTTGCAGAAGCGTTTAGGCGAACGAATTATGCCACTTTGTGAAGCGGAACATATCGCCGCGACTGTCGCACCTGACAACATCCCGAGTCTTGTCGATAAATTCCATCTCGGGTTTCATATGTATGCGTTAGAACGTGTTTATGGTGATCATTGGCGCTACGTATTTCGCCGCGACCGAACGCCGCTCACTTTTTCAGAACGATGTACAGTCGTAAAAGAAGATGCAGAAACGCAAAGGCAATTGTTCGCGGATGGTTGGGTCGGTACGTCTTACAACCGTTTAACGAATGAACTGTGTTTAGAAAGGTAGCGTGCGACATGTCGAACATATTAAAGTTTTTAATCGTATTCGGTGGAGCGTTAGGGATCGTGCTCATCTTTATGATGTTGCGTTCACCTGCGACGATGCTCATCGCAACGAGTGCTCCGATTGTCGCGTTCATCTGTTTTTATTTTTGGACGAATGGCAATCCGACGAACAAACAAAAATAACAGCGACATACGCTGTTATTTTTTTGTGCGAAAAGTCGCCGTATAATAGGCGAGTACATCGCCCGCTTCATTGTACAATCTTCCTTGAACGAGTGACGTACTGCGCATTTCTTCTAGAATGCTCGCTTTTGCAATCACCGTTTCTTCAATCGCGGGTTTCAAAAAGTTCGTCGTCATTTGAATCGTCGTCGCATCATTCGCACCGCGCGCTAAGACGAGCATACCCATCGCCGTGTCCATAATCGACATGTAAACGCCACCGTGTACCGTTTGTTGTGTATTGTTCAGTTGTTGGCGGTACGGAAGGCGAATAACCGCTTCTTCTGGTGTACAACTGACGTATTCAAATCCGAAAAAATTCCAATATTCACTCGTCGTAAAACGTTCGATAATGTCTTGTTCTGTCATACAATCCTCTCTTTCATGCGTTCAATCAATATTTCACTAGAGCTTTCGTTAATTGTAGTCCAATTCTCGTGCGGCTCGCTTGAAAACTGGCTTCGCTCCGTCGCGAGAACCACAGTAAACGGCGATTCGTTTCATTGTCATCATCCTTTTTGTTGATAGAGTACGAGATCACTAAAATATAATTGACAAACCGTGTCAATAGAAACAGCCTCTTTAAAAGGAAAGTAACGGCTATACACTTCAGTATAGAGAGGGATTTCCTGCAAGTCGAAACCTTCAAAAATATCGAGTAATGCAACAATTTTCCACTGTACCTTTTCCCCGAATTGATTAAAATATGCCTCCTCTCGCAAAGTTTTTGCTATTTTATGAAAAATATCCTCATAGGAGTGTCCTGAAAAATTACCGATGATGATGCTGTGTTCATACGTATGAGAAGTTCGGTCCGTCGGGTGTCGTTTCGACATTTTTAATACGCTATACGACTGTTTCATCAGCATGCTCCATATGAGAAAAAGTGAGTTGATACGTCAAGCCTGTTAAAAAAGGCAATAATCCGAATGTGAATAAAATGCCATTCATCGGAAGAAGTGGCGTGAGTATAAGTGCGAACAAAATATAGAGCGTCGTCACTTGCATCGCGTACATTCCTGCTCGTTCCGTCAGTTGTCGTTCTCGTTCGTCACACGCTAACAGTTCTGGAAAGAAAAATAACTGCAAGCTCGGTCGTAAATCGACAGGTTGAAGCCAATATTTTTTAATGAATAGATGGATTCCCCAAAAGAGCAAGGTGAACGTATACGTAGCGATTTTTCCGTAGAATGAACCGTTCACTCCTTCATAGACCGCAATCGCAAAAAAGGGGATGATCAACAGGATAAAAATGCGCAAACGAAAAACAGTTTGTCTCGTCATAAAGAGCTCTCCTTTTTAAAAAAGATTTGTTCAATCGGTAGTTCAAATAGTTCCGCAATATTCATGGCGAGTAAAAGGGAAGGGATGTAAGAACCTTTTTCTAAAGCGACGATCGTTTGGCGTGTCACATGAATGCGATCGGCGAGTTGTTGTTGCGTCATATTGTGCAATGCCCTCAATTGTTTCACTCGATTATCCACTTCGTTGCCTCCTCATAAAAGTTAAGTCAACTTTACATTATGTCAAGTGTACCATACATTGAATTGTTTGAAAATAGAAAAAACGACGAATCAATTCGATTCATCGTTTAATAGTGGTTTCAACATGTCTTCGTTTTCGATGACATCTTGTAACGTATATTGGTCGAGCACTTGAATGAAAGCTTGTAGCGCTTGGCCAAGCATCCCTTTTAATCGGCATTGCGGAGAGACGACACATAAATTGTTTTCCGAAAAACATTCAACGAGATGAAAATCATCTTCCGTTTTGCGGACGACTTGTCCGATATTAATATTTTTCGGGTCGATATGAAGTCGAATGCCTCCACCTCGTCCTCGAATCGTTTCAATATAACCGAGCAAGCCGAGTTGGTGAGTCACTTTCATTAAATGATTTTTAGAAATATTGTAAGCATCCGCAATATCTTGAATCGTGCTCAACCGATCTTTCGGTTGCAGCGCCAAATACATGAGTGTGCGGAGCGAGTAATCTGTATACATCGTTAATCTCATAGGATTTCACCTCTTTCTCTATCATAGCGAAACCGATTGTAAAAGTGAACATTTTGTAAACATGTACATAATATATATCTTTTAATCGAAAAGTTTGGTATAAATAACATATATACAAAATACATCTTTAAAAGGAGAGCATTTCAATGACTTTATCGAGAGAGACGAAAGATATTATTTTAGCGACAGTTCCTGTATTAGAAGAGCACGGTGTCGCGATCACGACGGTTTTTTACAAAAGAATGTTTGAAGCGCATCCTGAATTGTTGAACATTTTCAATGAAGCGAACCAAGCGAAAGGGCGCCAACAGTCAGCGCTTGCGATGATGGTGTATGAAGCGGCGAAACATATCGACAATTTGGAAGCGATCGTACCACAAGTGATGCTTGTTGCGCATAAACATCGCAGTTTAACCGTTCAGCCGGAACATTATCCGATCGTCGGAAAGTATTTATTGTTGGCGATTCAAGAAGTGTTAGGAGACGCAGCAACGCCTGATATTATGCAAGCGTGGGAAGAGACGTACGGCGTCATTGCGAATATTTTCATCGATGTCGAACGCCAACTGTATGAAGCGAGTGCATGGGAAGATTTCAAACCATTTATCGTGAAGAAAAAAGAAGTAGAAAGCGAGCTCGTAACGTCGTTTTATTTAGAACCGAAAGATGGGCTTCCGTTGCCGACGTATGAAGCGGGACAATATATTACGGTGCGCTTACATACGGGAGACGAGTATTTAGCGAATCGTCAATATACGATTTCATGTGCGCCGAACGGTCAAACGTTCCGAATTTCAGTGAAACGTGAGCCAGGCGGACGCGTATCGAACTATTTGCACGATCACGTTCAAGTAGGAGACGAGTTAGAGGTAACGGCACCTGCGGGAGATTTCTATTTAGAGGAAGCAGAGCGCATTACACTATTATCAGCAGGTGTCGGCATTACACCGATGATGGCGATGGCAGAAGCGGCTCGCGGGCAAGTCGATTTTATCCATACGTCAAAAAGTAAAGCGGTGCAACCGTTCGCATCGATTTTACCGAATGTAGTGGAAGAAGGCGTTTATATTTATACAGATGAATCTCCACGCATCGACGAACGAGTGCTCCGTGATTACGTCCATAATGGAACGTACTACATTTGCGGTCCTGAAGGGTTCATGCGCGATATGAAAGAAGCATTGTTACAACAAGGCGTAACAGAAGACCAAATTCGCATCGAATATTTCGGCCCAGCAATCGCATAACGGAGAAGAAAAACGACTTAAGCGTACGAAGCTTAAGTCGTTTTTTAATGGTGAAGCACTTTCGATAAAAAAGCTTGTGCACGTTCGGATTTCGGTGCCGAGAAAAACTGTTCTGGTGGTGCGACTTCGACAATTTTGCCGTCTGCCATAAAGACGATTTCATCACAAATTTCTTTCGCGAAGTTCATCTCGTGTGTGACGACGACCATCGTCATACCTGCTACGGCAAGTTTTCGAATCGCATCGAGCACTTCCGTTACCATTTCAGGGTCGAGTGCGCTCGTCGGTTCGTCGAACAGCATGACGTCAGGGTCCATCGCAAGGGCGCGGGCAATCGCAACACGTTGTTGTTGACCACCTGACAATTTATTCGGATACGCGTCGTATTTGTCGCCGAGTCCGAGAGAGTCCAACAGTTCTTTTCCACGTTTTTCTGCGTCCGCTTGTGACATTTTTTTCACTTTGATCGGAGCGAGTGTGACGTTTTCGAGCGCTGTTAAAAATGGATATAAATTAAAGTTTTGAAAAACGAAGCCAATTTTACTGCGCGCTTCGTTAATATTAATTTTCGGGTTGTGAATGTCATATCCGTTGATCGTAATTTGGCCGGAATCGATCGGTTCAAGTGCGTTTAATGTGCGAATGAGCGTCGATTTCCCAGCACCACTCGGCCCGATGACCGCAATGACATTCGATTGCGGCACATGTAGTTGAATGTCTTGTAAGACGGTGTGATCGCCGAATGTTTTCGTCACATTTTCGATTGTAATCAATGCGGGTTCCTCCTAGTTTTCACGTGATAGCCAACGCTTTTCAACAGCGCGGATCACGAGTGATAATGTGAGTGTCATGACGAGGTAAATGAGGGCAACGAATGTCCAAATTTCAAGACCTCGGAATGTCGTCGCAACGAGATTTTTCGCATTTAACGTTAAGTCTGTTGCCGACACGACTGACACGAGAGATGAGTCTTTAATTAAAATGATAAATTGTGAAGCGAGCGGTGGAAGCACTTTTCGGAATGCTTGCGGTAAGACGACGTAGCGCATCGCTTGAACGTGCGTCATCCCAGCAGAACGCGCTGCTTCCATTTGACCTTTCGGTACAGCTTGTACACCTGCGCGCACAATTTCTGCGATGAAGGCTGCAGAGAAGAGGGCGAGTCCGATAATCGCTGACCAATAAGCGCCTAAATTTAAAAATCGTCCGAGGACGAAAAAGATCCAAATTAATAAAACGAGTAGCGGAATTCCGCGCATAAGTTCGATATAAATGGTGCTGATCACTTGTAAAAATTTATTGCGTGAAATGCGTCCGAGTCCGATGATGATACCAATAGGAATACTAAAAAGTAATGCGAGCGCTGAAATTTCTAACGTTTTCAGCGCCCCGTCGATAAAGACATCCATATTGTTCGTAATGACGGACCAATCGTATTGATAGGAATTCATAATAGATGTCTCACTCCTTATTCTTCGTCAACTTCGTTTAACCAATCGCTATTATCGAACCATTTTTCACGAGAAGTTAATTCTTCTGGGCTGTCGACATAACTATCTAAAAATGAATTGATCCATTGAATCGTTTCGAAGTCATTTTTTTGTACGGCAATTCCTAATTTTTCTTTTGATAATAATTCAGGTAATACTTTCACATTGTCGCCTTGTTGAGCTTTCCAAACAGCGATTGCTGGCTCATCGTAAAGTACCGCATCCGCTTGCCCTTGACCCATCGCTGTCGCTGCGAGTGGGAAGTCATCGAAGACCATCACTTCCGCATTTTTGAAAATGTCTTGCGCTAAAATAGCACCTGTCGTTCCGACGCCGACCGCTACTTTTTTACCTTTTACATCTAAGTCTTCCCAAGATTTCGTCGCATTGTCGTCCCCTGGTAATAAAATCGCTTGACCTGCTGTGTAGTAAGGTTGAGATAAGCTAACCGCTAATGCACGGTCTCCACGGATCGTAAGACCTGCGATAATCATGTCGACTTCGCCTGCTTGAAGCGCTGGTGTTAAACCGTCAAAGACGAATTGTTTAAATTCGACATCCACACCTAACCATTTTCCCATCGCATTCGCTAAATCGACATCATATCCGATAAATTCTCCATCTGTATTTTTCATTTCAAATGGGAAGTATCCTGGCGCCGTTCCGACGACTAATTTTTTATTTTTCTGAACTTTTTGGAGCGTAGAGTTAACCGTTTGGCCACCTTCTTCGCTTCCGTTCCCTCCGCAAGCTGCTAAAACGAGCGCGAGTGAAGCAATCATTGCAAATAATATTTTTTTCATAATAAATTCTCCTTATCGATTATCTGTAATAGTATGAAGTTTTATTAATATATCATGTATATTTATACAAATCAACTGTTATTTAATTAATTTCAGAATATTATTTAATTTGAAAAGCGTACGAAAACACGCTACAATTAGGGAACTGTATGTTTAGAAGGAGAAGACGTCTAATGCAATTATTAAAAGAGAAAATTGAGCAAGAAGGTAAAGTGTTAAGCGAGAAAGTATTGAAAGTTGATACATTCCTTAACCACCAAATCGACCCGAAGTTAATGGTTGAGATCGGGAAAGAATTTGCGCGACTATTCCGCGAAGAGAACATTACGAAAGTCGTGACGATCGAATCGTCAGGAATCGCACCAGCCGTTATGACAGCGTTGAAATTAGAAGTGCCTGTCGTATTCGCGCGCAAACATCAATCGTTAACATTGACAGAAAATTTATACCGTTCGAAAGTATATTCATTCACGAAACAAGTATCGAGCGAAATTGCGGTGAGCGGTGATTTCGTCACAGCGGACGATCACGTTTTACTCATCGACGACTTTTTAGCGAATGGACAAGCGATGCTCGGCTTAATGGATATCGTTGAGCAAGCGGGCGCGACAATCGGTGGTGTTGGAATCGTCATCGAAAAAGGTTTCCAAGAAGGTGGAGCAGTCATTCGTGACAAAGGTGTGCGTGTCGAGTCACTCGCAATCATCGATAACATGTCACCAGACCACATTACATTTCAATAAGAAAAAATCACCTTACTTAATTTAATGTAAGGTGATTTTTTTTTGAAGTATTTGACTAAAGGGAGCGAGCCAAATGATATATATATTATCCGTCAAATTAAGGAGAAACAAAAATAAAAAAACACAATCAACAAAAGTTTAAAGCAATTAAAAAAACGTATGAAATCCAATTTTTAAACATTGATTTCATACGTTTTTTAATTAGAAATTTTCATTTTTAAAACTAAAGCTATCCGCGTAGTCCTAGCTTTTTAGACTTAAGAACGAATGAGCGGAATATGTACGATATATGTAATATCATCATATTGAACAGAGCTTCCTTGTACGGCGATGCTCGCTTTCGTTGTCGTTTCAGCACCTGCGTCACGCACGAGTTGATCGAGTAATTGAATCGCTTGCCCCGTCCCGACGAAATCATCAACGACGAGTACATGTTTGCCTTTTAATAACTCCGCATCTTTACCGTCGAGCACATACGTCAGTCCGTCTGCTTCTCGTTGGAGATTTGTTTGCATGTACGGTTTATTTTCTTTACGTGCGACGACGAAACGTGGCATATTGTACAAACGCGCTAATTCAGCGGCGAGTGGTATTCCTTTCGTTTCAGCAGTGACGATGATGTCGGGACGCGCTACTTTTTCGACTAATGCTTGTGCACATGCTTCGACGAGTTCTCGATCTCCTAAAATGTTCAATGTAGCAACTTGTAATTGGTCATTCACTGAAATGACAGGTAATTGTCGAGACACCCCTGCGATTTCAATCGTAAATAAAGCCATGTCACTCAACCTTCCTTTGTCAAAATATTTTGTTTTCATTATTATAACATTATGCACTTCGTATTTCGATATGGTAGAGTATTTCATTCAAATGATGGTATACTTTCATTATTGTAAAAAAGAGAGGTGAACGAACTTGCGCCATTGGTTAATGACGCTTTGTATAGCGAGTCTACTTCTCGTAGCTGGCTGTACAACAGATACAGTACGAACAGAAATTATACTCGATCCGAATGAAATCGGCATGCATGTCGATGGGACAGATGCTCTTTCGGTTCATTCCTTCGATTACGGAACACATACCGTTCAATTAGAAAGTGGTGAAAGTTTCAGTTTCCCGATGCGCGGCTCTTATAGCGTACCTGAAGAGAAAAAATTGTACCCGATTGTCTTCATGGGGCATGGGCGTTCTGATTTATACGAACATGCGGAAGACTTATATGAAGGGTACGATTATGTGATCGGGCATTTAGCGGCAAATGATGTTGTCGGTTTATCTCTCGATTTGCATGCGGCCTTTCCTTTAGATAAAACATATGAAGATGAAGGGGAACGCGTTCGTAAAATGATGCAAGCGACGATTGAAACCGTTATTGCACGTTCTCGTGAAGCGAACAATCCTTTTTCACAAAAAGTCCATCCAGACAAAATTGGAGTCGTCGGCTTCACTGAAACAGGACAATATGTATTCGAATTAGCGGAACACATGCAGTCGAATAAAATTAAAGTCGATGCTCTTCTCGCAGTGAACCCACAATTCATCGAGAAAGAAATAAATTGGCCAGAAGAAGTGGACCGAGCGATCATCGTTTCCGAATACGACAATATCGTCAAAACATATGACGGATATGCGATGTATGACGAACTTTCGAGCAAATCCGCTTTAAAGTTAATCACTTTATTGAAAAAAGGGAACCATCATTATTTCAATACGAAACTGACGACAAATGACGTCGCAGAATACGGTACGAATTTTGAATTGCGTCATCAATTAAAGCGTGAAGAACAAGAACAGTTTTTCAAACAGTATGTGACGGATTATTTTTTAGGTATTTTAAATCGTACTGAAACGTCTTTAATTCGCAGTTTACAAACGAGAGCGCAACCAGATCGCATGTATGGGCAAGATGTTTTATTAACTGCAGAATTAAAAGGAACGCGTCTTTTACTCGATCCTGCAAAAGTCGACTTAGAAAATGTCCATTATGAAAAAACAGAAGCAGAACTCGTAAAAGATACACTCGTATCTCAAGAAGGAAGCATTCCTTTATTAACCGGATTACACCCGAATGGTACGATTCAAGAACGTTCATTTTTGAAAGTCGACTGGCTGAAAAAGAGTTCGTCCATCGACTTCGAACCATTGCTTCGTAATATCGTAGGAGACGAAGTGTTGACGGTAAACTTTATTTTAGGTCCAGCGAGTGAGCGAAACAAATCGTACTTACACCAAGCTTTCGCGGTAGAGTTAGAAGATGAAGCGGGAAATGTCGGACGCGCACGTTTGCCGGAAGAGTTGAATGCGATTGAGATTGAAGAAGGAGGATTGCATGAAAATGATGCAGGAGAACTTCGATGGTCTCGCTATACGCCGATTCGTTCAGTCCGTATTCCTTTAGAACGATTTGTTGATATTGATTTTGAACATGTGACAAAGTTAAGTCTTTATTTTGGAGATACAGATGAAGGAACGATTTTAATCCATTCGATTACTGTGCAATAATCCATGAACACCCCGAATCCTTTCAGAAATGAGAGGAAGGGGTGTTTTTTCGTATTGAAAAAGTGAGAAAAGTCCGTTATACTTCATGATAGTGAGAATCATTATCAATAAAGGAGGTGAAATTATGTACTTTGAGAAGAAAAAGAAATGGACGCCGAACGATCATCATTTACTGTTCGTCTTTCGAGGGTCCATCATCGTTCAATTTGCGACGCATTCGATTCAATTTAAAGAAGGGGAATGTTATGCGATTGAAAAAGAGAGTCAGTTGAAGGAGATTCGTCATGACGGAGGAGCGGATTATGCATTGTATGCCTTCCAGTTCGTCGGGGAAGAAGATGTTCTCAATTGGCCGATTATTCGCTATACTCCTGACAAATTGCGCTCTGCTTTGAGACAAATTGAAGCGACGTATGCGAAAGGACAGCCTTTACTGTTCCAAAAAGAAGTGTTTGATTTTATTTATTTAATTCATCAACAAAAAGATCGTCGCAGTCGTCAATGCATCCATCAAATGGAACACATTCGAGAATTTATCGACCAAAACTTTGCGGATGCTTTAACGTTGCAACAGATGGCCGATCACTTCTATATGAGTCCGAACCATTTAAACGAGCTGTTTAAAGAACGTTACGGGATGACCGCGATGGCTTATGTGACGGAACGCCGCATTACGATGGCGAAGTTTTTACTCGCGCGCAATGTGTACCGTGTCCGTGATATCTCGCATAAAGTCGGCTACGATGATGAATTTTACTTCAGTCGTAAGTTTAAACACGAAACGGGGATGACGCCTACGCAATTCGCGAGAAAAGCGAAGCATGATCCCCAGTATGACGTGCTTCCTATGTAGTCCTGCTGCGCAACCTTTGGATGAGTGCGAAGAAGACTAACATCGTGAAAGCACCTGCGCTGTCGAGTACGACGTCTTGGATCATACCTCCCCGGCCAGGGATGAATGATTGATGCCATTCGTCGAAACAAGCGACGAGCACAGTGATGAAAAAAGCGAGCGCATAACGACGGACAGCGTACAGTGCAGTGAGCGCAATCGCACCAAAATAAAAGAAGTGCATCATTTTACGTGCGATAAAGCGCAACAAGCCATTGACACCACGCGTTTCTGTCGAAATGTCTCCGCCCCAAAACGTAATGTGGATGTTATGAAGCCAAGCAAAATCAACGATAGGCTCACTCTCATCAACGATGGGCGGTCCCCCAGGTTGATGAGAACTCCACGTTACAAGTATAACGAGTAGTATAAAAGGAATCCAACGTTTCACAATAAACACCTTTCATGAAATAGCGATCGTCCGATGACGGTCGCTATTTTTCTTTATCTCTTCACTGTATCACCATTTCCATCACTTGAAAAACATTTCGATTGTCACACATTGCATTCACAAAGTTTTTGAAAACTTCACAAATGAACGTTAAAATGCTTGTTGAAAGAGGTGTTCGATTGATGAATACATTGTTACTCGTCGGTTTATTCGTCTTATTCGTCGGTCCTTTAGTCGTCGCTTACTTCGTCTATAAATTTATGATGAAACGCATTAAAGAACATGAAGCGTCACAAGAGGAAGAAGTGCCAGCTACAACATCGAATCGCGCTTTGCAAAAAAGGATAGAACAACTCGAGCGCCGAGTAGACGAATTGGAAAAAAGAAAATAAAAATGCTGCAACACGAACCGTCGTGTGCAGCATTTTTCATTTAGAAAATGAATTGAATCCCGATATAAATAATGATCGCTGTAAATAAAATTGTTAAATGAATGAGCGAGTAGAAAAATAACACCGTCGCCCAACCGTACGCATCTTTTTTGCGATAACTCGTATAACTCATATACAACCAGATGAGCGATAAGACGAAGGCGAGGCCTGTCATGAAATAACTGATCGGAATGAAAAGAAAACTTGATAATACGAGTAAAACTAAGTAAAATTGAGTCTGTTTATATGTACGTTCCATCCCTTTCGCTACAGGAAGCATCGGTACATGTGCCGCTTTATAATCGTCGTGCTTGCGAACTGCAATCGCATAGAAATGTGGCATTTGCCAAAGGACCATGACGATGAACAATGCCCATAAGCCGATGTCATTCAAGTCACTTGTGATCGCCGTCCATCCAATTAAAGGAGGCATCGCACCTGATAATGCGCCGACCTCTGTATTCCAAATGGTACGACGCTTCGTCCACATCGTATAAGGGAATATATAAAGGAATAGTCCAAGTAGTCCAAGAATCATCGCGAGTGGGGAAGCGAAGTATAAACTGAGCGCCCCGATAAGGGTGAAGCTAATGCCGATTGTCCAAACGGACGCATTTGAAAATTCACCCGTCACAGTCGGTCTCTTTTTCGTCCGCTCCATGATCGCGTCAATATCCGCATCATATAAGTTGTTAAAAGCGCCCGCTGCGCCGATAATGAGAGCCGAGCCGACTCCCGCAAAAAGTAAATCATAAATATACTCACTGAAAGGAGCATTCATTCGATAAAGGGCCATCATCGCACCCGCGAACAACGGAATGAGGTTCGATTTAATAATTCCCGTTTTCACGACTTGCGCAAAAAGCGATGGTTCTTTTTTTACACGTTGCTTACTCACGTTACGACTCCTTTCGTCTAGTTCAATCTTTTTTCACACATAATCGATAGATATCGTATCGACTATTAAATGAAATGTCAAGAAACGATACACTCCCCCTATCGTAACGCTTGCAACATGAATAAAACATGAACAAATTGTGAAGAATTCAAATAAAGAAAGCAGGATTTTTATGTCAGCAATCATTCCATTGAAAATAAAATACGAATACGAAAATCGTCCATATTTTTTATACCCGACCGTTATTAAAGGAAAGAAGAAACATATTCTCGTCAATCTCGGTTACCCAGGTTCACTCCCGCTCATTGAAGAAGCACTGCGCCAAGAAGGCATCGAGCCGAAAACGATCCGCACCGTCTATTTCACGCATCACCATGATGAAGCGATCGGAGCGGCGGCAGAATGGAAGAAAAAATATTGGCGCACGAAATTTATGACATCGATTGAAGAAGCACCATTTATTGACGGACGCAAAAAGCCGTTCAAAGTCGAACAAGCGGAGCAGTTATTAGAAGCGGCAGAAGACGAATTGCAAGAACAGACCGCAGCGCAATATATGGTCGCACTCGCAAGCATTCCTCCGGTCAAAATCCACCGCACCGTAGCGGACGGCAACCGACTACCCGTCGAAACAGTGGCGGAAGTGATCGCGACACCGGGTCAGACGGTAGGACATACGTCCATTTACTGCCCGGAAGAAAACATCGTCATCGCCGGAGAAGCGGCAGCGAAAGAGAAGAGTTACATTACGATTGGAGATATGAATACAGCGCTCGACTTAAAAGAAGCGTCTGAATCACTGGAAAAAATGATTCATCTCGATCCGGAAATGATTATTTGTTATAAAACAGGCATCTTTGCTAAAAGTGAAGAGACCGAGTATACTGAACAAGATTAACAAAAAAGGAGTGAATGGCATGAGCTTACCAAACTGTCCTGAGTGTAATAGTGAATACACTTATGAAGACCGTCATTTAATCGTTTGTCCAGAATGTGCGCATGAATGGGACCCGAACGCTGCCCCAGAAGAAGAGGCAGGACCTGTTTACAAAGATGCATTCGGCAATATTTTACAAGACGGCGATACGGTAACGGTCATTAAAGATTTAAAAGTAAAAGGCAGTTCTAACCCAATCAAACAAGGAACAACAGTGAAGGACATCCGTCTTAAAGAAGGCGATCATGACATTGACTGTAAAGTACCAGGTTTCGGCGCAATGGAACTGAAAACACAATTTGTGAAAAAGATTTAATGTTCAATGAAAACTGTAGGAAGGCTAGATCTTCCAGCAGTTTTTTATTTTATACAATAACAATTTTCTCGAAATAAATGAATGGATGTGTAACTATTTCGGTTATCGAATCATTCATTCGTAGCGTTTCTGCACGATTCCACTTCATAAATTCAGTATATTCTGATATATTATGACGATAATAAAAACAGTCTTATCCAATCGTGAAAGTATTATGTATATTTATTCACTTGTTGACGGATGAGAGTACGTATAATATTATATTCACATGTTATATATCAGTATAAATATACATGAGGAGGGAACGAGTTGACACAAGCATGTACGAACCGAGACCAATTTATGCTCGGGGTAAAAGATTGTATGCCGACCGTGCTCGGTTATTTAAGTGTCGGTTTCGCAGCGGGTGTTGTGGAATATACGGCAGGGCTTAACATTTTCGAAATTTTATTATTATCTTTATTGCTTTATGCAGGAGCAGGTCAGTTCGTTGTCGCAGGGTTACTCATTGCGGGGGCTCCTACGTTTACAATTATTTTAACGGTGTTCATCATTAATATGAGACACTTTTTACTTAGTGCTGTGCTCGCGCCAGCATTTAAAAATAATACGACGTGGCAAAACGTCGGAACTGGCTTTTTATTAACGGACGAAACATTCGGTGTCGCCGCAAACGAAATGACCCGCTCCGGTGGAAAAATTAACTACTACTGGATGCAAGGATTAAACATTACGGCGTATGCTAACTGGGTGCTCGCGAACTTACTCGGTGGTATTTTAGGGAAATGGATTACCGATCCATCAACATTCGGACTCGACTTTGCGCTTGCTGGAATGTTCATCGGTTTACTCGTCTTGCAAATTTCATCGCAAGCGAACTTGCGCACGGATATTTTTGTCATTCTCGCATCAATTATCTTTACGATTGGAAGCACGCCATATGTACCCGTCGGTTTGAACGTTATGGTCGGAGCATCACTCGCTGCAGTCGTTGGAATGGGGGTAGAAAAATGGCGATCGACACAACCGTCCTCATCATAATTATCGGCAGTATGATCGTTACGGCATTACCTCGTATTTTGCCGATTACGATTTTAAGTCAAGTCGATTTACCAAATTGGTTTATGAACTGGTTGAAGTACATACCGCTTGCGATTTTAACAGCGATTCTCGTCCAAGAAATCGTACCGCTCGGAGAAGGTGAAACGTGGAATCCTGCGCACCTCGTCGGAACAATCGTAGCCTTCATCGTCGGCTTCTGGACGAAAAGTTTGCTTTGGACCGTCATCGCCGGCATGATCACCGTCGTCCTCATGAACTTTTTCGTGTAACGTGATAGAATCATACGTAAGAAAGAAGTCGGATTGCGCGTGGTGCAGTCCGATTTTTTGTGTAGGAGGGATTTTAGATGGATACGAGACGATGTACGGAATGTGGACGAGAAACGACAGGTCCACTGAAACATTATGTGACGGAGCAATTTGAATGGCGTTCAGTTTGTGAAGAGTGTTTACAAAAAGTGACGGATCGTAAATACGGAGCCATTGAATCAAAAAGAGGAAAATTACAGCCGATTTCGAAAAATAGTAAGCGAATGAACGGCTATTTGCAAAAATCGTTACGTATTTCATCCTTTATGCTCATCATTTTTCTCATAATCTTCATCATTCAACGGCTCACTTAATGGTATACTAGTCATAAGTATGAATGAAAGGTAGAGGAAGAAGAATGCGAATTCGTATCGTTTGGCTCACTTGTCTTTTTTTTATTTGTGCGCAATTACCGCTCGCTCATGCTGTTTCTTTTAAAGAATTGCAGTTGGAACAACGTCAAACCGAACAACGCAAACTTCAACTTCAAGTAGAAAAGAAAGCACTTGACCAAAAAGTAGCTCAAAAAGAACAGCAACTAAAAGAAAAATTAGATAAGCTGAATGAACTAGAAAAAGAACGAAAAGCTATTGAACTTGATATTCAACAAACAGAAGCACAATTGTTAGAGCAGTTCGCTGTATTAGATGATATACGAGAAGAATTAGATGATATACAGGCGCTCTACGATGAACGTAAAAAAATTGCCGATCAACGTCTCATCGCTTTACAAAAACATGACCGACAACTAAACTACGTCGACATTTTACTTGGATCAGCGAATATTTTAGACTTTTTCAAGCGTATTGAAGGGGTCAACTTATTTTTGCAAGTCGATCGTGATTTAATGGCGACGATGAATGAAGAGAAAGAACAAATTGAAGAGCAACAATATGTCGAACAGCAAGCACTTCAAGCGATAGAATCGTCGAAGGAATTACTAGAAGTGCAACGTGATTTTGCGAAATTACATGAAAAACGTCAGCGTGAACTCGTAGCAGAATTAAAACAAGCGTTCGATGCATTAACATCTGAACAACAAAAAGTGACACAACGCTATGAAACGGATATTGCACGCTTGAAAGTAATCGATGAAGAAATGGCGGAATTAGTGAAGCGTCAACGACCACCAACTATCATTTATCCACAGCAAGGCGCAAGTAACACAACACCGAGCACTTCTGGAGGGCGTCCAGAAAACGTTACGCTTGCGTGTGGAGATACGATTGGTGATGCCTTTTTCAATAAATTGAATGCATCGGGTAAATTAGCCGGGCAAGGTCCCCTCATCATTCGCATCGCGGAAAAACATAATATCGACCCGGTCATTTTCGCAGCGATTACGATTCACGAAACAGGGCATGGGACGAGCAAAGCGATTCGGGAATACAACAACCCTGGGGGCATGATGAACCCGAAGACGAACTGGTCGACGTTAATTCGTTACAATTCCCTTGAACAAGGACTCGACGCAACGGCGCGCACGATTTCTCGATTGATGAATAAAGGCGGATTGAAAACGATCGAACAACTCGGAGCTGTATATGCGCCCATTGGAGCGGCAAACGATCCATCGAACTTGAATCGTCACTGGGCACCGAGTGTGAAAAAATTTATTAATGAAATGGGCGGCTACCGCTGTTCTTAGATATTACACATAGACTTCTTTGCGAAGGAGTCTATGTTTTTTTTATGAAATATGTTGAAAATGACAGAAAGTATAGAGAAAAGAATAAATTTGATAAAATATGATAAAATGAATGAAGTGATTTTTCTAAACGTTAATGCCACATGAAAAAGGGGATGATCGAATTGAAACGTCGAGAATATATTCAATATGATGGAGTCGAATTAGCTGCACTCGTTCGAGCGAAAGAAGTCTCTGCTTCGGAACTTGTAGAAGCGAGCATTACACAAGAAAAGAAAGTGAACGGAGCATTGAATGCTGTTGTCCATAATCGTCACGACGAAGCATTACAAGAAGCGAAACGAGTAGAAGGGAAAAGTCCGTTAAGCGGGGTACCCTTTTTACTGAAAGATATTTCACAATCGTTGAAAGGAGCGCGCATTACGTCAGGATCTACTCTTTTTAAAGATTATGTGGCGCCGGAAGAAGCGAACTATACGAAAACATTACGAGAAGCAGGATTTGTGTTTACGGGATTTACGAACACACCTGAATTCGCATTGAAAAATATTACCGAACCACGCCTACACGGCCCGACACGTAATCCGTGGTGTCATAGCCGCTCATCTGGCGGTTCAAGCGGGGGAGCAGCGACAGCGGTCGCGAGCGGAATCGTCCCAATCGCAGGAGCGAGTGATGGGGGAGGTTCGATTCGCATTCCCGCTTCTTTCACTGGTTTAGTCGGACTGAAACCAAGTCGCGGCAAAACGCCAGTCGGACCATCTGTCGGACGCAACTGGCAAGGAGCGGCGATCGATTTCGTTTTAACACGTACCGTTCGCGATGCAGCGGCTGCGCTCGACATTTTACAGACGGTTCAACCAGAAGCTGCATTCCAAACGCCTCTCTATGAACAAGGATATTTACATACGTTGCGCCGTGCACCGACACGTCAGTTGAAATTTGCGTATACGATGGAGTCACCAGTCGGAACACCGGTTAGTGAAGCGGCGAAAGAAGCGATACGACATGTTGTACGCTATATCGAACAAGAGGGGCATATCGTGGAAGAAGTAGATTGGCCTTTCGATGGGGAAGAGCTCATGCGTCACTATTACGCGATGAACTGTGGGGAAATGTCTCACTTATTTCATAATCTTGAACGTCAAATGAATCATCCGCTCACGTTAGAACATGTGGAGATTGAAAGTTGGATGTTAGCAGAAGCAGGCAAAACGATTACGGCACGTGAATATGTCGACAGTTTGCACGCTTGGGATACAGCGGCACGTAACATGTCTCAACTTCATGAAACGTATACATACTTCATGACGCCGACGACAGCGAATACGGCGCCCCCTGTCGGAGAATTGACGCATTCCCCGCGTAAAATGGCACAATTACAAGAAGAAATGTTGCGCGCGACAACGAATGAAGCGCGTCAAGATGCCATTTATGAAATGTTTTTACCGAGCTTAACGTATACACCATTCACACAATTAGCGAATTTAACAGGACAACCTGCCATTTCTTTACCGCTCGCTTCAGATGATGAAGGAATGCCGATCGGGGTTCAATTAATGGCGTTAAAAGGACATGATCATTTATTACTCCGTGCGGCGAGTTATGTCGAGCAATCGGATTTATGGAAAGGATTCCGCAACAATCCTTATTTTCAACAATAATTTAAAAAGGGGTCGAGAACATTGACACATTATGTCATCATTGGTGGAGATGCAGCGGGAATGAGCGCTGCGATGGAAATTGTACGTCACAATCATGAAGCACGTGTGACGACGTTAGAACAAGGAACTGTGTATTCTTACGGGCAGTGTGGTTTGCCGTATGTCATTGACGGTCGCATCGAAAAAGCGGAGCGTGTCATCGCACGTTCCCCCGAAACATTTCGAGATCGTCACGGCATCGATGCGCGCACGAATCATCGCGTGGAATCGATCGATTACGAAGCGAAAGAAGTACACGGAACACATACCGAAACGAATGAAGCCTTTACCGTCCGTTATGACAAGCTATTAATTGCGACAGGTGCGCATCCGCTCGTTCCGTCACTTCACAATAGCGATTTACGTGGTATTCAAGTGTTTAAGACGATTGAACAGACGAAACAGCTCGTCGCAGCGATTGAAGAAAAACAACATGTCACTGTCATCGGTGGAGGGTATATCGGACTGGAAGTAGCAGAGGCGTTAACGCTCGCTGGAAAAGAGGTCCGTCTCATTCAACGCGGGGACCGTTTAGCGAAAAACTTTGATGAAGCGATTTCAGAAGCGATTTTACAAAAAGCGCGTGAACGTGGCATCGAAGTGTTATTAAATGAAGAAGTGACTGGATTTGAAGGTGAAGACGTCGTGCGTGAAGTGACGACAAAAAACGGTGCGTATGCGACAGATTACGTCGTATTAGCACTCGGCGTTCGCCCTGCGACAGCATTTGCACAATCGCCACAACTTCATACGCTAGGAAACGGCGCGATCGTGACGAATGAGCAGATGGAGACGACGATTCCAGACGTCTATGCGGCAGGGGACTGCGCCAGTCATTTCAACCGACTCACTGGAAAGCACGACTACATCCCACTCGGAACGACCGCGAACAAACAAGGACGTGTTGCGGGTCTTGCGATGTGTGGAGAAGATGCGCGCTTTAAAGGGATTGTCGGCACGTCAATCTTCCAATTTTTCGATTATGCAATTGGCGGTACGGGATTAAACGAACGAGCACTTCAAGCGACGAATCGGGATTATGACTCGATTACGCTAACTGCGAATTCCATTGCTGGGTATTATCCAGGCGGCGACAAAGTGACGTTAACGCTTTATTATGATACGTTTACGCGTCACGTACTCGGCGCTCAAATCATCGGTGGAGCGGGTGTGGACAAACGACTCGATGTCATCGCAACTGCATTGTACGCACAATTAACGGTGGAGGATTTACTCGATTTAGATTTAAGTTATGCGCCTCCGTTCAACGGAGTTTGGGACCCGGTTCAACAAATGGCCCGTCGTTTACAACGCTAAAAATACCACTCCAGAGCTTGTTCATGATAGAATGGACAAGCTTTTTTAATTTTAATGAAAGAAAGAGGGGATTGTTCTGAATGTCGTCAAACAATTAGGCTGGTTTTTTAAACAGCGTAAAAAACAATACATTTTTGGGGTTAGTATGCTCATTTTCGTCGCTTTTTTAGCGTTAATTCCACCGAAAATTATCGGACTCGTCATCGATGGGGTAACGGACAATACGTTGACGTCCGAACAACTGACGCGCTGGCTCATCATTTTAGTCATCGCGGGAATCATTATGTACGTCGCTCGTTATTTTTGGCGCGTGATGATTTTCGGTTCGGCTGTTTATTTAGCCCGTACGTTACGTGAACAATTATTCGTTCACTTTACGAAAATGTCGTCATCCTTTTATCAAAAGCGCCGTGTTGGGGATTTAATGGCCCATGCGACGAACGATATTAACGCCGTGCAACAAACAGCAGGTATGGGGGTACTCACACTCGTCGATTCTCTTGTGACGGGAACGGTCGTCATTTTGACGATGGGCTTTACGATTAGTTGGAAATTAACGATTATCGCGCTCATCCCGCTCCCCATTATGATTTTACTGACGAGTTATTACGGTCGCTTACTTCGCGATCGGTTCCGTTACGCGCAAGAAGCGTTTTCGGATTTGAATGATAAAACACAGGAAAGTATTTCAGGAATTGAAGTCATTAAAACATTTGGACAACAAAAACAAGATATCGATGACTTTACAAATTTATCGACGAAAGTCGTCGAAAAAAATATGCGTGTCGCACGCGTCGATGCTTTGTTTGACCCGACGATTAGCGGAATTTTTGCGGTGTCATACATTTTATCTTTCGTTTTCGGAACGCGCTTCATCATTGACGGACAGATGACAATCGGTGATCTCGTTGCGTTCAGTACGTATTTAGCGGCACTCATTTGGCCGATGTTGGCATTTGGCTTTTTGTTCAACATCGTCGAGCGAGGAAGTGCGTCGTATACGAGAATTCAACAACTGTTTGATGTCGATCCAGAAATCGTTGACGTACCGAATGCGATCGACGAACGTCCTGTCGGAGACCTCCATTTCGACGTGAAACAATTCCGTTATCCAGGAGCGGAAGAAACGACATTACACGACGTTTCATTCGAGTTGAAACGAGGCGAAACATTAGGCATCGTCGGAAAAACAGGCTCGGGTAAAACGACGATTTTAAAATTGTTAATGCGGGAGTTTGAAGGGTATGACGGAACGATTACGTATGCGGGACATTCGATCGATGCGTATCGTCAACAACGCTTATTAGAATCGATCGGGTACGTACCGCAAGACCATTTCTTATTCTCTACAACGATTCGAGACAATATCGCATTTACAAATCCAGCGACGAATGTCGAACAAATTGAACAAGCAGCGAAACTTGCTTTCATCCACGAAGACATTTTACGTTTGACAGAAGGATATGACACGCTCGTCGGAGAACGCGGCGTCAGTTTATCTGGTGGACAAAAGCAACGTGTGTCGATTGCGCGAGCATTATTGATGGATCCTGAGTTGTTGCTGTTGGATGACTCTTTATCTGCGGTAGATGCGCGTACAGAAGAAGCAATTTTAACGAATTTGCGCAAGACGCGCCAGGACAAAACGAATATTATTACGTCCCATCGTTTAAGCGCGATTCAACATGCGCATCAAATTATCGTCCTCGATGAAGGAACGATCATCGAAAAAGGAACGCATGAACAATTGATGGATCAACGAGGACATTATTACGATATGTACATGTTGCAACAACTCGAACAATCGGTTGAACAAGGAGGTGGTTCGCATGAGTGAAGATAAAACGATTAAATTGACAGCGCGTGAACAATGGCAAGTATTTAAGCGTCTATTCGCTTACGTGGCCCCTCATAAAAAGGAAGTCGCAATCGCGATGACGATGCTTCTTTTATCGATTGCAGGTGGAATTGCGGGACCGCTAATTATTCAGCGGTTTATCGATGATTTCATCACGCCGATGCAATTTCCAAAACAGGAAACAATGACGATCTTTGCGCTCTATGTCGGCATTACGTTAATGCTCGTCGTCTTTAGTTATTTTCAGATGATTCGCTTCCAACATATTGCGCTCAAAATTATTCAACAAATGCGCATCGACGTATTTACGAAAGTGCAAGGACTCGGCATGCGTTATTTCGATGCGACACCAGCAGGAAGTATCGTATCGCGTGTGACGAACGATACGGAATCGATTAAAGAAATGTTCGTCAGCGTCATCGTCACATTCATTTCATCGATTTTAACGCTGATCGGTGTATATATCGCACTCTTTTTCTTAGATGTGAAACTCGCGTTCATCGCCCTGTTACTCCTTCCGTTCTTTTTAGGAATTATGACGATTTACCGGAAGTATAGTGCGGACTTTTATGCCGACTTAAGAGAAAGGCTCAGTCAGTTGAACGCTAAAATTGCAGAGTCGATTTCAGGGATGGGCATGATTCAAACATTCCGCCAAGAAGCACGTATGGCGGATGAATTTAAAGAAATTAACGACAATCATTTCAAAGCGGGATTACGCAACATTAAATTCGACAGTATGTTGCTTGGCCCTGCGATTGATTTATTGTATGCGTTAGCGATTGTCGTCACGCTCGGATATTTCGGGTTCACTTCTATGGAAACAGCGATCGATGTCGGAGTCATTTACGCCTTTACGACATTGCTCGGACGCTTATTCCAACCGGTCCAACAAGTGATGCAACGTTTATCCATCTTCCAACAAGCGCTCGTCTCCGCTTCACGCGTCTTTCGTTTAATGGACGATGAGACGGTAGAACCGAGTCAAACGGGAACGGCGACAAAGCCGATTACAGACGGCGTCATTGAATTTAAAGATGTGTCCTTCTCTTACGACGGGGAACGAGACGTGTTGAAAAACATATCGTTCACTGCGCAAGCAGGCGAAACGGTCGCACTCGTCGGTCATACAGGGAGCGGAAAAAGCTCCATCATTAACTTATTGATGCGCTTTTACGAGTTTGAACGAGGATCGATCACAATTGACGGTCAATCAATCAAGTCGTATCCCGCTTCACAATTGCGTGAAAAAGTCGGACTCGTCTTGCAAGATCCGTTTTTATTTTACGGAACAGTCGCGAGCAATATTCGCTTGCACCATCCAGAAATGGACGATGAGACCGTGCGAGAAGCGGCACAATTTGTCCAAGCGCATCATTTCATCGAACAATTACCGAACGGTTATGAAGAACATGTGACCGAACGCGGTTCGACGTTTTCAAGCGGACAACGTCAATTGATCGCATTCGCGCGAACGATGGCGACGGATCCGAAAATATTAATTCTCGATGAAGCAACAGCGAATATCGATACGGAAACGGAAGTCGCGATTCAAGCGAGCCTTGAAAAAATGCGGAAAGGCCGTACGACGATCGCCATTGCCCATCGACTCAGTACGATTCAAGATGCCGAATTGATCCTCGTGTTACACCAAGGTGAAATTGTCGAACGAGGCACGCATCAACAACTGTTAAGCGAACGAGGTCTTTATTACAAAATGTACCAACTCCAAAACGGACTCGTCGATTAAAAGCGTTCTCTTTTTATTATCCTAAGGGGTCAGTGAAATAACAGAGTAGCATTTAGGTACAGCGTCTTGCTGTACTTTTTTGTATAGGAAAAGATAAAAGGAGAACAATTGTAGCGAAAATAGTACTCATGTCTCTCTGTTTTTAAATGATTGAGCATAAGAAACGCTATTTGTGTACGTTTTTGGTAAAATGGGCGTAACTATCATCTTTTGTGAATATTTATGTCATCGTTCACAATTGTCGTGTATCGTGTATGATGAAAGAGATGAATCGTTTAGGAGGATTAAGGATGCATAAAATTACATCGTATGATGAATGGGTTACTTTATTAGAAGAGCAACCGAAGCTATTATTATTCGTAAAAATTAACGGCTGTTCAGTGTGTGATGGCTTATTACCGCAAGTTGAACCGCTCCAAGAGCAATATCCAGACGTTCCGTTTTACCAAGTGAACGTGTCGGAAGTACAAGAAATTGCGGGACAGTTCTCACTGTTCACAGCACCAGTCGTCTTATTATTTTTACACGGTAAAGAATATGCTCGTTTTGCACGTTTCGTTCAACGCGACGAACTTATGAAACGTCTCGATGAAGTACAGCAATGGGAGGACTAATCGTTCATGCGCCTCGTTGACTTTATTCCATCGTTTTTAAAAGATTTACCACCATCGTTTCTCATCATCGGCTCGACAATTTTCTTTTTAGTGATGGGAACGATGAGTGTGATTGTACGTCAAAAGATCGCGAAACGTCCGATCACCGCTAAAAAAATTATTTTGCCACCTCTTTTCATGTCGACCGGGATGTTGATGTTCGTCTTTGAAGAGTTTCGTGTACCGTGGCTTCAAGTCATTGAAGCGTTCGGCGTCGGTGTATTGTTTTCATTCATTTTAATTAAAACGACGAATTTCCGAAAAGAAGGCGACCAAATTTACGTTCAACCGTCACGTGCATTTTTACTCATTTTAGTCGGGTTACTCATCGTGCGCGTTGTCGCAAAAATGGTATTAAGTTCATCGATTGACGTCGGAGAGCTTGGTGGTATGTTCTTTTTACTCGCATTCGGGATGATCGTGTCATGGCGGATCGGGATGTACCGAAAATATCAACAGTTAGTGAATCAATAGGTGCGCATATCGCGCATTCTATTGATTTTTTCATAAGGAGGAATGGACATGCAGTGTAAAGAAGCAATCGCGCAATATTTATTTCATTTACGAAATTTAAATAAGTCCCCTCATACATTGAAACAATATCGCATCGATTTAGAACAGCTAGCGCAAGCGTTAGATGAAGCGCGTATTGAAGACGTGACGAGTGAAGAATTCAGGCATTTTGCGATTCACTACGAAGACGTCTTACTAGAAGCGGGATTTAAACCGACTTCTGTGCGCCGAAAAATTTCGTCTTTGCGCTCATTCGTGCACTATTTAGCAGTCGCTCACATTATTGAAGAAGATTTTAAGTCCGCTATTTTGCATACGCAACCGTACCAAGTAGAAGTGCGGATTCCTTCGATGACCGAAGTGAGTGCGGTGTATCATCATTATGAAGAACCAGCGGAAATGACGAGTTATGAAGAATGGCTCCCCTTTCGCAACCGCTCCATCGTCCAATTGATGATCGATACAGGGTTGAAAGTAGCCGAAATTAAAAATTTACGCTGGGGACATTTCGACCAAAAAGAACGAAAACTTGCTTTATTACGCAAAAATTTAACGTTTCAATGGATTGATTTAATGGAAAAAACAGTAGAAGATTTACAGCATTACGCGAAGCGGACAGCCGAACTATTTGATTTTGAGTGGGAAGAAGGGCATGCGCTTTACTTTACCGATCGCGGTCTTATGAATGAACCGATGAGTGAGCGGACAGTAGAGCGGGTAGTGGAGCGGGCAACTGCGGGAGAATCGCTCGATGTAAGAGGTTCTGAACTGCGTTATTTTCGTCTATTGCAACGCAGCATTCAAGAAGACCCGGAAGATTTGTTGAAGCATTTCGGATATGCGTCGAAAGAACAAATGATTCAACGTCTTCAACAATTGAAGCCGAAACGATAAAAAAACAAAGCCGAGTAGAGATTCTCTCCATCGACTTTGTTTTTTACTTATCCGCAAGTTCAAATAAGTATTCATATTGACTGAATTCAATTTCTAGTTCCGTTAAGCGTTTGCGCAAAAACTTATGATCACGTTTTGGTGTTGCGGTAATATACCCTTCTAACATATGCTTAAACTCAATTTTAGAAGCACCATCTGCGAGTGCGACCTCTCCGATTTTTGCGGCTATTTTTTGCTTGGCGACCGGGCGGAATAACTCTGGTACAGGGCTGACGAATTCTTCCAGTAATTCTTTTGCCTCGTCATGCCATAAGTGGAGTGATTCATTCACATAATGCTCTTCCCAGTCTAATGTCGACATGCCGTCTTCTTTCGGCAACACTTTTAAAAACTTACGGAACATAAAAAATCCACCGATCGCAAAGAGACCGAGTAGGACGAATACCCAAAATACGATAAATCCCATAAAAATATTATTCGTCGTTCCTAGAACGAATGAAGGGAGTACAGTTGCTATCAAAACAGTCACCTCGATTAATTAATCTCCTTTACATTATAGTCGCTTCTTCCGAAAAAATCACCTTATCGAGAGATAGATGAAGAAAGGATGAAAGAAAAAGTCGATTATTCATCATAACTTCACATATTTACATGAAAATGAAGAAGAATTAACTTATCTCGTCATTAACATCACTCTATGTTAAAATGAATAAAGAAATTTATTGGAGGCTTTGTATGCGTAAACGTTTATTAGTTATGTTTGCTCTCGTTTCAGTTCTGTTAGCAGCTTGTGCACCAGGAGCTTTCAAACCTGATCATAAGTATAAAATAGAAGATTTTACGTTCGATAGTCATCGTGGCGAAAAAGTATCGCTCGATGATTTGAAAGGTGATGTATGGCTTGCGCAGTTCGTCTTTACGAATTGTACGACGGTTTGTTTGCCGATGATGGCGAATATGACTGAGTTGCAAGATATGATGGAAGAAGAAGGATTAAAAGATTATCATATCGTGTCATTTAGCGTAGACCCAGCTGTCGATACACCAGAACGACTAGCGGAATATTTAGAAGGTTACGATCCTGTCGATGAATCGAAATGGGAAATGTTAACAGGATATTCTCAAGAGTTTATTGAGAAATTTGCGGTCGATTCATTCCGCCAAATCGTTATCGATGACCCGGAAAGTGACCAAGTCATTCATGGAACAGCTTTTGTATTAGTGAATCAAGAAGGTGTCGCAGTGAAAACTTACGGTGGCGTGCAGTTTGATGGCACACGTGAAGAACACTTCGGTCAAATCATTGAAGATATGAAAAAATTACAACAGTCATAAACGGAGAAGGGGAGTGTTCCAGTGGCCCATCAAAAAAAGAAAAAATCATTATTGAAACGGCTCATTTTTTTAGTAGCGACAGTAGCAGTTGTCGTATACGGAACACTCGCTATTCTCGTCTTTACTTTTGAAAAAAGTGGCATCATTCAAAAAGCCGCTCACGTCGTCATGGATGAAGTGCAAGTTTTAACAGGTGGTTTGACAATGCCGACCGAATATATTTCGATTTACCAAGCGGCTGCGGAAGAGTATGACATTCCGTGGACCTTGCTTGCGGCAGTTCACCGTATCGAAACCCGCTTTTCTACGATGTCTACACTCATTTCTCCAGTAGGAGCGGAAGGGCATATGCAATTTATGCCTTGTACATTCGTCGGGTGGAGTCATCCGAGTTGTTCGGGACTCGGACAAGGAGAGATTCCGGAAAAAGATAAAACAAATCCAGACGTCATTGCACAGTATGGAGGGTACGGGGTCGATGCGAATGGAGACGGCATTGCTGATCCATTCGACATTGAAGATGCGATCTATTCGGCTGCTCACTATTTATCACGAAGTGGAGCAGCGGAAGGCGATCTAAAAAAAGCATTGTTCAACTACAACCGTAGCGATCAATACGTATCTGATGTGTATGCGTTTTATGAAGAATTTGAAGAAATGCGCGACCAATTAGAAGGATTGGCCGCTGCAGAAAACTAAAAACACTCCTACCCGGGAGAGATGGGTGGGAGTGTTATTTTGTCTACATCTCACGAAATCTATTGTTGGCGATACATTGGGAGTGTAGTCGTCAAACATTCCATTCGTTTCGCTGCACATGTAGACAAATTACATAATGATGGCACCGTCGACATGCAATGTATGTCCGTGAATATAGCTTGATTCATCCGAAGCTAAAAAGACGTAAGCATTCGCAATATCTTCCGGCTTACCGAGACGGCCGAGCGGAATCATTTGCGTCATTTTTTCAATGACTGTATCCGGCATCTTTTCGACCATAGGCGTTAATGTAAACCCTGGCGCAACCGCATTGACATTAATGTTGTGGCGCCCGAGTTCTTTTGCCCACGTCTCCGTCATACCGACGACCGCAGCTTTAGAAGCGGCGTAGTTCGTCTGTCCGAAGTTGCCGTAAACGCCACTAACAGATGTCGTATTAATAATCTTTCCACTTTTTTGCGCGATCATATGCGGAACGACTTGTTGCGTACAATAGAAAACGCCCGTCGTATTCACTTGGAGCACATCGTGAAATTGCTCCGCCGTCATTTTCGTCAACTGAGCATCTTGCGTAATGCCTGCATTATTAATTAAAATATCGAGCGTGCCGAAACGTTCGACAATTTGCGTGACAACTTGTTGCACGTTTTCCAAGGAACGCACGTCTAACTTATACGTTTGGAACGCATCGAACCCTTCAGCTTGTAGTTCGGTAGCGAAAGTTTCGAGCGCATGCTCATCATAGTCGACAATCGCTACGACCGCTCCTTCTTGTAAAAATCGACGGACTGTTGCTTTGCCGATTCCACCACTGCCTCCTGTAATCATTGCCACTTTATTTTGTAAGCGCATACAAGACCTCCTAATTAAAAACGTTCTCGCATTTGAATTTGATTATAACATAGGTAAACGAGTAACGAAAACGTTTTCTTTCTATATTTTTTCGGTATAAACGAGAAAAAACGAGGGAAGGCTGAATCCTCCTCTCGTTTTTTTCACTTATGCACGGTTCATAGATTTTAATATTAAGCTTAAAATCGCAACGAGCACGATCGCACCGATCAATGCTGGAACGATGTAGAAGTCAGAAACTTTTGGACCCCAAGCGCCTAATAAGTTTCCGCCAATCCAAGCTCCGATAATTCCGGCGATAATGTTACCAGGAATACCGAACGGAATGTCTTTCCCTAAAATTGCACCGGCTAACCAACCTAAAATACCTCCGATAATTAAATACCATAAGAAACTTAACATATTCTCCATCTCCTTTTTTATAAAACAAGTATGATTGCTTGTAACTTATGTATACCACCTTCACAAAATACGAAACATATAAATTTTAAAAAAATGAAGAAATACTTAATGTGTAAAGCGATGCTCGACAAATTGGAGGAGATGAGCTATAATGAAAGAATGTATGAAAAGGAACAAAATGTACGTAATCTGGCAATCTGTTTTCAATTTTTGAAGACACTTATTCACACTGGCGCAGTTATAGGACTGCAAGGACGCAAAAGTAGGTAGGGTTTGCGTTGCTTAAGGATAGAAGATCAAAACAGAACATCGCACCGCGGCTGTGGGACGAAACGTTCACCAAGAAACATATGTAACATGTTTTTATTATTACGAATATGATGACCTAAACAATACTAAAGGGGTAGCCTCGCTTATGCGGTGCTACCCCTTGTTCAATTATTCAATCACTTTTGCATTTAAAACGTTTTTGAAATGTTTTAACGCAAATTCATGCGCTTCCATATCAAAACTCGCGACGCCGCCTGTATGCACGACGATATCATACCCTAAGTTGTATGCGTCAATCGCTGTATGCAAAATACAAATATCTGTACAGACGCCCATTAAATGTACCGTGCGAATATTTCGTTCGCGAAGTAAAATGTCTAAATTCGTTCCCGCAAATGCACTGTAGCGTGTTTTATCCATCCAAATGACACGCTCTTTGTTCGCTTCATATAAAGACTGAAGTTCTCCAAACAAATGACGACCTTCTGTTCCTCGAATGTTGTGAGGAGGGAAGAGCGCGGTTTCTGGATGGAACGGATCATTTTCTTCATGGACGTCGTTCGGAATGACGACGAACTGTTCGCGTTCGATAAAATCTTTCGTCGTATCGACGATGTAACGCTCTAACTGTTGACCGGGTAGTCCGCACGTTAATTTTCCGTCTTCTGCGACGAAATCAATCGTATAATCAATAACTAACAATGCTTCTTTCATTTTAAACATTTCTCCTTTAAAAACTTTTATTTTATTATACCATCTGTCATGACACATGTCTTGTTAATGCGTTTCGCTCGTACAACAAAAAGAAAGGAAAGTTTTGTAATTGAGAAAATGAATGTTAAAACAGAAAGGTTATTCGTTTTACTTATCACTACCTATAATTATATTATATTTTACTTATGACATGGAGTATTGTAATATGAGGAGTGAAGAGAGTGTGGTTTATTCCAAAATCGCACTACGTACATAAAGGAGGAATTTAAAATGGCAAAAAGCAATTTGCACAACAGCCGTACATCATTCGATTTAAACGGCAAGACGTACAATTACTACCGCATTAAAGCTTTAGAAGAAGCTGGCGTAGCAAACGTTTCAAAACTCCCTTACTCAGTAAAAGTATTACTTGAATCTGTACTCCGTCAACACGACGGTTATGTCATCCAAGACAGCCACGTAGAAAACTTAGCTAAATGGGGTAAAGATGCGGACAAGGACGCAGAAGTACCATTCAAACCATCACGCGTAATTTTACAAGACTTCACAGGTGTTCCTGTAGTTGTTGACCTTGCAGCACTTCGCTCAGCGATGGCTGAAATGGGTGGAGACCCACAACAGATCAACCCTGAAATTCCGGTTGACCTCGTCATTGACCACTCTGTACAAGTAGACCAATACGGTACGGAAGCGGCATTGAATGCAAACATGAAATTAGAATTCGAACGTAACGCTGAACGTTACCAGTTCTTAAACTGGGCACAGAAAGCATACGACAACTACCGCGCAGTTCCACCAGCGACAGGTATCGTTCACCAAGTTAACTTAGAGTACCTTGCGAACGTTGTACACGCTGTTGAAAACGAAGACGGTACATTCGAAGCATTCCCAGATACATTAGTTGGTACTGACTCACATACGACGATGATCAACGGTATCGGTGTTCTCGGATGGGGTGTTGGTGGTATCGAAGCTGAAGCAGGAATGCTCGGACAACCTTCATACTTCCCAATTCCAGAAGTAATTGGTGTTAAATTAACAGGAGATCTTCCAAACGGAACGACTGCTACTGACTTAGCACTTAAAGTAACTCAAGTATTGCGTGCGAAAGGTGTCGTTGGTAAATTCGTAGAGTTCTTCGGACCAAGCGTAAGCCAATTACCACTTGCTGACCGCGCAACAATCGCAAACATGGCACCAGAATACGGTGCAACTTGTGGTTTCTTCCCAGTTGACGAAGAGTCACTCGACTACATGCGCTTAACAGGCCGCGACGAAGATCACATCGCAGTCGTTAAACAATACTTAATCGAGAACGACATGTTCTTCACACCTGAAAAAGAAGAGCCAGTCTACACAGACGTTGTTGAAATCGATCTTTCAGAAATCGAAGCGAACCTTTCAGGTCCAAAACGTCCACAAGACTTAATTCCACTTTCTAAGTTACAAACTGCATTCCGCGAATCAGTTGTAGCACCAGAAGGTCCACACGGCTTCGGCTTAACGCCAGAAGAATTTGACAAAAAAGGTACGATCGAATTCGCTGACGGAAGCAAAGCTGAAATGAAAACAGGTGATATCGCAATCGCGGCAATCACTTCATGTACAAACACATCTAACCCATACGTTATGTTAGGGGCTGGACTCGTAGCGAAGAAAGCTGTGGAGAAAGGTTTAACACCACCACCACACGTGAAAACTTCACTCGCACCAGGTTCTAAAGTTGTTACAGGTTACTTAGATGATTCAGGTTTAACTGAATACCTTAACCAAATCGGATTCAACACAGTTGGATACGGATGTACAACATGTATCGGTAACTCAGGTCCATTATTACCTGAAATCGAAAAAACAATCGGAGAAAACGACCTTTTAGCAACATCAGTTCTCTCTGGTAACCGTAACTTCGAAGGACGTATTCACCCATTCGTTAAAGCGAACTACTTAGCTTCACCACCACTCGTGGTAGCATATGCACTCGCTGGAACAGTGGACATCGACTTCGAAAAAGACCCAATCGGTCAAGATAAAGACGGCAACGATGTATTCTTCAAAGACATCTGGCCAACAACGGAAGAAGTTCAAGCAGTTGTTAAACAATCTGTTACACCTGAAATCTTCCGCAAAGAATACGAAACTGTTTTCACAGCGAACGAAGCTTGGAACGCAATTGAAACTTCAGACGATCCAATTTACGAATTCGATGAGAAATCAACATATATTCAAAACCCACCATTCTTCCAAGGTCTCTCAAAAGAGCCAGAAGATATTCAAACACTTGAAGGTATGCGTGTTGTTGGTAAGTTCGGTGACTCAATCACGACTGACCACATCTCACCAGCAGGAGCAATCGGTAAAGATACACCAGCTGGAATCTACCTCCGTGAAAACGGCGTAGAGCCACGTAACTTTAACTCTTACGGATCACGCCGTGGTAACCACGAAGTGATGATGCGCGGTACATTCGCAAACATCCGTATCCGTAACCAAATTGCACCGGGTACAGAAGGTGGATTCACAACGTACTGGCCAACAGGCGACGTTATGCCAATCTACGATGCATGTATGAAATACCAAGAACAAGGTACTGGTTTAGTTGTCCTTGCAGGTAACGACTACGGTATGGGTTCTTCACGTGACTGGGCTGCAAAAGGTACAAACCTTCTCGGTATTAAAACAGTTATCGCACAAAGCTACGAGCGTATTCACCGTTCAAACCTTGTCATGATGGGTGTTTTACCACTTCAATTCATGGAAGGCGAATCAGCGGATTCACTCGGCTTAACAGGAGAAGAAGAAATTTCTGTAAATATCGCTGAAGGTGTTAAACCACGCGATATCCTCACTGTAACTGCGAAAGCAAAAGACGGAAAAGTAACAGAGTTCAAAGCTCTTGCACGTTTCGACTCAGAAGTTGAAATCGACTACTACCGTCACGGCGGAATCTTACAAATGGTTCTCCGTAACAAAATTAAAGAAGCTACAAAATAATAATAAAAATCCCTTCGAAGCAATGATGCTCGAGGGGATTTTTTTATCCAATTGCCTTTTTAGGACAAGAGGATTGCGCATGCGGTATTTTCTTTCCCGCTATGTATAAAGTAGCGGTGCCATCTGCTTCGTATTTTTCATAATCGATCGTATAATGTCGTATGATTCTGCCAGAACACTCATCTTCCCACACTTGTTGCCATGCTTTCCAAAAGCCTAACTGTTCTTTCAAAGGGATAGTATACGGAATGTAAGAGGTTTCGGAAATTTCAAATGTACCGTTCGGATCTTCTACACCAAATGCGACAGAATAATCTTCAGTAAAGCGATGTGCATAATGAAAATAACAAACATACATTGGACGAATGGGAGGGGCTGTTTTCCATAATCGTTGCAACTTCATTGTTAACTCAGCATCCGAGAAATTATTCGTACGAATTGACTCACCTAAACGTAGTAACATATGCAAATCCCACCTTTTTCTTCCATAATACGGGGTATTCATATGAATGAACAGTTCATTTTGAACGATTTTTTTGTAAAATTCGCTTTCTTATTTATAGATGAAAATATTGATTTTTTCATTATAATTAAGTCTTTATATATAGATATATGAAACTAAAAGGGTACTGTCAATATTTTTGTGTAAATGACGATTCACCCATTCAAGGTAGTTCATCACGTGTGTATTCA
>NZ_JBHTJF010000034.1:0-239558 GCF_042675605.1 Savagea faecisuis
TCCAACGGGGTTGAATAAAGAAACGGTTTATTTCATCAACAAGTTACTGTTCAGTTTTCAATGTTCATTCGTTTTAAAAATAATGGAGCGGGCGAAGGGAATCGAACCCTCATCATCAGCTTGGAAGGCTGAGGTTTTGCCACTAAACTACGCCCGCAGTGTTTGGTGCGGTAAAGAGGACTTGAACCTCCACGGGGTTAACCCCCACTAGGCCCTCAACCTAGCGCGTCTGCCATTCCGCCACTACCGCAAATATTCATTTCTTAAGGACAAGTTATATCTTATAATACTTTTTTGATATTGTCAACACTTTCTTCAAAAGAAAATGGTGAGCCATACAGGATTCGAACCTGTGACCCTCTGATTAAAAGTCAGATGCTCTACCGACTGAGCTAATGGCTCGTGGCTGGGGTAGCTGGATTCGAACCAACGAATGACGGAGTCAAAGTCCGTTGCCTTACCGCTTGGCTATACCCCAACGGAAATTGAATGAAAATGGTGACCCCTACGGGACTCGAACCCGTGTTACCGCCGTGAAAGGGCGGTGTCTTAACCGCTTGACCAAGGGGCCATTTCTTATTTCGTCATTCGACACGATTAATATCTTAACACTCAACGTTTTCGTTGTCAACAACTTTTTATCATTGTTTTTTAAGTGTTACGCATGTCTTTTTGACACGTTTATTATCTTAACGAATAACAAACAGTTTGGCAAGTCTTTTTTGAAAATAAATTTCAAGTTTATTTCTCTTCCTATATAATATCATTTTAAAAAACAATGATTCTTATGTTGCTTCATCACACATATTGAAAATAGGCATCGCAAAGAGTCTATATGTCATACTCTATTTTGCGATGCCTAACTGTTACTTTATTTGATTTCCAATAAAATAATTTCATTTCTACATAATCCACAACGATACTTTTTTGTGTCCATTCGCCGTTTTCTTTCGTACTGCTGGTGACATGCTGTACATTCATACACAAATCGTTTTCCACTTTTTCGTCTTTCTTGCAAAGGTCTACAATATCTTGGAGAATTCGTTGCTGCTAACAATTGTTTAAAATCTTGATCCCCGTGTCGATATCCTTTTCCTTCTTGATGTAAATGGTAATGACAAAGCTCATGTTGAATAACACCGACTGTTTCCTCTATTCCATATTTCTTATAAACGAGAGGATTCATCTCGATATGTCCTGTTTGCAACATGTACCGCCCCCCTGTCGTTCGCAATCGTTTATTAAAATAAGCGTGGTGTCGGAACGGCTTACAAAATACTTCTTCTGATATTTTTTCTACGAGCTTTTGTAACTCAAAATCTGTCATTATTCCTTACGCTTCGGCTGAATCATCGTCAAACCGATGCGTCCCTTCTTCTTATCGACAGAGTCTACCCATACTGTCACAATATCTCCGGATGCAACGACATCTAAAGGGTGCTTGACGAAACGATTCGTTAATTTTGAAATGTGCACGAGTCCATCTTCCGTCACTCCGATATCGACAAACGCTCCAAAATCTACAACGTTGCGTACTGTTCCTTGAAGTTCCATTCCTTCATGTAAGTCATCGATAGCGAGAACGTCTGACTTTAAAACAGGTTGCGGGAAGTCTTCACGTGGATCTCGATTCGGTCGTTTTAAAATTTGAATGATATCTTTTAACGTCTCTTCTCCGATACTTAACTTCTCTGTCATTTGCTCTAAATCTACTTCATCTAATAATGATACTGTTGCCGCTTGTCCTAATTGCTCTTTCGTAATGTTTAAAGTTTTCAATAAAAGCTCTGTTTCTTTATAGCTTTCTGGGTGAATGCCTGTCGCATCGAAAGGTTCTTTACCGTCCATAATGCGCAAAAATCCGATTGCCTGTTCATATGTTTTAGCACCGAGACGCGGAACTTTCTTTAACTCTGTTCGCTTTTCGTAAGGTCCGTTTTCTTCTCGATATTTCACGATATTATCGGCAACTGTTTTAGACAGCCCCGCTACGTGACGTAATAGAGATGAAGATGCTGTATTGACGTTGACACCGACTGTATTCACTGCTGTTTCTACGACGAATGCGAGAGAGGCTTCCAATTCTTTCTTCGACACGTCATGTTGATATTGGCCAACACCGATCGATGAAGGTTCGATTTTGACGAGTTCAGATAATGGGTCTTGTAAGCGACGTGCGATAGAAATCGCGCTACGCTGTTCAACTTGAAGCTCTGGGAATTCATGTCGTGCTTCTTCAGATGCCGAGTACACACTCGCTCCTGCTTCATTCACAATGACATAAGAAGCTTCAAAGACACCATCTCGTAAAGCGTTCGCGACGAACTGTTCCGTTTCTCGAGAGGCCGTCCCGTTGCCTATTGCGATCGTGCGCGCATCGTATTTTTCTACAAATTGCTTTAACGTTTTTAAAGAAGCTTCTACTTTTGGCTTCGGTGGGTGAGGGTAAATCGTATCGATCGCCAATACTTTCCCGTACTCATCAATGACCGCTAATTTACAACCTGTTCGGAAAGCAGGGTCGATACTTAATACTGTTCTTCCTTTCAATGGAGGCTGTAAAAGTAAGCTTTTTAAATTTTCACCGAAAACGCGAATCGCTTGTTGTTCAGCCACTTCTGTCAACTCCGCTCTTACTTCACGTTCAACAGATGGGAGGAGCAATCTTTTTAATCCGTCTTGAATGGCTTCTTCTACTTGCAAACGATGTTCATTCGGTAATTGCTTCGTATATAAGCGAACTAATTCCGCTTCAATTGCCGGTTCTGGAAACTGGATCGCAATTTTTAAAACATCTTCTTTCTCTCCTCGGTTTAATGCGAGTGTACGGTGAGGAACGATCGAACGAATCGGCTCGGCATATTCATAGTAATTCGCAAAGACGGAACGTTTATCTTCCGCGCCTTTTTTCAGTTGTGAAATAATTTGACCTTCTTTTTTCACATGTTTCCGTGCAGCATTGCGAGAACGGACATCATCCATCAACTGCTCGGCAATGATGTCACGCGCCCCTTGAAGTGCCTCTTCTTCATGTAAAGCATCTTCTTCTCTTTCGGCAAATTGTTGCAATAGCGCTCCATACTCTTCACCTTTTAATAAAGCGTCAGCAAGCGGTTGGAGTCCCCGTTCAATCGCAGTCGTCGCTCTCGTTCTTCGCTTCTGCTTATACGGACGATATAAATCTTCTACTTGCTGAAGTGTCGTTGCGCGTTCAATCGCTTGTTGTAATTCAGATGTTAATTTTTCTTGTTCTCCAATTAAACGAATGACTTCTTCTTGTCGCGTCATTAAAGACTTCACATAGTGATAGCTATCCTCGATTGTTTTGATTTGCACTTCATCTAAAGATCCTGTCGCTTCTTTTCGGTAGCGTGCGATGAACGGGACCGTATTCCCTTCATCTAGCAACTGTATTACCGCTTTTGTTTGCTTCGTTGGCAATTGCGCCCGTTGAGCTGTTCTCGTAATCGTTAATTCCATGTTCATTTCCTCCTCATATGAAAAAAGACAAGTACATCATCTGTACCTGTCTTTTAGCAGTCGATCATGCTTCATCAATTATAGCAACTGCACCGCTATAAAAGTAGCATCATCCGCTGAATCTATTTTACTTTCAATCTTTTTAGCTAAGTCATAAGCTGTCGGACTCTGTTGCAAACAAGCTTTCGGACTTTTCGCCAAAATGCCATCTGAATGCATATAAAATGTATCGCCACTTTCATAGGTATACGTTTGACAATTCATTTTTATTTTTCGCCCTGATAAGTATCCCATCACTGGTAAGGGATAAATCATTTGATCATGATTATGTAGCATGTACATTCGAATATTTCCGACTCCACAATATGTTAACTGTTTCGCTTGAAAATCAATTCGAACAATTCCTACCGCTGCTCCTCGTTTCGCAATCATTTGACGATTGCTTTCTGTAAACCAAAACTCGAGCGATTCGTCAGGATATTTCGCTACTGTTTCTTTCACTACTCTGGCAGATTCATTCGCTTCAGGGCCATTTCCTAGTCCGTCGGCGATGACGAGTATAGCAAACTCGTCTGTAAAGTGAGTATGCGCAACATCCCCACTAATATCATTTCCTACTTTGATTCGATTCATCGTATAACATTCTAAATGTTCGTCTATGTGTCGTTCCAATCACTAGCACCGCCTGATGATAATATCGCTTCTTGTAATTTTTTAATCGCTTTTCTTTGCAGGCGTGACACATGCATTTGTGAAATGCCGAGACGCTCTCCCGCTTCTTTTTGGCTCATTTGTTCAATGTACGTATATTGAATGATACTTCTTTCTCTTTCTGTCAATACAGAAAGTGCTTCAGCGACGAGTAGACGCTGATCTGTCTTTTCATAACCGTCGTCTTGTTTTCCAACTAAGTCGAACAACGTCATCGTGCCACCTTCAGCATCTGCGTCCGATTGATAGTCCATCGATAATGCATGGTAACTGCGACCCATCTCCATCGCTTCTAAAACCGCTTCTTCATCCACTTCTAAATGAGCAGCGATTTCGTCGACACGAGGCGAGCGCTGCAGTTCTGTCGTCAACGTCTCGACTGTTTTTTTAATTTTAGGACCGAGCTCTTTAATGCGTCTAGGTACGTGAACATCCCAAGTTTTATCTCGTAAGAAACGTTTAATTTCCCCTACAATTGTCGGAACAGCGAACGCTTCGAAACTACGTCCGACTTCTGGGTCATATCGGCGAATCGCACCTAATAAACCGAGCATTCCGACTTGGACTAAATCTTCATGATACGATTTACCATACGAATACTTTCGAGCGATCGCATGAACGAGTCGTTCATAATTTAAAACGAGGGCTGTTTGAGCTTCTTCATCCCCATCTTCTTGAAACTTTCGTATCCATTGGAGCACTTCATCCTTTGACGGCTTTGGCTCTTTACGAGAAGGCTGTTTGTTTGGCATCCTCTTCGCCTCGCTCTCTTTGAAGATACTTCGTCATGAAGACAGTGACACCCTCCTCTTGGTGGATACGTACTTCATCCATTAATGTTTCAATTAAATAAAGACCGAGGCCGCCTTCACGTAAAAATTGGGCTTCAATCTCTTCATCGTAAGGACCTGTACGTTGTTTCGCTTCTTCAAAATCAAAACTGACTCCGTGATCCGTAACCATAATTTCTAATCGATCATTATAAAGCGCACAACCGATAATCACTTCACCAGCTTCATTCGCTTCGTAAGCATGTTGGACAGCATTCGTCACCGCTTCACTCGCCGCAATCTTCAAATCTTCGATGTCATCATATGTAAAGCCGAGCCTGCTCGCAATGCCTGAAATAGCGAGACGCGCTACTCCAACATATTGAGCTTTAGCTGGAACTTTCATTTCAATGTAATCATATTGCCCCATCATTGTTCATCACCTTCTGCTTCTTCGACATCGATAATCGCATCTAAACCTGTAATTTCGAACAGACGGTACAAACGACGATTTAAACCTGTCACTTTTACATGGCCACCTTGCTCTTGTAATGTTTTATAAAAACCGACGAATACACCTAAACCTGTACTATCCATATATGCTACTTCTGATACATCTATCTCAGCTTGCACACCTTTTAAATGTGTAATGGTATTTAATTGTTCTTTCAATTTCGGTGCCGTAAAAGCGTCGACTTCTCCGATGACTTTAAATTGATACACATCTTTTAGCTCTTGTTGTTGTACATGTAAATCCATTTTACATCCACCCCTAACGTTGTAGTTATCGAAATTCTATCTATTTTTCTTCATATACCCTAATTTTCAAAGGTAAAACCTAATTAATTCTTTTTCATAATCGCTACGGTAAAATCATCATGTAAACGGAAATTTTGAAGTTGAGATAGCTCTTTGAAAAGATGGTCTGCCATTTGTTGAGCAGATTGATCACTCACTTCATAGAGAAGTTGCTCGATGATTGAACTGTCTAAAAAGCCATCCTCCGTCCGAATCTCTGTGACACCATCCGTCATGATTGCGACGAAGTCACCTGAATGTAATTGAACACGTTGCTCTTCATACTCCACTTCTCTTTTAACACCGAGCAATAAACCCCTCGCGTCCAATTGTTCGAATTTTTTCGTTTTTGCACAATATAAAAGCGCAGGTTCATGTCCTGCTGAAGCATAGGTGAAGTGTTGGTCTTCGACATTATACATTCCGTAATACATAGAAATAAACATAGAATTGTCCACACTTTTTTCCACGATTCGGTTAATGATTTTTAACACTTCGCTCGGAACGGACTCATTCTCGTCAATACTATCCATTCCAAATTTAATCATCGACATGCAGAGCGCCGCAGGAATACCTTTTCCTATAACATCTGCGACCGCGACGCTCAGTTTCTTTTGTCCATGTTCCGCAAAGTAAATGTAGTCACCACTCATCGTCTTTGCAGCTTCACTCACATAACCGATATCTAAACCATCCATGTTCGGTCTCGTTGCGTTCATTAACTTTTCTTGAACGTTCGCTGCCACTTCCATCTCCATGTGCAGCTCCTCACGCTTCTTAATTAAGCTTTGATGTTCACGAAGAGCTAAACCGTAATGAATCATCATTTCGATTAAGAAATCATGTGTCGTTGCTACTTCTTCACGCAACTCTGGAAATATGTGCATTACCGCGTCTTTATGAAGGCTAACTACATCTTCCGGCGCAATTTCTTGTTCGATAAATTTACGACTAAATTGTTGAGCGAAGTATAAGTTTTTCTCATCGAGGTTTTCTAAATATTTCTCTAACAATTCTTGATACTGCTTTTGTAAATCCATCATCATTTCACTTCCTTAACGCAGCCATTTAATAGCTGTTATCGTCGTGCCTACCCCTACTTCTGTTTCAATCTTAAATTCATCGACAAGTCGTTGAACTCCCGGCATCCCTGCCCCAAGTCCCCCGGACGTCGTAAAGCCGTCTTCCATCACTTTACGAACATCTGGAATTCCCGGTCCATTGTCGGATGAAATGATCATCATTCCTTTTTTAGTTCCATCATGCAAGCGTCTAATCTCTATTTTTCCCGTGCCCGCATATAAATAAATATTTCGTGCTAATTCACTAATTGCAGTCGTAATACGCGCTTGGTCGACCGTTCCGAAGCCGATTGACTTCGCTTCGTCCCTTCCTAATTGACGCGCTGCCACGACGTCCCACTCTGTATATATTTCTACAGAAGACCGTTCATTCATAACTAGTCCTCCAATTCTTTGTGAAGTTTATCCAATCCGTTTTCTAAATCTAATGCTGTTAACACTCCTTCGAGTCTAATTCCGAGTTCGATTAACGTAATTGCGACAGCTGGTTGGATTCCAGTGATGACAACTTTCGCTCCCATTAGACCCGACATTTGAATGACATCGCCCAATACTTTAGCGATGAAAGAATCGATAAAATCAATTGCCGTTAAATCAATAAGTACGCCAACCGCTGCCGTTTCATGCAATTTCTCCATCAAATCTTCTTGAAACTGCAAAGCTGTGCGATCGTCAAGCTCCCATTGAATCGATACGATTAACGTATCGTACAGTTTTAAAATTGGGATGCGCATATTCATCTTTATTCAACCTCCTTAATTTCACGATTCGTTAAACGAAGCGCCTTTTCCATTCCTTTTTGTAATGTACTTGTTGTTAAAAACTCAGTCAAATCGATGCCTAATGTCACAATCGTTTGTGCAATTTCAGGACGGATTCCAACGAGTAAACATTTCGAGCCAACAAGACGTACCGCATCGGCTGCTTGAATTAAATGATGTGCTACCATCGTATCGACAACTGGCACACCTGTAATATCGAGCAAGACAACTTCTGCACGTTGCTCAACGACACCTTCTAATAAATTCTCCATAATTAATTTCGCTCGTTCCGTATCGATCGTTCCAACGAGAGGCATGACGGATATTTTTTCGAAAATCGGAATAAGTGATGCTGATAGTTCTTGGAGTGCGATTTTTTGTAAATTAAATGTACGCTCCCATTCTAATGAATAAGATTGAATGATACTGCGTCTTAAAGGTTCAATCCACTTTAAATGTAAATTGAAAAATTGACTATAATTTTCTCCGTTAATAATTTTTTCTTTTTCTAAATGTTTAAACACTACTTTAGAAAAGCGATCAATCGCTGTGTTAATAAATGAAATAGACCAACCGAATCGAACGATTTTTGTCGCAAATTCCATCGACTCTTCATCCGATACATCTTCACCCTCTTCTATGTTCGACAACATTAACGTCGTAAACTCTCGACTCGTCTTTTCTACGAGATGTTCAGGCATATATTGAAAAAACTTTTCACCTTTCTCATTTTTCATCTCATCGATCCAAGCGTGCATTACTTCCTCTTTGTATTTTTGTAAATTTTTAATCATTTGTTCATTCATCCTAATAGACTCCTTCCAAACAGTTATTCATCTATACTTCTCTTTATTGTAACGAAAATAGTGCAGAAAGACACTTAACTTTTAAAAAATCCTTCTTTTACCACTTTCGCTCTAAAAAATTACATACTAAAAACGAGCAACGGACCTTTCGTTCAATCCATTACTCGCTCTTAATCTCTCATATTCTTTATATGTACTATATTTTAATTAAACCGAAACTAATTTCCAGTGCTTTATCAACTTGTGCCATAACATCAGCATCAAGATGTGTAATTTTATCTGTGAGCCTCGACTTGTCGATCGTGCGAATCTGTTCGAGCAAGATGACTGAATCTCGCTCGAATTTATATGTTTTCGCATCGATTTCAACATGTGTTGGCAATTTTGCTTTTTGAATTTGCGCTGTAATAGCTGCGATGATGACTGTGGGACTGAATCGGTTCCCGATATCGTTTTGAATGATCAAGACAGGACGCATGCCCCCTTGTTCCGAACCGACTACTGGTGACAAATCTGCAAAAAATACGTCTCCACGTTTGATTGCCAACTTTTTAACCTCCGCTTACGAGCCGTTCCATCGTATGCTGAGCTTCATACTCTACATGTAAACATTCCGTCGCGATTTTTAAATTAATTTGCGACATTTCAACATAACCTTTCATCATCATTTCTCTTAGTTCTTTCATTTCGTCATGTTCAGAACGATTTGCTGAAATGTAAACAAAGTTTTTATGTGAAGCTTCTCGATGGTTGACTACTTGTTCTTTTTCATTCAACATGTTCGTCGGAATTTCAACAATGACTTTTCGCAAATTTCGTTCGCGGTTGTCTCTTTCACGCAAGTTAAGCACCTCCAGAAAACCGTTTCAATGAGTATTCTATACCTCTCCATCGTATCATCGTTAAGATGGAAAGAAAAGGTCTTTCGTCGGGTGAAAAAAACATTATTGTGACAATTCTCGACTTATTCTCGCACTGAATGATGTGCATACTTCATAATTAATCGTGTTTAAACTGTTAGACCAATCATTTACACTAATTTCTTCTCCTTTGTCAATTCCGATTAATGTAACAATTTCTCCTACTGAAATATTTTCATTTACAAGAATCATACACTGGTCCATACAAATCGTACCTATAATTGGATATTTACTTCCTTTAATTATTACTTGCTGTCCTGTTAACTGTCTTCTTAAACCGTCCGCATAACCGATCGGTAATGTTGCAACATACTCTAACTTTTTCGTTTCATATGTGCCACCGTAACTAATTTGAGATTGTGACGGGACTTTTGTTATCTTCGCCACTTCCGTTGTAAGTGTCATCGCTTTTATTAAACGTATCGGTAAAATCGTTTCTACGTAAGGCGATGGGGGCAACCCATACAAACTAATGCCGTAACGCACCCCGTCATATACATATTCCGGGAACCTTAACGTTGCCGCGCTATTGGATACGTGAACAATTGATGGACGTTCTGGAAAATATTGAAGTAATTCTTCAAATATTCGAACTTGTTCATCAGTCCAAGAGCGTTCCTCTTCATCCGCTCGCGCAAAATGTGTAAAAACTCCTTCTATTTCATACGCTGTATTTCTTAACAATTGAAAAGCTCGTTCAATTTCTTCTCCAGTTTGTAAACCGATTCGGTTCATCCCTGTATTTAATTTCATATGTAGAATTAAAGGCTCCCGCGGATACTGATTCTCCGCTTCAACAAGCCACTCTACCGAAGGGACAGTGAGTGTAATTTGATGAGTGACAGCTTCTGGAATAGACTCAACAGGAGAAGGTCCTAAAACGAGGATCGGCAACTTCGTCATTTTGCGCAATCGCAATGCCTCATCAACCGTCGCGACCGCAAAATAATTCACTTCACTTTCTGACGCTCGCACCACTTCTTCCATTCCATGACCATAACCGTTCGCCTTCACTACCGCAAAGAAATGACGTATCGGGCGATTTTGTTCCTCATAATAACGTTTAATGTTTTGGATATTTTGGACGATAGCTGAGCGACTAATTGACATACGAGTCGGGCGATAAGATGTCATCATGCTTCACCTTCTTGTAAAATCACTTGCGCAGCCGCTACATGCTTCGTATGCGTAATAGAGACAAACCCATTCACAAGCGTATTTTGAAAATATAAAATAGGTTTTCCTAACGAATCATTTAACACTTCAATTTGTTGAAATGTGCAATTTTCTCCGATTCCTGTACCTAAAGCTTTCGCAAAAGCCTCTTTCGCCGCAAAACGTCCCGCTAAATATTCTAATTTTCGCCCGTCGCTCAACATTTGAAACTTCTGTCGTTCTCGCACAGATAAAATACGTTCTGCAAATCGAGCGTTTCGCTCATAAATCGTTTGAATTCGGTCTAATTCAACGAGATCTAAACCTATTCCAGAAATCATTTGACCACTTCTTCCTTTTCATTCATGTGTAGACAAAGTATACTTATAGACAATGTTAATCGAGGTGAAATTATGTTTATTCGAAATGAAAAATTAAATGAGTATATGCGCTTGTACCCTGTAGTGACAACATTAATCATTCTCAATATCGTCCTACATCTCATTAAAATTATCCCTGGGATTGGACCGATTATGTACTTGATGGGGATTGGCTCTAATGAAATGGTCGCTTACGGACAGTGGTGGCGCTTAATTACCCCTATATTTCTCCATGCGGACTTCATGCATTTATTGATGAATATGTTCTCTCTCTATATCTTCGGTCCCGATTTAGAAAAATTAATCGGTAAGATGAGATTCATTACTCTTTTCCTATTGAGTGGTGTTTTCGCAAACGTCGCAACTTACTTTTTACAACCACTCTCTTACATCCACGTCGGAGCGAGCGGTGCGATTTTCGGTATTTTCGGTGCATTTTTAGCACTCGTCTACTATACAAGAGATAATATTCCACAACTGAAACAAATCATTTTACCAATCGTTGGTATTAGTGTTGTTCTCACTTTCTTAGGGTCTAACATTAACCAAACTGCTCATATCGGTGGACTCATCGTCGGGTTCATTATCGGACTAAGCTACTTCCATCCGAAACGCATTATGAGTTGGAAAAAATAATGATTTAGACTTCATCATTATATCATAATTCTATAAAAACTCCTGTCTTCGCCTTTTGACGAATGACAGGAGTTTTTCATTTATGTTCATACCATTTCATCACTTGTCTCGCTTCTTTTTCATCCATAAATGGAATTTTAGCCACCGTATGCGTCATTCCCGATTTAATATAACAAAGAATCGTACCTACTTGACGTCTCTGATGAAAATAACTTTGTCTCAAAGTGAGGGATTGAATGCGCGGGCGCAAAACGTAAACCGTTCGCTTCGTAATTTGGCGATACATCGTTGTCAATTGTTGTTTTTCATACGCATAACGCGCTGTTTTAAACTTCCAACGGCCGTGCAAAACGATGACAGGTAATAGCAATAAAACGAATAACCCATAAGGGAAAAAGCTGTAGCTAATGCCCGCTATGAACGGAATCGCCCAGAAATATTGAATGCGATGAAAAAAGTGCTTCCCCCGTTCTGGCACTTTTTTCAAAGGTGTCGAAAAATGAAGCTCTGGAAAAATTTCAGTGAGCGGTTCATAAGCAGCGTTCTTTTTCACAAGTGGAAAAATCGCAATGCGTGAACTTTCTCCCGCTCCACCTGCACTATGCAAAACGATCGTACAGTAGCCGAATAGTTGACGAAATGGGTTTTCTAATATTTCAACACTTTGCACACGGCTTAACGGAACGGTCACTTTTTTCTTCTCGATTAATCCGCGCGTCATAAATAAGTTGTTACGATCTCGGGTTACTCTAAATTGATGGTACGAAATAAAGGTGAGCGCAATCGACAGCAACCACGTGACGAATAGTGCCCCGAAAATGACGAGTAAAACCATCGTTAAACCTGAACGGATAAACGTAAAGACTTGTGTATATAAAAACTCAAATGGAATTAAATCGATAAACTGTGTCATAAAAATTAAAATACCCGACAAAATAACACCGACACCGCTTGAAGTCACCGCTAAAATGACGAGATCTTTCCGCGTCATCGTATACACTTCACGCAAACCATCTTGCGGCAATGCTTCCGTTTCGACTTCTACTTCCAAAACGAATGGGTGGAGCGGTTCTCCTTGCTCATTGAAGCGTAACGGTAACGGTCCAATAATTCTTCGCTTCTTCGTCTCTTGAATAAAATATTCGATCGCTTCAGCGGCACCTTTTGATACTGCTGGCAATGCCGCTTCTGCTTCTCCTGAGCCACTCGCTGTCTCAATTTCCACTTTCACGAGTCCAAATATCCGGTGCGCTAGTGGCTCTGTATAATTCAAACTTTGAATTCTTTCAAATGGAATGTAACGTTTGTTTCGAACGAACACACCGCTCTCAATTCTAAGTTCATCCTCTTCAAACCAATACGTAAAACGACTCCAACGAATAAAATTAACGAGCACAGATGCGATGAATAAAACGGAAAAGCTCGCGAACCCAATCCCTGCCATTATTAAAAAGCCACGCCCATCAAGACCATCTTTAAAAGCATTTAAAGCGATCAACACGACAATCGGTAAAATCATTTCACGCAATAAGCGGAGACTCGAAACGAAAATCGTCGCCCAATGTAATTGATAACGTTCGTTCGAATTATACATCGTCTTTCGCCATCCTCGCTAATGTGGAAATACGTCTTCTTAACTCATCTGCCTCGTTCAATGCAATCGCAGGAATAATATGAACCGTCGCTGCTGTTGAAATCGTCAAATCTGCTACACCATACATGCGTAGTAAAGGACCTTGTGTCGTATCAACATGCTGCACACGCGCCATCGGAATGAGTGTACGTTTCACAATGAATAACCCTCTTTGAATTTCTATTTCTGCTTCTCTCACTTCATATCCCCAACGTTTCCATCGAATATAAGGGAAAACGACCACAAAAAACAGAAGATGGAGGACGATTATTCCAACTCCAATCCATACATAGTTCATATTGAAATCATTCGTCTTTAATATTACAAATAATACAATGGTCGCGATGATTAAAAACAATGTAGACAAACCGTTATGAATGCGCCAAACAGTCAATCCTTTGCGATTAATCTTTTGCGATAATTGATCTGACATTTTCACACCTACTTTGAAATTGTGAACTAAACATAGAGGAGTATTATTTCAAAACATCTATCGTTCCTCCAAATATGCTTGACTTATCTATCATAACCTATCAGACAGATATTTTTTAGTATTTCCTTCATTCGAGCAATAACAAATGCTAAATAAAAAATACACCGCCATTCACTTTCATGAATGACGGTGTATCCATTTTATTTATTGTTGTTTTGTTGAACGGTTACCGCGACTACCTTCGCGACGACGTGATCCGCCACCACCGCCACCTGAACGACGGTTACGTTCTCCGCCACGGAAGTTGTTGTTGCGACGGCGTCCGCCACCTCCGCGATTACGATCATTGCCACGTCCTCCTGTGCGACGTGATGGTAATGGGCGCTCTTCTGTAATTTTAACCGGTGTATCGTTCGGTTCGCGCGTTAAGTTTTTCAATGCAGCTGCGATTAAATCTACCGCATCATGTTGTTGCATTAATTTCTCAGCCATTTCACGGTAGTCGTTTAATTCGTTCTTCTCAACGATTTCAACGAGTTGTTCTACCGCTAATTTTTGTTGACCGACTAACGCTTCGTCTTCTGTCGGTGGACGAAGTGGTGTCATACGTTTTTTCGTCGTTTCCTCTACGACACGTAAGTATCCCATTTCACGTGGTGTTACGAACGTTACCGCCACTCCACTTTTACCAGCACGACCTGTACGTCCGATACGGTGTACGTAGCTTTCTGGATCTTGCGGAATATCGAAGTTGTATACGTGTGTAACGCCTGAAATATCAAGTCCACGCGCTGCAACGTCTGTTGCGACGAGAACGTCGATTTTATTTTCTTTAAATTGACGTAATACTGACATACGTTTTGATTGCGTTAAGTCACCGTGAATACCTTCCGCAAGGTAACCACGTAAGCTTAATGCTTCTGCTAATTCGTCAACACGGCGTTTCGTGCGTCCGAAAACGATTGCGAGCTCTGGTTGGTGAACGTTTAATAAACGTGATAACACTTCGAACTTCTCGCGCTCTTGTGCTTTTACGAAATATTGGTCGATGTTTTCGACTGTCATTTCTTTCGATTTAATTTTCACCATTTGTGGGTTTTTCATAAATGTTTCCGCAATTTTGCGAATCGGTCCTGGCATTGTCGCCGAGAACAATAATGTTTGGCGCGTATCTGGAACGTTAGATAAAATCGCATTAATATCTTCGATGAAGCCCATGTTTAACATTTCATCCGCTTCGTCGAGAACTAACGTCTCAACTCCGTCTAATTTCAATGTTTTACGTTTAATATGGTCTAAAATTCGTCCTGGTGTTCCGACAACAATTTGTGGGTTGTTGCGGAGTGCGCGAATTTGGCGTCCGATATCTTGTCCACCGTATACTGAAAGTACACGAGCACGTTTTCCGTGACCGATACGATAAATTTCTTCTGAAACTTGAATCGCAAGTTCACGAGTCGGCGCAATGATTAACGCTTGTACTGCTTTGTTCGAAGTATCCACTTTCTCGATAATTGGAATACCGAACGCTGCTGTTTTCCCTGTACCTGTTTGTGCTTGTCCAATGACATCTTCTCCTGCGAGACCGTATTTAATCGTTCCTTCTTGGATCGGTGTCGCTTCTTCAAAACCCATTCTTTTTAATGAGTCTTGTGTTGATTCGCTAATATTCAGTTCTGAAAATTTCGTCAAACTTCTCAATCTCCTTTTGTTTCTTTCATTTGATCATTGGTTACATTTCAAATGAAAACGCGGCAAAATTCGAGCCTTTTACTCATTTTAGTTTTCTAAAATGCTTCGAATCGGGATGGTGAATGAGTGAGTGAACGAAATGATCAGTTGTGTGCTTCGTTCACATTTTAATTCCGATTTGTAGTTTCTCTGACGTGGGGAGTTATGTTGCTTCCAAGCATTACAGAGGCTGTTAGAAAAGCTCGGGTCTTACCGAGCGAGACGTTAGACATCTCGTTTTATTCAAAAAAAAGTACTCTTCATCAAATAGGCTGAAGAGTCTCTCGTGTAAATGTATCCAATCCTAGTTGTCAGTGTACCATGCGAGAATGGACTATGCAATCATTGTGAATTAATCATAATTATCTGTTAATAATGACACTATTCGACAAATGGAGGTGACGTTCAATAAAACGAAGAAGCTCGTGAAACCAACCTTCCGCATCCGCACTGTAACAAATATGATGCTTCCCTTGTTCTGAAATGATGACCTGCTTATGCTCGCTTTTCACCCGTCGATATAAATATAAACTCGATGAAAACGGGACGATGCCATCACGCTTTCCATGTACGAAACAGACAGGGGTATGAACGAATTTTGCACAATACTTTCCGTAGCGTAACACGTCTAAAAAGTGAAATGCCGCTCGAATCGGGGTGTTGCGTAATTTGTAGTCGTACAGATGATAAAACGTTTGTCTCGGCAATGGGCGCTTCAACAAGTCCGCTCCGAGCTTCGTCCAAATATCCCCTACTAAATGACGCCATTCGCCATACTTCGCTGCGGGACTTAATAAAATGAGCGCGTCGACTCTTCTTTGCGCCGCTAACTGCAGGGCTAATAAGCCACCCATTGAAAAACCGACGACGACAATTTTGTTCACTCGCTCCGCTAACTGATCATATGCGCGGTTCACTTCAAAAATCCATGTCGAAGCATTCGCATACGGGTGAGACAATTGAAGAGGGATGCCATGCCCTGTTAATGTCGGAGAATGGAGAACCCAATTCGTTCGCGCATTCAAATAGTTGTAAAGGGGACGCGTTTCGATCGGTCCCCCTGTAAAGCCGTGTAAAAATAATACCCCTACTTCTTTTTTCATGGAAGTAATTTCTCCAATGCCATACCGCGCGATCCTTTTAATAAAATGACATGTTCACGCGTACTGTCTGCAAATATATTTTTGAAAGAATCGCGTTCCAATGTGTGCACAATTTCAGCGTCGCAATGAGTATGTAGTGCATCTGCTAAAGCTTTCATGCGCTCGCCTACTAAATAAATACGCTCCGGTTTCACCATCTTCACCGCTTCTTGCAAGTCAGCGTGATACGTAAGTTCATCTTCTCCAAGCTCTAACATATCTCCAAGAACGAGCCATTTCTTTTCGCGATGTTCATAGTTCGCCAAGAAATTTAATGCTGCTTTCATCGATGTCGGTGCTGCATTGTACGCATCGTTAAGCACGAGCGCTCCCGTTTCTAAATAAACTGGTTCCATGCGCATCGCCGTTAATTTCGCCGTTTTTAATGCCTCTTGCATCTGTTCAACCGATAAGCCTAACGCATGTCCAATCGCTAAAGCAGGAAGGGCATTTTTCGCTTGATATTCACCGTAAATACTCATCTCAAAGTCACCATAAACCGTACCTTCCACTCGGAAAGCGGTCCCTCCTTCAAGCTGCTCAACCGCTACGAGGTGGTGACGGTTACGTTCTCTATAGCCGAAAGACTCTGTACGAGTGCTCGTCTGTTCAACGAGCGGCTGTAAAAGTGGCTCATCTCCATCATAAAAGAGCACGCCGTCTTGTAAGCCATCGATAATTTCAAATTTCGCACAGGCAATTCCTTCACGCGACCCGAGCGCTTCCATATGTGCTTCTCCGATATTCGTAATGACCGCAAAACGCGGTTTTGCCATTTTCGATAAAAATGAAATTTCACCGAAATCGCTCATCCCCATTTCGAGTACTGCCACTTCGACATCTTCATCTAAATTTAAAATCGTTAAAGGTAACCCTAACTCGTTATTGAAGTTCCCTTCTGTTTTTTGCACTTTGAAATACGGTTCGAGTGTCGCGGTAATGAGGTCTTTCGTCGACGTCTTACCATTCGAACCCGTCACCCCGATGACGACAGGGTGAATTTCTTCTCGGTAAGCGCGCGCTAACTGCTGTAGCGCGAGTTCGCTATCTTCCACAAAAATTAAAGGTAAGTCCGTTGGCGGATTCGGTTCGTCTGTCAACCATAAAGAAGCGACCGCTCCATCTTCAATCGCTTGGCGAACGTATTGATGCCCATTCGAGTGCTCTCCGCGAAACGGAATGAACAAATCTCCTGTTTGCACGATGCGCGAATCGATGACGACTCGTTGTACGAATTGATCATCTTGTAAGTTTTGAGCCTCTGCTTGTAACCATTGTTGTAATTGTGTCGTTGTACGTTTCATCTATTATCACTCAATCCATCGTATATTGAATTTTTTGTTTTGCTGTATGACGTTCCATCGCTAATTCGATTAGTCGTTCGATAATTTCAGGGTATGTCATTCCAGTATTTTGCCATAGTAATGGGAACATCGATGTTTTCGTAAAGCCTGGCATCGTGTTCACTTCATTAATGTAAACCTCATCGTTTGCTGTGACAAAAAAGTCAGCGCGCACGAGTCCTGCACAGTCGAGAACACGGTAAGCACCGCGAGCCATTTCTGTCATTTTCGATTTCACTTCTTCCGAAACTTCGGCTGGAATGACGAGCTCTGTCGAATCGTCTTGATATTTCGCTTCATAATCATAAAAAGCAGCGATCGGTTTAATTTCTCCTGGAACCGAAAATTCAGGGTAGTCATTTCCGAGTACGCCCATCTCGATTTCACGAGCTGTTACTCCTTCTTCGATGACAATTTTGCGGTCGAAGCGAAGGGCGAGTTCAATAGCCTCTTCTAATTGCGCACGGTCATCTGCTTTACTAATTCCTACACTAGACCCTAAGTTCGCTGGTTTGACAAACATCGGATACGGCAATTCTTTTTCTGCTTTTTCTATCACTTCAGCACGATTTTGTTCCCAATCCGGTCGGACGAAATGGACGTACGGAACTTGAGCTAATCCCGCAATTTCAAATAGTTGCTTCATCGATACTTTATCCATTCCAGCAGATGAAGCGAGAACGCCATTTCCGACGTACGGAATGTTTAACACTTCAAACAACCCTTGTACAGTCCCATCTTCACCATTCGTTCCATGAAGAACAGGGAACGCAAGATCGAACGCTAATCCGTTGGCGATAATTTGTTGAATCGAATCTGCTTTTCCTTTGCTGTCGAAGCGTAAAGACTCTTTATGTTCAAAAGGAGTTGTACGCTTTTCACCTTGGCACCATTCGCCTTGAATCGTAATATAGATCGGTAACACGTCAAATTTTGCATAATCAATCGCTTGCATCACTTCATAAGCAGTCGACAACGACACCTCGTGCTCTGCTGACTTTCCACCATATATTAAACCGATGATTGTTTTCATCTCGTTCCCTCACATTCTATTAAAATCATTCTTTTTAGTTTACCATGAATAGAGACGTAACGAAAAGTGAATTGCGAGAAGCAACTTTAATTGTCCGAACAACGTCATTGAAAAGTATGCACATTTAAAACATATCCGTTATAATTTAGAAATGGATATCGAATTTATGAAAAAGAAAAGGTGGATGTTGTGAGCCTACAAGATAAAAAAGATTCATTTTTCAAACGGTTTGATTGGAAATTAGCCCTCATCATTATCGCTCTCGCTATCGTCAGTGTCATCGCGATTTCGTCCGCTCAAACGTCCGGTCAATATTTAAGAAACTTTGCTTTAAACCAAGTTGTATGGTTCGTCGTCGGTTTCATTTTAATCGGAATGACACTCGTTTTAGAACCGGAACAATATAAAAAAATTGCATGGTTCTCTTTACTTTTCGGACTTGTTTTATTAGCGCTCGTCAAATGGGGCCCTGGTGGACCAGGTACGGGACTCGCTCCAATTTACAATGGTGCGAAACGGTGGTTAAACTTACCTGTGATCGGACGAATTCAACCATCTGAATTCGTGAAGATTTTTTATATTTTAGTCATCGCTCGTGTCGTCAGTAAACACCATGAAAATACGAGCATTAAAACGATTCAAACAGACTTTATTTTACTCTTAAAAATTTTAGGAACACTCACTTTGCCATTGTTTTTCATCATTAGTCAAGACTTAGGAACATCGCTCGTCTTCTTAGCGATTACTCTCGGCGTCATCGTCGTTTCAGGAATTTCTTGGAAATTACTTACGCCTCTCTTCGTCGGCGGGGCTGCGCTTGGTGCGACCGTCCTATGGATGAGTGTGTACGCTCAAGATTTTTTACGCGAAAAAGTCGGACTCGATGAATTCCGAATGAAACGTGTGTATTCATGGTTAGATCCTTACTCGTACCCGAGTAACGAAGGGTTCAACTTAATTCAGACGATGACCGGAATCGGCTCTGGTGAATTGTTCGGTAAAGGATATAAAGGACGGGAAGTATACGTACCTGAAAACCATACCGACTTTATCTTCAGCATTATCGGAGAAGAGTATGGTTTCATCGGTTCAAGCTTCGTCATCATTTTATTCTTTATTTTAATTTATCATTTGACCCGAATCTCACTCAGTCTAACGGATCCTTTCAGCATCTACATTACAACGGGTGTCATTTCGATGATCGCCTTCCACGTCATTGAAAATATCGGGATGAACATTCAATTATTACCGATTACCGGTATCCCGCTTCCTTTCATCAGTTTCGGAGGAAGTTCTATCTTTAGTATGTCAATCGCAGTCGGTCTTGTATTTAGCATACGTTATCACCAACGCTCGTATATGTTTTCAGACGAAGAACATTAAAAAAGCACATCGCACTTGCGTACCTTCTGTTTAAGGTAGAGCAAATGCGACGTGCTTTTCATTTTAACGACTTTCCGAAAGAAGTCTCCCATCCTCAAGGAGTGTGAAGGTGCGAATAGCACCAATGAGTAGGTGGGAGATGAATTTCGGTTGGCTTTAGCCAAAGAATTTGGTAAAATATAGACATAATGTTCTTTGACAACTGGATATATGGAGTTGCATACGGAAATAAGAGCGAAAACCAAGCCCCTCGTATGCGTAAAATATCCAAGGTACTAAAAACATTGCGTATCAGTAGGGTTGGAATGCCCCGAATTCACGCTCGTGGAGAACACATAAGACTTGCTTGCAAGCTATGTTCGTGGAAGCGAGAAGCCCCCACTTCAAACGAAGTTAAGTGGTGGGTAGTTCACTTACAGCTATTCGGTTCAGGTGTTGTCGATAGTTCTTGTGCAGGAGGGGCAATTGCTTTCAACATTTCTAATCGAGATTTCGTCAAAGATGCAGACACACCTAAATTAGCTAATTGTAACAAAATCGTTTTTAAATTATTTTTCTCTTTCATCTCTTTGCCACGACCTTCCTTCTGTTTGTAAATGAGAGAAATTTCTCTATTCACTCCGTACATTTTAGTAGCACTCTTATCATACCACGATTTCAGTCGTTCAAACGTTTCATTTCTGTTACAATATTGTTTTTCTGTAAATAAACTTTCTCTTTGACATACCCTAACAGGGTACATTATACTGAACGTAAATCATGAAAGGGGCGTTTACGATATGGCTGAAGCTGAAACTTGTCGAAAAAGTCACCACCCTGAACATGTAAAGACGAACTTAACACATCGACTGAACCGCATCGAAGGACAAATTCGAGGCATTAAGCGCATGGTCGATGAAGACGTCTATTGCGATGATATTATTACGCAATTATCGGCGACGCAATCTGCTTTAAATAGTGTCGCTGCTATTTTACTCGACGGCCATTTAAAAGGCTGTGTCAAAAATCGACTCGCTGAAGGCGATGAAACGATTTTAGACGAACTCGTTACGACGATGACAAAATTAATGAGAAAGTAGGGATACAAATGGAACATATTCAATTTCAAGTAGAAGGTATGTCTTGTGGACATTGCGTCAATGCTATTGAAACAGCTCTTTCAAAAGAAGTCGGTGTACAGTCTGTACAAGTGAATTTAGATGAAGGTACGGTTATGATTGATTACAACGCTGATCAAGTTTCTGAATCAACACTCTCACTAACGATTGAAAATCAAGGATTCGACGTCGTTGAATAACGTTACTGCGGTATTACCCGCAGTTTCTTTCTCATAAAAATATACCCCCTGAGGGTACATAGGAAGTGATACAATGATTCAACAATTTCAAGTGAAAGGGATGACGTGCGCTGCCTGTTCGAACCGTGTCGAAAAAGGATTAAATGACTTAGCCGATGTGAAGGCGACCGTCAACTTTGCGACAGAAAAAGCACATGTAGAGTATGACCCGAAAAAAGTGTCATTCGAAGAAATTGAACAAAAAATTCAATCACTCGGCTATGACATCATTTTAGAAGAAGCACAATTAGATATTATCGGCATGACGTGTGCAGCTTGTTCGGGACGAATCGAGCGCGTATTAAATCGAGACCCACGCATCGAATCTGCCACAGTCAACTTAGCGCTCGAAACAGGAACGATCCGCTACAATCCGGAAGAGATTTCAATCGAGGATATTACAGAAAAAATTCGCAATATCGGGTTTGATGCTGTATCGAAAGAAACGAATGCTCCTCGTGAAAAAGATGATGAAACAGAGAAGAAGAAACGACAACTGCTATTGTCCATCATTTTAACATTCCCTTTATTGTGGACGATGTTTAGCCACTTCTCTTTCACTTCATTCATCTACGTACCGCCCATTTTATTAAATCCATATGTCCAATGGGCGCTTGCGACACCCGTTCAATTTATAATCGGAGCGAATTTTTATAAAGGTGCGTACTATTCACTAAAAAATAAAAGTGCCAATATGGATGTGCTCGTCGCACTCGGTACGTCCGCTGCTTATTTTTATTCCGTATATCTCGTATTTCAAGATCCACATCACGGACTATACTTCGAAACGAGCGCGATGTTAATTACGCTCATCTTACTAGGGAAATATTTTGAAGCGAAAGCGAAAGGTCGTTCATCAGATGCCATTCGTTCGCTCATTCAAATGCAACCGACAACTGCGACACTCATTCGGGACGGTGAACATATCGAAGTGCCAATTCAAGAAGTCGTACTCGATGATATTTTACTCATTCGTGCAGGAGAAGCGATTCCTGTCGACGGAGTCATCGTCGAAGGAGAAACGACGATCGATGAATCGATGTTGACGGGAGAAAGTATGCCTGTGCATAAGTCTAGTGGTGCAGAAACATTCACTGCGACGATTAATACAGGAAATCCGATTCGCATACGCGCGAACAAAGTCGGCAAAGATACGATGCTTTCTCAAATTATTAAAATCGTCGAAGAAGCACAAGGCTCGAAAGCGCCTATTCAACGTTTAGCGGACCAAATTTCAAATTTTTTTGTCCCGATTGTCGTCGGAATTGCATTGCTTACATTCGTCATTTGGTATATCATAGTCAGTCCTGGCGATTTTGCCACAGCGTTAAAAAGTACGATTGCCGTTCTCGTCATCGCTTGCCCTTGTGCACTCGGACTCGCGACCCCGACTTCCATTATGGCAGGCTCTGGACGCGCCGCGGAATACGGCATTTTGTTTAAAACAGCTGAAGCGATGGAACGTGCAAAAGACGTCGATACGATCGTCTTTGATAAAACAGGAACGATTACAGAAGGTCGTCCAACAGTCACTCATTTCGAGACGACCCGCGATCAAGCGAAACTTCTTTCCGCTATCGTCTCCATTGAACGAGAATCTGAACACCCTTTAGCGACCGCTATCGTGCGTTACGGAGAAGAACAAAACATTCCGTTCGTTCCAATCGAGCAATTTCAAACGATTATGGGGAAAGGTGTTTCTGCCATTATCGATGAAGAAACTATCCACATCGGAAATAAAACATTAATGGATGAACATCATGTCGCATTGCCTAACGACTTATCCACTGTGGATAAGTATCGAACAGAAGGCGAAACCGTCATGTATATCGCCGTAGACGGGAAATATTGTGGTTTCCTCACGGTTGCAGACCCGATTAAAGAAGGAGCAATCGAAGCGATTCAACAATTGCATGAAGCGGGTTATTCAACGATGATGCTCACTGGAGATAATGAAATGACCGCTCAAGCAATCGCCCAAAAAGTCGGCATTAAAGAAGTGATTGCCGACGTTCTTCCGACAAATAAAGCCGAAACGATCGACTTATTAGAATCGAGTGGACTGCGCGTCGCAATGGTCGGAGATGGGATTAATGACGCCCCCGCGCTCGCTCGTGCTTCCATCGGGATCGCGATGGGAACAGGAACAGACATCGCCATTGAAGCGGCGGATATTACGTTAATGCAAGGAAACATTTCACTCGTTCCGAAAACATTCCGTATGAGCGCAGCAAGTGTGCGCAACATTAAACAAAACTTATTTTGGGCACTCGCTTACAACTCGCTCGGCATTCCGATTGCCGCAATGGGCTTACTCGCTCCTTGGGTCGCTGGTGCTGCGATGGCATTCAGTTCGGTATCCGTCGTATTGAACGCTTTACGGCTCCAAAAAATTAAGTTGTAAACATGTGCATAACTTTATATTAAAAAACAGCATGCGTGAAACGATCGCATGCTGTTTTGCATCTTTATACATTTTTACACTTTCCGAAATTTTCGTACTTTTCCGTTTCAATTTTGTTATAATATTCAACGCGTCAAAATTTATTCAAAAATGAAAGGAGAATTCTTTTGGCACAACGTGAACACTTTTCCAATAAGCTCGGATTTATGCTCGCTGCAGCAGGTAGCGCAGTCGGACTCGGTGCCATTTGGAAGTTTCCTTACATGGCAGGCAGTAATGGAGGCAGTGCTTTTATTATTTTATTCATTCTTTGTATGCTCCTCATTAGCTTACCTGTCTTAATCGCAGAATTTATGATCGGCCGTCGTGGACAAGCCGATGCGATTACATCATTTAAACGACAGGCACCTGGTACCCCTTGGTACCTCGTCGGTTATTTAGGAACGATTACATCCGCTCTCATCTTATCTTTCTACAGTGTCGTCGGCGGATGGATTTTAAGCTATTTAGTTCGAGCTTTACTGTTTCAACTAAATTCAACAGAAGGCACTTCATACGATACATTGTTTCAATCGGTCATTCAAAACCCTTGGGAAATGATCATCGCACAAGGTGCATTTTTCCTCATTACGATTTTTATCGTGCAAGCAGGAATTAAAAGTGGTATTGAAAAAGCGAGTAAAATTATTATGCCCGCTCTTTTCATTTTCTTCGTCATTTTAGCGATTCGTTCTTTAACATTGCCTGGAGCAATGGAAGGTGTCCGCTTCATGTTCGTCCCTGATTTTTCAAAAATTACTGGTGAAACCGTCTTACTTGCATTAGGACAAGCCTTTTTCACTTTAAGTGTCGGGATTTCGATCATGATTACATACGCTTCTTATTTAGGGAAAAATGAAAATATTGCAGGAACTGGAGTGAACGTCGCTTTAATGAACGTCTTCATTTCCATATTGGCAGGACTCGTCATCTTTCCTGCAGTATTTGCTTTAGGATTTAAAACAGATGAAGGGCCTGGGCTCGTCTTCGTCATTTTGCCAGCGGTATTCGAACAAATCCCATTCGGCAATTTCTTTTTAATCATTTTCTTTATTTTATTATTGTTCGCGACATTAACGTCCGCGATGTCATTACTCGAAATGGTCGTCTCTGTCGTCGTGAAAGACCGCCCAAAACGTCGTGTGCGTGTCACATGGTTGCTCGGATTGTTCATCTTTATGATCGGAATTCCGAGCGCCTTGTCGGAAGGGGTGCTTTCTCATATTCGAATCGGCTCCCAATCAATTTTCGGATTTATGGAATTTTTAACGAACAATATCGGAATGCCAATCGGCGCTTTACTCATTTCTTTATTCGTCGGCTATTACTACACGACGAACGAATCGAAAACAGAACTACAGACGAAACCATTCTTCTATACGATGTGGATTGTTTCTGTCCGCTTTTTAGCCCCGATTGCGATACTCATTATTTTTATCGCCGGAATTTTCTTTTAATTCAAGGAATATTTGATAGAATGACATACAGTATGGAATTATTTCCGTCTGTATGTCATTTTTTGTTATTTTCACTTCATGTAATGAGCGTATGTTTATAAGAAATAGGGTATTCCACTTATAATGATTTATTTTGAAAGAAAGTAGGAGATTATATGAAAAAATCAATTTTACTTCTTATGTCTGTTCAATTTTTCGTGTATCTCGGCTTCGGCATCATCATTCCAATATTACCTGAAGTCGTCGTCGCAGAAAATTATTCTGAAGTACATGTCGGAGGCTTGTTGACGATTTACGCAATCGCTTCCTTCTTCACTGCCCCATTATGGGGGAAATTGTCCGATAATACGGGACGTAAAAAGCTTATTTTAACCGGACTCGTCGGATTTAGTGCGAGCTTCTTTTTATTCGCACTCTTCATGGACAATTTAACATTGCTTTACGTCTCGCGCATCGTCGGCGGCGTATTCTCTGGAGCACTCTACACAGCTGTTACAGGGTTCGTGGCGGATTTAACGGATGAGGAGAACCGAAATAAATATATGGGCTTGCTCGGAATGTCGATCGGACTCGGGTTCATCTTCGGGCCTGCAATCGGTGGCGTGCTCGGCGATTACAGCTTCCAACTTCCGTTTATCGCATCAGGTATTTTGACACTCGTTTTATTCGTGTACGCTTCAATCGTCTTAAAAGAACCAGTACGACGTGGAGACGCAACGAAACGTGCCATCGTTCCAGAAGGCGCAAGCAAGCTTTGGAAATACCGCATTCGCTATTTATTTGTACTTTCTTTCTTCATCACATTTTTACTCGCTGGCATCGAAGCGACATTCCAATTATTCCAAATGTCTAAAATCGACATTACACCGAAACAAGTCGGTTACTTATTTATGGCGAGTGGATTCGTCGATGCGTTCATTCAAGGTGGCGTCGTACGTCGCGTGAAAAACGGAACCGAAACGAAATGGATTTTTGGCGCTCAAATTATTACAGGGATCGGGCTATTGCTCATTCCATTTACGAACAGCCTATTCTTCGCAGGTTTTGCGTTAAGTGTGTTCACTGCAGGTAACGCGCTCGGACGTACTGTGCTCGTCTCTCTCACTTCTAAAGAGTCTGGTGGACGCTATGGTACAGCAGCAGGTATGGCATATTCGATGGATAATATGGGACGTATTTTCGGACCGTTACTATTCGTCTTCTTATTCACAAAATTAGAGGGACAAATTTATTACATTTCCGCAACGATTGCTATATTATCGCTCCTCTTGCTCATCTTGTTCAATCGCTCTTCTCATTCATTAAAAGAAATAGCAAAATAATAATGACACAAGCAAAGAAACCGTCCTTTTCGGATGGTTTCTTTCGGTTCATTCAGTAAAAACTACTTTTTCCCATGAATTTCGCTATACTAAGAAGAAGGGATTGAAGTTTTGAAGGAGGAATAGCATTCAAATGACTAGCTTAATTAGTTTGACCGTCGCAAGTGTTTTAATTATTAACATCTTTTTAGCGATTGCTCTCATTTTTTTAGAACGACGAGACCCTGCTGCGACATGGGCTTGGTTACTCGTGTTATTTTTCATCCCTATTTTAGGGTTCGTCATTTATTTATTGCTCGGGCGTCGATTACGCAAAAAGCATTTATTCCGTTGGGAAGGACAAAGTAAAATCGGTATTGAAAAACTGATTGACTATCAAATGGATGCGATTGAGAAAGGTTCTTTTGAATTTCGTAATCCTGAGACCAAATATTATGATGATATGATTTTCATGCATTTGCGTAATAATCACGCTGTCTTGACGCAAGATAATGCGATCGACATTTTTGACGATGGGAAAGAAAAGTTCGAAAAACTTTTAGAAGATATGGAACAAGCGAAAGACCATATCCACGTTCAATATTATATTTTCCGTTTGGATGATCTCGGCAAGCGCATTGTGGATGTTTTAATTCGCAAAGCGAAACAAGGCGTGAAAGTGCGCGTTTTATATGACGATATCGGTTCACGTGGCGTGCGCAAAAAAGATTTTCAAGAGTTGCTCGATTTAGGTGGAGATGTCGGGGTCTTTTTCCCTTCGATTTTGCCTTTAATCAACCCTCGACTCAACTATCGAAACCACCGCAAGATTGTCATTATCGACGGTCGCATCGGATATATCGGAGGATTTAACGTTGGGGATGAGTACTTAGGATTAGCGAAAAAGTTTGGCTATTGGCGCGATACTCATCTTCGCATCGAAGGAAGTGCCGTTCACCCGCTCCAAACTCGTTTTATTTTAGACTGGACGCAAGCTTCTGAAGCACATGAAATTCAATATGCGGATCGTTATTTCCCTGTCATTCCACAAAAAGGCGATGTCGCTGTTCAAATCGTCTCCAGTGGTCCAGACTCTGAATGGGAACAAATTAAAGACGGCTATTTAAAAATGATTTATCAAGCACGAGATTATATTTACATTCAAACACCGTACTTCATTCCAGATGCGAGCTTTATCGATGCTGTACGAATCGCTTGTCTTTCAGGTGTAGACGTACGTATTATGATTCCGAACAAGCCTGACCATATGTTCGTTTACTGGGCGACGTATTCTAACATTGGGAAATTATTAAAAGCAGGGGCTCGCGTATATATTTATGAAAAAGGATTTATCCACGCGAAACAAATCGTCGTCGATGATCGAGTTTCAACAGTCGGTACTGCGAATATTGACATGCGCAGCTTTAAATTAAATTTTGAAGTGAACGCCTTTATTTACGATAAAACTGACTCACATCGACTCGCTGAATTATTTGAAAAAGATATACTCGACAGTTCAGAATTGACCTACGAAATGTACTTACAACGCTCAAATACGATTAAAATTAAAGAATCGATTTCTCGTCTCATTTCACCGATTTTATAAAAAAGCTGTGTCTACTTGAATGTTTTTACAACATTGTGTAGACACAGCTTTTTTTCTACTCGATTAATCCTAAATATTGTTCTAATGTAATTCCTCGTTTATAAATGTCCGATGCGATCGTTTCGCCTACGTAACGGAAATGCCACGATTCATACATATACCCTGTAATATGTTCTTTCCCCTCAGGATAACGCATAATGAAGCCGTAACGATGTGCATTGTCTCGCACCCAAATGCCCGCTTTCGTCGTAGCGAAACTGTTGCGTGCATAATGTCCTTCTTCTCCTACCGCACCGATATCAAAAGCGAGGCCCGTCTGGTGTTCTGAGTATCCTGGACGCGCACTATATGTGTCGGCTGCCGCTTGCCCATCACGCTTCACGTAACGATCATATAAGCCGACTTGATAGTCATATGAGCGGAAAGTGCTGAACGCATGAAGTGGAATTCCTTCTTTTTTTGCGTCGGCTGCCATTCGTTCAAATGCAGCACGTGCTTCTTTGCTTTCTCCTGGGTTATACGTTTTAGGTAAAGGAAATACTTTACTTGCGATGAGCACGCCGTCAATGACTGTCGGTTCTTCTGGAAGCCCGTTATCCACAAGTGGATAACCGTTCGAGTCAACTTCTACCGTTTCTAAAAAATAAGGCTCTTCTTCGATTTCCTCTTCTTCTGTCTCAACAACTTCTTCTTCCTCTTCTACAACTTCTGGTTCAGGTGTTTCTTGTTGTTGTTCGTCTTCATTTACGACTTCTACATCCTCTTGTACTTCTTCTTGGTCATCTTCTTTTAAAGAACAAGCATAAAATGTTAATGTGATCGTAAGGAGGGCTAAAATAAGCAATACTAGCTTTTTCGTAAAATTCGATTTCACTCGTCTTCTCGCCATATCATTGTCTCACTTTCTCTTATTCATTTTTATTCCGCCAGTCAATATAATAAACAGTCAAACCTAAACAATTGAAGATTTCTTTCATTTTAACATGCTTTTTTCCTATTTGTGCTATTTACACGAACTATTGTATCTAAATAAACGTTTTTCCGTTATACTAAAATTAATTTTTATGAAAGGGTGACGCTTTTGAATAGCCAGCGTTGGTTATCATTTGGATTCTTTTTCTTCTTTATTACGTGGGGGATTTTTCTCCCTTTTTGGACAGGCTGGTTAACGACTGACAAAGGCTTAACCGTTACCGCAGCAAGTGTCGTCATGGGAGTAGGGATGATTCTTCGGTCCTTCTCTACCTTTTTATTTTTCCCGATGATGACGAGAAAAGCACCGCTCGTTTCGGTCATTCGATGGATGGGAATCGCTTCGATTGTCGCGCTCCTTTTATACATTCCCGCTTCATCCTTTACTGCCCTACTTATTATTACTGCACTGTTCAGTATGTTCTATCCGACATTACTTCCCGCAATAGAAAGTAGTGCGACTGTATTAATGCAACGCGAGCATATCCATTATGGGAAAAGTCGCTCATATGGATCGATCGGTTATACGGTGTCTGTTTTCATTATTGGCGCATTGATTGGATTTTGGGGAGAAGGGGTCATTTTATATGGAATGATTGCCGGACTCGGAATTTTAGTTTTCTATTTCTTCCAACGAGCACCTGTTGCGATTACTTCTTTTGACACGTCTCAAGAACATAAAAAAACTTCCCTTAAACAATTATTCCAATCGAAAACATTTATCGTGATTGGAGTTTTAGCAGTGTTATTACAAGGGGCACATACCGCTTACTATAACTATGGGTTTATTTATTTAAATGATTTACAAGTGAATGGTGTTTACATCGGACTCATTTTAAATATTGCGGTTTTGTTTGAAATTGTTTTCTTTACACAAGCGGATCGTTATTTTGCGAACGTGAAAATTTCTACATTGTACATTATCGCAAGTGCGGGTTCTTCTTTACGTTGGTTGCTCATTTTCATTTTCCCGACGGCTCCTGTTTTTATACTCTCTCAAGGACTGCACGCACTCTCTTTCGGTTTTGCCCATTATGCATTCATTCAATACATTTCAAAACATTTGGATGAGTCATTAATTGCGCCAGCCCAAGGGTTTTATGCAGCGTTTGCGATGAGTTTAAGCATTGCGATTTTAACATTCCCTGCAGGATTTTTATACGACCTTCAGCCGTCTTATGCGTTTGCGAGCATGATGATTTGCTCAGTTCCTGCTTTACTTCTCGTTTTAACGACTCGAAAAAAATTGCAATTTTAAAAACGAAGCCATCTCCTATTTAAAGGAGAAAGGCTTCGTTTTACTTTTTCAACAATTTCAAAACGTAATTCGCATACTCTTCAATTAGCGTTTCTTGATCGAAACGTCCATTCTCATTAAACCATTGTTGCACCCAGTTCATCGCACCTAAAATAAACATTCGTACGAGTACAACTTCACTCCGCTCAAATTGTTGTGCCGCAATCCCTCGACGAATTACTTCATCGAATAGACCAGCATATTTTGTTCTTAGTAACAAGACTGATTCTAATTGTCCGTCATCAAACGTTCGTTTCGGATCAATCATCATATTAAAGATTTCACGCTCATTAATCGCAAAATTAATATGTGTGCCAACCATTTTGCGCAACAATTGTTCTGAGGATAAATTTTCAAGTAAATGACTTTCATGCTCCGCAATCGCTCGTGAAAGGACGAGGTGATGGCATTGATAAAGCAAGTCATTTTTATTTTTAAAATAATAATAGAGCGAGCCTTTCGTCATTTGAAGCTCTGCAGCAATATCTTCCATCGTCGCTCTTTCATAGCCTCGTTCATTGACGATTTTAATCGCTGACATTAAAATTTGGTCTTTTTTACGTCGAACTTTTTTATTCGTGACTGTCACATGAACTCCTCTCCTTCTACCTCATGCATTATAGCATAATTTCTCTTCGTCACGACGAGAAAAAGACTGAGGAGCGGTTGGGTACCCGCACTCAGTCTTTTGTATACATTGGGGTAATTCTCACGAAATCTTAATTTGGGGAAAGCAGATTTCGATAAGAATGCGTATATGACAAACTATTTAATACTGATAAAACCCACGGCCTGTTTTACGTCCATAATGGCCTGCTCGGACGAGTTTTTTCAAAATGAACGGAATGCGGTATTTCGAGTCGCCCGTTTCATCCAGTAATGATTGTTGAACTGCTAACAGCGTATCTAAACCAATCATATCTGCTAAACGAAGCGGTCCGATCGGTTGATTCGTCCCGAGCTTCATCCCTTGATCGATATCTTCCGCAGAAGCGATTCCTTCTTCATACACGAACATCGCTTCACTTAACATCGGAATTAAAATACGATTGACGACGAACAGTGGCGCATCGTTTACGAGAATGCTTTGTTTATTCATCGCTTCTGTTAAACGTTGTAAAACAGCTACTGTCTCGTCTGACGTGTCAGCACCTTTCACTAATTCAACGAGCTCCATGACAGGAACCGGGTTGAAGAAATGCATGCCCGCTACTTTATCTGGACGCTTCGTCGCCGCGGCCATTTCCGTCACTGATAAACTAGACGTGTTCGATGCGAAAATCGTTTTCGGTTCGCACACTTCATCCAATTGTTGAAGAAGTGTTTTTTTCGCTTCCATCTTTTCTACAATCGCTTCCACGACGACTTCTGCGTTTGAAACATGTTGAATGTCTGTTGTCAATTGCACACGTTGCATCACTTCTTCTACAGTCGTCTCTAACCCTTGTTTCTCAATGACGCGACCGATATTTTTTTCCATCGTCGTTTTAGCACGATCGAGCGCTTCTTGTTGAACGTCGACGAGGACTGTTTCATATCCCGCCATCGCCATCACTTGTGCGATTCCATTGCCCATTATTCCTGAGCCGATAACAGCTACTTTCATCTTCGTTCCTCCTTACACTTTCTCGATGACGACCGCAATTCCTTGTCCGCCACCGATACATAAACTTGCGACTGCATATTGTAAATTTTCACGTTGTAATTCCATCGCAGCACTCAATAAAATACGTGCTCCACTTGCGCCAACCGGGTGACCAAGCGCGATCGCTCCACCGTGAACATTCGTTTTTTCTCGGTCTAATCCGAGCTCTTTTTCTACCGCTAAATACTGAGAAGCGAACGCTTCGTTTATTTCAACGCGATCCATATCTTCAATCGTCAACTGTGCACGCTCTAACGCTTGACGAATCGCAGGTACGGGACCGATGCCCATAACTGTTGGATCGACTCCAACGGTACCGGATGAAACGATGCGAGCGATCGGTTTTAAACTGTATTTCTGTACCGCTTCTTCGCTTGCGATGATGAGAGAAGCTGCCCCATCATTGATACCTGATGCGTTGCCCGCTGTGACAGAACCGTCTTGTTTGAAAGCTGGACGCAATTTCGCAAGCCCTTCTACTGTTGCTTCTGGTTTAATATGTTCGTCTTCTGAAACGACGACTGTATCGCGACGTTTTTTCACTTCGACTGGCACGATTTCTTCCGCGTAAATGCCAGCTTCACGCGCTTTCGCTGCACGTTGATTCGATAAGACAGCGAACTCATCTTGTTCTTCACGCGAAATATCGTACTGATCGGCTAACTTCTCCGCTGTCATGCCCATGCCGCTTCCTGTATATTGGTCAGTCAATGTCGCCTGAAGCATATCTTCAAATTGCAAGTTGCCCATTTTCGAACCGCCAAAGCGTTGTTCAAAATTCGAGTACGGCGCTTGCGACATATTTTCTGCTCCTCCTGCTAATACGATGTCTGCTTCACCGAGCATGATCATATGAGCCCCTGATACGACCGACTGCATGCCTGAACCGCAAAGACGATTCACTGTCAATGCCGGTACTTCGACAGGAACTCCAGCGTGTAAAGCGATATGACGCGCTAAATAAGATGCGTTCACCCCTGTATGGATGACACCGCCGTAAATGACATGGTCAATTTGCTCTGGTTGAACGTTCGCACGTTTCATCGCTTCTACCGCAGTGGCTGTTCCTAAAGCGTCCGCTGATACATTCGCAAATGAACCACCGAAGCTCGTAAATGCTGTACGAGCACCTGCGACAATATATACATTTTTCATACATTAACCTCTCCTTTTGCAGTTGATTGTTTCAACAATCTAAAAATAACTTCTACTAAAACAAAGAAAAATCCAATCGGTACTAAAAAGTATACGGGCCAAACGAGGAGTAATTTTCCTCCTACAGGAATCGCCATACTTTCTTGTAAACCAGATATAGCGAATAAAAACCCGTAATACGTCATGAGTGTAAAAATTAGTAATTCAATTAATAAAATGAGCCAGCGGTGAAAACGTTGAACGCTTTCTGGCAATTTTGAAATTAATTCTGACAATCTCGGCAATACTCCAGACCAATAAGCAAAAGCGAGCGCTGGAAAAATCGCTAAAGGCATTAAATAATATTGAACAATTTCATACGTGCCGACAAGTGGCTTATTAAATATATTTCTCATAAAGACATCGACCACGATAATCCACATCATCGCAAAAATCGCTAGTCCGCTAATGTAAACGCCAAATGTTCGGAAAAAGTCATTCACTTTTATAATGGTTTTCATCATACTCACCTCTACTTCATTTGATTAGGAAGCCACGTTACAAGTTCGGGATAAACAATCAATAGCCCGATCACAACAACCGAAGCACCGAGTGCAAAGACTGTTGAAGTACGGAACAATGATTCAATTGAAATGTTCGATACACTTCCTACTGCATAGACACTAATACCGACCGGTGGTGTAATCATGCCGATTGTACAAACGACGGTTAACATAATTCCAAACCATAACGGATCTGCATGAATCGTATCAAGAATAGGAGTGATGATCGGTACCGTCATTAAAATAACAGCTACTCCTTCGATGAACATAAATAAGAAGAAATAGAAAATCATAATAATTAAAATGACGAGTGTTGGTGTATCGAGTAACGGTCCTAATAAATCGATAATTTTTCGAGGAACGAGTGACAAGGAAATAAAACGTCCAAACAGTGAAGCTCCAATGACGATGAACATAGCCATCACTGTAATTTTTGTCGTTTCGACTAATGATGATTTAATAAATTCCAAATTTACTTTTTTCAATAATAATGCAATTAACAATGCGATAAATGCACCGACTGCTCCTGCTTCTGTCGGTGAAAATACACCTGTGTAAATCCCACCAAAAATCGAAATCCCCATCGCTGAACCTAAAATCGTCACGATTAAATAACGAGAAACAGGCACATTATCTGGCACAAATTCTTTTGATACTTCTTTCATTTCATGACGATTTAAATGTAAATAAATCAACGTCATAATAGAGAAGCTTACCATTAATAAAATCCCTGGAATTAAAGCTGCTGTGAATAACTTCCCGATAGAAATTTGCGCAACGACACCGTATAAAATTAAAACGACACTCGGTGGAATGATTGCAGATAAAGAACCTGCTGAGGCCGCAATTGTTCCTGCTAAATGATCCGGATATCCTCGCTTTTTTAATTCCGGTACAGCGATTTGACCGAGGGCAGCCGATGTGGCAGTTCCTGATCCAGAAACTCCCCCAAGCAAACCTCCTAATAAGATTGTCATAATGCCGAGAGCGCCTGGTCGCCCTCTTGAAAGCGTATACATAAGACTATACAAGTCTTTTACAATTCCTGCTTGCATAATGAATTGAGCCATTAAAATATAGAGCGGAATCGTCGTTAAAGAGTAACTCGCAGTTCTCGTGAAAGCTTCACTGCGTAAAAAGCCATTTAATAAATCCATACCACCGATCCAAAAAATACCGATGATCCCTACGAATAACATTGCTGAACTAATATATTGCCCCATGACGAGAAAGTACAAAAAAACAATTAAAGAGACGATAATAATTATATTTTCCATCTGTCCCACACCCCTATTATAGAAACTTTTTTAGAAAAAATGGAGCGTAAATGCTCCATTTTAATTTAACTCTAAAATTTCTGTCGGCAATTGTGCCCCCGCTTCAACGAGTAAGTCTCTCCACAATAGAGCGATTTCTTTTCCAGCATGGCCTTGTGATTCTAAATCATCAATCCATACTTTCCACACGTTGACAATTGCTGTTTCTAAATGTTTTTGTACTTCTGGGTCCAGTTGGTCAAAAGGTAACATTTCTCCACCTTTTGCTTCATTTGCCGCAATATTTTCTGCTGTTTCGCTATTCGTTAATTGTGATCCTGTCATTAAATATTCATCTGCTTTTTCTGTGAATATTTTTTGTTGTTCTTCCGTCATCTTATTCCACGTCGATTCTTTCATCGCCGTTGCCCCAGCAAAATGTCCGAAGTTTACACCTGTAATCGAATATTTGATTAACTCATCCAAACCGAACGCGATCCAATCAGGCGAGTTGTAAATAATACCATCCAAGGCGTTTCGACTTAACGCATCATAAGCATCCGTAATCGGCATCGATTGTCCTGTAATCCCTAACTCTTTCGCAAGCATTTCGTGTACACGCGATGCGGTACGTACGCGAATTGCTTTGTTAAATTCCCCTACGTTATCGAATTTATGTTTCGTTGTTGAAAATAAATATGGTTCTGTAACAGGCGTCGAAAAAGCGACGAGCCCTTTATCCGTGTATTCTAATTCGTAATACGTCTTCCCATCTTTAATTTCTTGATCACTTTTCATTAACTTCCCCATCGCTTCCGCTGCAATAATCGCATCTGATTCAAGAAGTGGTAACATTACGACTTCTGAATATGGAAAACGTTGTGGATCATACGGTGGCATTAATGTTAATGCGACATCAATCGATCCGGAAGTTAATGCATCCATCTCATTGCCCAAACTGACGAGCTCCCCTGCTGTAAATACTTCGAATTGCACTTGTCCATCCGTCTCTTCTGAAACCGTCGTCGTTAATGGTTCAAATAGGCCGCGATGCCAGAAATGTTTATCTGGTACACCAGAAGAAGCTCGAAGTTTTAATGCTTTGCCATCATTCCCGCTTGCGGAACCCCCAGATTCACTTTCCCCTCCACAAGCAGCTAACATGAACAAACTAGCGAGCAATAACGCAATCCAACGAAAACCTTTCATAACATATCCCCCTTTATAATGTCCCTTTGTATTTGAATATTTCACACGTTAGCTTCTCAATGTATGTTTCAATACTTTACCGGAAGCGTTACGCGGTAATTCCTCCATAAACTCGACTTCTGCTGGAATTTTATATTTGGCAAGTTGTTCACCGCAATAATTTAAAATTGCTTCTTCTGTCGATTGTTTGCCTTCTTTCAATACGACGAACGCTTTCGGTACTTCTCCGTATACGGGATGTGGCACACCGACTACTGCAGCTTCCAACACTTCTGGAATTTGATACAATACTTCTTCTACTTCAATCGGATAAACATTTTCGCCCCCACGAATTAACATGTCTTTTTTCCGATCGACGATGTAAAGGAAGCCCTCTTCATCAAATCTCCCTAAATCCCCCGAATAGAGCCATCCGTCTCGAATTGCCATATTTGTTTCGCGCTCATTGCGCAAGTACCCTTTCATAATTTGCGGGCCTCGTACGACAATTTCTCCGACGAGTCCTGGCGGTAATGATTCACCGTGTTCACCGACGACACGCACTTCTGTCTGTGGTAAAGCTTGTCCGACGGAACCGATTTTATCGAGCGCGTACTCGTCTTTTAACGTTGTGGCAGCAGGTGAGTTTTCCGTCTGGCCGTACATATTTTGCACGCGCACTTTCGGGAACGTTCGCTTCAATTGTTTTAACACTTCGTAAGGCATCGGTGCTGCACCGTATGCGAACAGACGCAATGTCGATAAATCGAGCTTTTCGATATTTGGCATATTTAAAATAATCGTATACATCGCAGGTACGCCGAAGAAAATGGTCGGTTCCATGCGTTGTAATAAATCGATCGTAGACGTTTTTGAAAAACCTTCTTCTACAATCGTCGTTCCACCTTTATAAATGACAGGTGCGACGAATACGTGACTCGCTGCACAATGGAAGAGAGGTGTTGAAATTAATAAACGGTCTTCTTTTACGATGTCCATCGCTTCTGCCCAAATTTCAGAAACCGATAAAATGTTTTGATTCGTCAACATGACGCCTTTCGGTTTCCCTGTCGTCCCTGACGTATACATGACGACTGCTACGTCGTCTCCTTGTAAATCGACAGGTTCGAGCTTCAACGATTCATCTTCCATCACGCGACCGAGCTCATCGCTTCCACCGATGTACAACGTATCACGAAATTCGTTCGGTAATGATGCGATCGTCTCTTTAATTTTGTCGTCACAAATGAGCGCAACTGCTTCTGAATGATCAAAAATGTACTGTACTTCTGGAGCAGCTAACTTCGTATTGATCGGCATGACTGTAAATCCTGCGAGCTGTAAACCGTAATACGTCGCTAAGAAAAAGTCTGAATTTAACGCATATAAAGCGATAATATCCCCTTTTTTATATCCCTTTTGTTGAAAGTAAGCCCCGACTCTTTCCATTCTCTTATAAAAAGAAGCGTAATCCCAATCTCTTTCGTCGCACCAAGTTGCTGGATGCGTCGGCTGTTCTTGCGCATGTTTTCCAATTAACTGTGGCATATACATACTCATTTCCCCCTTATGATTCATTCCCTTTTGTTTTAAGCGAGTATTTCTTTTGCGATAATCATCTTCATCACTTCTGTCGTTCCAGCGTAAATCGCTGGTACTGGAATGTCTCGGTAACGGCGTGCAATTTCATACTCTTCCATATAGCCGTATCCCCCATGAAGTTGGAGACATTCGCCTGCGACACGTTTCGCCATTTCACTAATCCACCATTTCGCCATCGATACTTCTTTCACAATCGCTTCCCCATTTAAATGACGTTCGATAACACGATCTAAATAAACGCGTCCCATATCGATTTCAGTCGCCATTTCTGCTAATTTAAATTGTGTATTTTGGAAGTCCGCAATACGACTACCGAACGCTTTACGCTCTTTTACGTAGTCAATCGTTAACTCAAGCATCACTTCAGCTTCTACTTGTACTTCTAATGCGACGACGAGTCGCTCTTGTTGAAGTTTTTCCATCAAGTAGTAAAAGCCTCTACCTTCTTCCCCTAATAAGTTTTCCACAGGTACTTTCACATCTTCAAAAATGAGTTCCGCTGTATCCGCAGAATGCATGCCAATTTTGTTTAATTTTTTCCCGCGTTTAAATCCTGGCATTCCTTCTTCCACAACGAGCAAACTGATCCCTCGATATGCTGGCTCTGCTTGTGGATCTGTTTTACAAACGACGACGACATAGTCTGCATGAAGTCCGTTCGTAATGAATGTCTTTTCTCCATTTAAAATGTAATGATCCCCTTCACGTCGAGCTGTCGTACGAACTGCCGCTAGGTCGGACCCTGTTCCTGGCTCCGTCATCGCCACAGCTGAAATCATTTCGCCCGTAACACTTTTCGGCAACCAACGCTGTTTTTGTTCTTCTGTTCCGTAAGTCGCAATGTAAGGGCTTACAATATCAGAGTGTAAACTAATACCACTCGCAAGACCTGCCCCTACACGCTCCAATTCTTCCGTTAAAATAACAGAATATGAAAAATCAAGACCTAATCCTCCGTACTGTTCTTCCACCCAAGGGAGTAAAAAACCATTCTCCCCTAACTTTAACCAAAACTCTCTCGGAATATCACGGTCCGCTTCCCATTGTTCAAAGTACGGATAAGCTTCTTTCTCTAACATTTTGCGCAATGCATCTCGGAACATTTCATGTTCATCTGTTAAATAACTTGCTCTCATTTACTCCAACCCCTTTTCATCACTTGTTCAAAATTGAATTGTTCTCATTTTAGCAAACGCTTACATAGAAATCAACAAAATTTGAACGTTGTTTAAATTTAATTTAATCATATATTATATTTAAAACTTAATTTTTACGCCTTTAAACATCAGAAATGACGCCTTTAAACTTATTTCTCAATATTTCTATATTTCTTACGATAACTTTTTGACTCTCGTTTAAAAAATAAACATAAAAAAACTTGCATAAATTTTATGCAAGTTTTAAAATCATTTACTTTTGAATACTTGTTGCATCTGCATTTTCTTCTACTACTTCTTTGTAATAAAATTTACGGCCTAAATACGTTTGGAAAATAAGGATAATACCACCGATTGTCCAGTATAAAGGAAGTGCAGCCATCACTTGACTTGAAATGACCATGATCATAATAGGCGACATATATACCATGAACTTCATCTGTTGTTTCTGCTGTTCTGGCATCGTCCATAAAGACACACGCGCTTGTACGAAGTATACGAGACCTGCAAGCACCATCATGATGTAGTCAACATCTCCAAGTGTGAACCATAAAAACTCATGCGATTGAACGTCTTTTGAGTACAAAATTGCGAAATAAAGCCCCATGATGATTGGCATTTGAATAAGTAATGGTAAACATCCCATATTGAGTGGGTTGACACCATGTTTCGAATATAAGCCCATCATTTCTTGTTGAAGCTTCATCATCTCTTCTTGATTGCCTTCTGCTTTCGCTTCCTTTAATTTCTTCTGAATCTCTTCCATCTCAGGACGAAGCTTATCCATCTTCACTTTCATCTCTTGCTGTGACTTGTAGTTTTTCAACATGAGTGGCATGAGGAGGAAACGGATAATCAATGTAATGACGATGATCGCTAATCCGTAATCGTTAAACTGTGTACCGAAAAATGTGAGCAAACCTTCCATCGGTTTAACAAACACTTTGTAGAAAAATCCTGTCTTTTGCTCGACGCTCTGACACCCTGCGAGGACAAATGTCAGCATAGACAACATAAATAACAAATTAATTTTTTTCTTCAATCAATTCACCTTCATCATTTTGAACTACTGAAAAGTATACCTTATGTTGAACACCAATTACAAACGTTCTCTTTCATTCCGGTGATTTTCTTTAACGACTTTCCGAAAGAAGTCTCCCATCCTCAAGGAGTGTGAAGGTGCGAATAGCACCAATGAGTAGGTGGGAGATGAATTTCGGTTGGCTTTAGCCAAAGAATTTGGTAAAATATAGACATAATGTTCTTTGACAACTGGATATATGGAGTTGCATACGGAAATAAGAGCGAAAACCAAGCCCCTCGTATGCGTAAAATATCCAAGGTACTAAAAACATTGCGTATCAGTAGGGTTGGAATGCCCCGAATTCACGCTCGTGGAGAACACATAAGACTTGCTTGCAAGCTATGTTCGTGGAAGCGAGAAGCCCCCACTTCAAACGAAGTTAAGTGGTGGGTAGTTCACATCTTTTATATTTTTGTCTATGCTCAATATTTTATTTTTACGTCGACATACTTCATTATTAATTCACAATCTCATTCTATTATGTTTGCATGAAGTTTTATTTTAGTTTTTTCTCCTATAAAGAAAAAACTGAGTAGTCTTAGACTCTCAGTTTGACTCATTAAATAACTTGTGGCGTTATTTCATATTTAAAGAAATTTCGACTTAAACTATTTCTGAAACGTCTTGGTGTTTCACCTGTATATTTTTTAAAAATACGTGTGAAATAGCTTTGGTTGCAGAAATGAAATTCTTCCGAGATTTCTGAAATGCGTTTCGTAGAAAAACGTAAATAATATTGCGCTTCTTCTACTTTACGAATATTAATATATTCAACAAGTGTCACACCAGTATGTTCACGGAAAATACGAGATAAATGACTCGTGCTCACTTTAAAACGGTCAGCGATTCCTTCGACTGTTAAAAACTCTAATAAATGACTATCAATGTAATCGATGACTGCATTTACTGTTTCGTGCATCAATTGAGCCGGTTCGCGTTCGCGCAATACATACATGTAAAATTCAATTAGTTCACCTGCGATTTCATAAGCATTATCTTCAGCTAGTTTTTGTTCAATAATGGAATCACATACTACATTGAAAGAAAATGCTTCAGAAGGATCTAGACGCTTATGTACAAGTCTACGTGTTACAAGACCTGACATTGATATTAAATAGTTTTTAACACAAAGCTCTCCTTCTTGATTGTTTTGGATGAAATCAATTAATTGACCTAATTGATCATGCGCTAAACGCTCATTAAAACGTTCTAAGTCTGAAATAAACGCTTCTTCTACACGATAAAATTGTTGCCAGTTCATAAAAGTATTCATATTTTCATAAGATGGAGTTGACGGTAATATCTCCATCCATTTTACATCTCTCTCTACACGTTCATTCATTATGTTCACCCCTCAACCTCTTACAATTCAATTAGCTTTCTTCTTTTAAATGTTTGTGGTACAGACCGTCAGCATTAGCATCCGCATCGTCTTCTACTTCTTGACCGTAGTATTGAACACTCGTTTGAGCACCTTCACTTACCATTTCATTATCTGCTGTGTCATAAGGATCTGGGTTGCCCGCTTTCTTTTCCAAATCTTCATGATGTGATGATGTCTGTTCCACTTCCGAGCCATTCGTATACTCTGTTTTTTTCTGTTCGATAAATGACTCTACTTTTTCTTTCGTATCTTGTACAAATTGTTGTGCTTTTTCACGATTCGCCGGATCTTTAAAGTACGCATATGCTCCTGCCGCAATCGCTGTAACTGCTAAACCTTTTAACTTCTTACCCATATATATCGACCTCCGATAATTTTTGTACAGTATGTATTGCCTTTTTTTTCGTTTTCAAACCTTTTTTGATGATTTTCTTTTATTTTTTTCAAAATTTAGACATAAGATGAACAATATTTAAAAACAATAGCAGAAAATAATGAAGTTAATCTTAACAATATACTAATTAAAACGCATATAAAAAACACTTTTCCTCAATGGTTGGAAAAGTGTTTTTTCATTATTATTTTTGTTCAGGAGGTTGATTGCTTAAATCTCCTTGCACGTCGTGTAACGGGCGAAATGTTTGGTCAGGTACAAGTGGCTTTCGAATAAACGCCATTCCTGCAGCAATGTAAAGTAAAATAGAAGGTAAAGTGATAACACCTGCCATAATACCACCTAAAATAAACATCACTCCTGCTGCTTTCACCTTTGCTGGATTCCCTACTTGTACGGCTCCTACAATCGCTAAGACGAGTGCGATCGCCCCGATAATAACGAAAACCCAACCGAATGAAATAAAACTTTCAAATAACTGAAGAACAGCGACTACTTCATCTTCTGTCAATGTGAGTTGTGGATCTTCCATTAAATCTTGTACTAATTCTGCTTTAAATTCGTCCATTTTAAACAGTGCACCCATGCCTACGGTTAAGAAAACTATTATTAAAATGCCGAGTCCAATTAAAATTGCACTAATGATCGCTAATACTCTTTCTACTGTACGTTTCATCTTTTTCACCTCTCATAGAAAAAGCTACAAGCTAAAAAATAGGCTTGTAGCTTTTCATTTATGATGTTTTTACATCATCGTATTCTGAATAACGCTCGAATGCTGTAACGACGTAAGAACAAACAGGTTCCATCTTATACTCTTGCTCACGTGCGTACTCTGCTGCGCGGTCTAACAATTGTTTCGCAACCCCTTGACCACGAAGTTTTTCTGAAACGAATGTATGGTCCATCGCCATGACATCACCTAACATCGTCCACGTAATTTTTGCCAGTTCTTCGCCGTCTTGTTCATTAACGAAAGCGTAAGATTCCCCACCTAAATCAACAAATTCAAATTCCATTTCTGCCACCCTCTCTAGTTAAGATTTAAACCATGATTTTATTTTATCAAAAATATCTGCAAAAAACTGCTTTACACTCTCCCAAAATCCAGGATCGATGCTTCCAATTTTATCTTTTAACTTATTCGCAAGGTCTGTCATTTGGTCTGAAAGCTTTGAAAAGTCGATATCGAGACTACGAATACGATCCATTAAATCAATGAGTAATTGACGATCTTCTTCGCTCAATTCAATTTTGAACTTGCTCAACTGTTCATTGACGATTCGTTCGACATCTTCTTTCGTCGCTGGCGCTTGTTCAGCAATTTGTTTTTTAATTTCTGTTAACAGTTGCGCTACTTCATCTTTATTAACGTTCGATTGTTCTGCAAGCTTTGTCGCTACCGACAGTTCATCGTTCGCTACATTTGTACGTTCGATATCGAGCGTACCTCCTGCGTCTTCATACGCTTTGTAAATGCCGACGAGCGCTGAATGACCTGTTACAGCTTTCGGTGCTGCGACTTCTACTTTCGCATCTTCCACGCCTGCCGTTAAAATCGCTGTCGCATACATATCGCGCGTCACTTGTGTAATGTTTTCAGGTGTGACGATTTCAACCGTCAACCCTTTCCCTTCATCGAGACGTGTAATTTTTGCTGATGAGAACATACGCGCATTGCCATTCCCGTTCGGAATGTATTTAATTAAGTCTTGACCTGTCACCGTCACTTGTTCATAATCATCGCCCGCTGATACGTTGAGCTTGTTTAATACATTCGCTTTTTCATCTTCTGACAAGTTCGCTCCGAGTGCAACGATCGGCACTCCTAATTTCTCATCGATTGGCTCCACTGCCTGTGCGGTTTGAGGTAGCCAAATCGATAAGAGCAATATAGATATAAAACTGAGTAAAACGAATTTTTTATTCATTATTTTCTTCCTCCTCGTTATCGTTAAAACGTTTGTCCGATAAGAAAAGTTGCAAATTCGTTATTTTTTCTTCGTCCAACCATCCGATTGTTCGATTAAACCTTTTTTCATAAGACGACCGAGCGCTCGTTTAAACGCACCTTTACTCATGTCGAAACGATCTTGAATTTCTTCAGGTGCTGAGCGGTCGGTAAATGGCATTTCGCCACCTACACTCGTTAAATACATATAAATTTGATCAGCATCATCATCTAAGCGCTCTTCTTTACGTGGAAGCAATGAGCCGTTCATCGTGCCGTCTTCCTTTACTTTAATGATACGTACGTCGACGAGTTCTCCGAGACGCGGTTCTTTTTCGCGCTCTGTTTCGTGCACGAAAATACGGTACATCGGATCTTCTGTGAGAAGAAATGTTCCGACAGGTAGTAAGCGATAAGGACGCGCTTTTAAATCCGCATTGAACAATTCTTCAGGAGCTAACTCAATCTGTTCTTGAACGCGGTCTTCCGTCGCCAAACGTCCATAAATCGTACCACCCTTATCCGTACGTAAAGTCATGTATAGCTGATCGCCTTTTTTCGGCCATAATGCTTCAAACTTCGGTAAGTCTGTACGGTCGACGAGCACTTCAATCGTTGAACCGATATCGACGAATACACCTTCTGAACGTTCTGAGCGTAAAACGGTCGCATAGCCATATGTACCGATTGACATATTCGGTAAAATCGTCGTCGCAATCAATTGTTCTCGGCGGTTTAAATAAACGAATACGTCCACTTCTTGCCCGACTTCTACAGGTTCTAAAGCATCCGATTCGTTCATTAAAATTTCTTCATTATTCACTTCGATAACCCATCGTGAACCTTCTTGTGCACTGACTGTCCCTGTAACGATTGTACCTGCTTGTATTGTTGTCATACTTCTCATCCTTCTTCTGCTCGAATTTGTTCGAGTTTATCTGTAAAACTTGGTGTCTCTTCAATCGCACGTACTAAATCTGTAATACGGTCGATTGCGTTCCAGCTCAAATGATGTTCAATTCCTTCAACATCATTGTAAATGTATTCTTCATTGACCCCGATAATTCGTAAAAATTGTTCGAGTAATTCATGACGCTTCACTAATTTTTTTCCGAACACTTTTCCCTTTTCAGTCAATTCCAATCCACGATAACGTTCGTAAATGACATAGCCTTCTTTATCTAATCGTTGCGCCATCTTCGTCACAGAAGACGGGAGCACGTCTAGCGCGTCAGCTACATCTGAAACACGAGCTTCTCCACGCATTTCCAACTGCAAATAAATTTGTTCGAGGTAATCTTCCATACCTGGTGTTGCCATCTGTCGTCCACCTCCAGTATGTCTATCGTTCGACACTATTCTTTTATTATGCCAACTATCTCGTCAATTGACAACTTGCAATTACCGAATAGAAAGCGCTCATGGGAGTAGGAACTCGCATGAGCGCTTCAATTCATTCAACCTTAGCATAAATGCACGTATTTCGTAAATGTGTGCCGTCCGCCGTTAAATCATCTTGTTTTAAAACACCTTCTAATTCAAAATCGAGACGTTCTGCAATTTTGCGGCTCGGGCTATTATTTTCATCACAGCGAATTTCTACACGTCGTGCGTACAATTTCTCGAATGCAAAACGTGTAATGCGTTCAACCGCTTCTGTCATGTAACCGAAACCTTGGAATCTTTGATCAAGCCAATAGCCGATTTCAAAGCGTGGAATGTCCCAACGAATGCGATGTAAGCCAGAACTTCCAATGAACTCTCCCGTTTCTTTCAAGAAAATATGAAGGCGTAAATCTTCACGCGTCGTAAATTTCGCGATCGCTTGGCGAATACTGTCCTCTGTACTTTCTCGAGTAGGACGGGTTTGCGCCCACGGCATCCATTGCTTCAAATCATCATATGATGAAAATGTCGATTCGAATACTGCGTCAATATCTTCTAAACGAGGGGCACGAATAATTAATCGTTCCGATTCAAATTGTTCTGGAATACAGAGGGGGATGCCTGTCTTCCCCGTCTTTTGATTGTCTGAACCCCAAATGACTGCGGGTGTTTGATTCGATTTGTAATCTTCGCGCGTCATTCCGTAAGTGACCGCATCGTAATAACGATTTTCTTTCGGTGAAAACCACGAGTTACGCAAGTGCGCTTCTTTGACAAAACCTGCTCGTTCAAATGTTTTACGCATCGCTAAATTATCTTGGCGCGTATGACCTTCTAAACGGATTTTTTTCGTCGGTAATTCAAAAACATATTTCGTCAAGAGGCGCAGCGCTTCAGGACCGTATCCTTTACGACGATGTTCGTCTGCAATACGTAAATCGAAAAATGGCATATCATCTAACAAGTCGTAAAGCTTCACGATTCCGACTTTTTGTTCATCATCATTGACGACCCAAAACGTTTTCACATCATCCGATTCATAGCCACCCTCTTGTACAGTCTTTTCAATCAACTTACGTTCAGGATCACTCTCCGCATGATATGGCCACGTATTCGTCGTCATAAAGTGTATTAATTGTTCTACTTCTTCTATTGTCCATTCGTCCAAACGCATACGAACACTCCTTTTGCGCTTCAGTTAATCTTGCACTTTTAACAATCGTAACGAATTTAGAACGACAAGTAAAGTAGCACCCATGTCTGCGAAAATGGCGATCCATAACGTCAACCAACCTGGGATAACGAGCAATAAAGCGATGATTTTTAAGCCGAGTGCGAAACCGATATTTTCTTTAATGATGCGTAATGTTTTACGGCTTAGCTTCATTGTATACGGTAGTTTTTCAAGGTCATCAGCCATGAGTGCGACGTCCGCTGTTTCAAGAGCAGTATCTGTTCCTGCTCCTCCCATTGCGATTCCGACGTCTGCAGTCGCAAGTGCTGGCGCATCGTTAATGCCGTCACCGATCATCGCGACTTTTCCGTACTTTTGTTGAAGCTCTTTGATCGCTGTCAGTTTATCTTCTGGCATTAAGCTCGCACGCACGTCCGTCATTCCGATATTAGAAGCAATCGCTTGTGCTGTCACTTCATGATCCCCTGTTAACATGACCGTATGAGCGACACCAATGTCTTTCAATTTACGAATGACTTCAGCACTTTCTTCACGTACTGGATCCGCTACTGCGATCAATCCTTTAAATACGTCATCGATGACAATTGCCATCACTGATTTTCCTTCTGCTTGAAGCATTGTAGCACGCTCTAAATAGTCAGTTGGAACATCCGCTAATTCTGTCGCCCATTGAATACTTCCGATCGCAACATTTGCTCCTTTATATGTCGCATAAGCGCCTTTTCCTGTGACCGATTGGAAATTTTGAGCTTCTTCACGATGCACTTCACGCTCTCCACCGTACGTGACGATTGCACGAGCTAACGGGTGCTGCGACATTCCTTCTACTGCAACGACCGCTTCTAAAACAGGTAATGCTTCATCTTCTTCCACAACGACGAAATCCGTCACTTCCGGATACCCTTTCGTGAGCGTCCCTGTTTTATCAAATGCAATCGCTTGAATATGTCCTGTTTCTTCTAAATGTACGCCACCTTTAATTAAAACGCCTTGACGTGCTGCGTTACCAATTGCTGTCACAATCGCCACAGGGGTTGAAATGACGAGAGCACAAGGACAACCGACGACGAGAACTGCTAATCCAAGATAAATCCATTCCACCCATGGTGCACCTGTCACTAATGGTGGTACAACCATCACAAGTAAAGCGATAATAATAATGGCTGGCGTATAATATTTAGCGAAACGGTCGACGAACTTCTGACTCGGAGCTTTTTCAGCTTGTGCTTCTTCGACGAGGTGGACAATTTTAGCGATTGTCGTATCATTGACGAGTTTCGTTACCGTCACTTCCAGTGCGCCTTCTTCGTTCAATGTTCCTGCGAATACTTCAGAACCTTGTCCTTTCATCGCTGGAACTGATTCTCCTGTAATTGCGGATTCATTCACTGTCGATGCCCCTTTTAAGACGACACCATCCATCGCTATCTTTTGACCTGGTTTCACAATCAATATATCACCGACAACGATATCTTCTGTATCTAGTTCAACGAATTCAGTACCGCGACGCACGACTGCTGTAGCAGGTGCGATATCCATTAACTGTTGAATCGATTGGCGAGATTTATTCATCGAATAAGCTTCGAGCGCCTCACTAATTGCGAACAGTACGACGACGACCGCTGCTTCTTTCCACTCTTGAATGATTGCAGCACCGATTACTGCAATCGTCATCAATGTTTTAATATCAAATTCAAAACGCGCTAAATTTTTAAATCCAACTTTAAAAATACTCCAACCACCGATGAGAATAGCAGCTGCAAATAAACCTACTGCGACAGGTGCTGTTTGTGATTGTTGACTGGAAACAATCCAACCTACTGCCACTAAAATAGCTGAAATCATCGTAATGATATTTTCTTTTCTTTTATACCAAGGCGTTGGAGGAGTGAATACTCGCTTTTCAGATGCTTTACGCACTTTGATTCCATCAAACGCTCCTGCTTCTTCTAATTCTTCAATTGTCACATCGCCCTCGATAGACAATTTGGAAGCTCCGAAGTTCACTTGAACATCTTTGACATTCGGCAAGTTTTTAACATTTTCTTCGAATTGAATCGCACAACTCGCACAGTTTAAATTTTCAAGTCGAAACTCTTCTTTTTTTCCTTCTTTTGCGACGACCATGTTATTCCTCCTCTATTGAGTGTTCATATGCTATTTTCACTAAATCGTGAATGTGATCATCCGCTAATGTGTAGTACACCATCTTTCCTTTTTTCTCTGACTTCGCGAGTGATTTATCTCGCAAGTAGCGCAAGTGATGAGATGCTGTCGCATTTGATGCCCCGATGACAGCCGCTAAATCACAGACACACATTTCTTCTGTAATCGTTAACGCATACGCAATTTTCAAACGCGTTTCGTCCGCAAGTGCTTTAAAAATCTCGACCATACCGAGCATATTTTCGGGTAATTGTTGCTGAACGTCACGAACTGCTTCTTCGTGAACGATCGTAATATCACACGTATCTTTCATCTATATTCTCCCTTTCATTCAAACGTTCATTTGATTGTATTGTATCGATTTTTTATAGAAATAGCAATACATTCAAACAATCATTTGAATAAGAGTTCTTTCCTCCTAATATTTCACATTTTCTACACAAAAAAATCGATTACTCCGAAAAGTAATCGATTTTGTATTAAGCATACACTTCTTCGCCCATCGCTTCTTTTAACGCTTTCACTTGTTTTTTATCCGTTAAAATGTAGAGGACATCACGTTCTAACAACTCTGTTTGCCCTGTCGGCATGACGAGTTCTCCATCTCGAATAATCGCCGAAATGACGGTGTCATCCGGTAAGTCCATATCTTGAACGAGACTGTTTAAATACGGTGAATCGTTTGAAATTTCAACTTCCAACATTTCCGCATTCGCCTTATCCATCGAAACGAGTTCTAATTGGTGAATACGTTTCGGTGATGGCGGTGCTTCAAGTCCGAGCCAACGTGCGACGTTCGAAATCGTTGAACCTTGTAGTAAGGCGGATGTAATGACGATAAAGAAGACCATATTGAAGTAAAGGTATGCATTTTCTACCCCTGCAAGTAATGGGAATGTCGCGAGTACGATCGGTACCGCTCCGCGTAAACCTGCCCAGGAAAGAAAGAGCTTCTCTTTAAATGTGTAATCGAAGAAAATAGTACCGACGAAAACAGCAATCGGTCTTGCGATAAACATTAAAATAAATGATAAAATTAAACCTTTTGAAATTAAGTCCCAATTCGCTAATTCGCTCGGGAAGACGAGCAAACCTAAAATGACGAACATGACGAGTTGCATGAGCCATGCAAAGCCTTCGTGGAAACGTAAAATGGAGTGGCTATGATTCAGTTCACGATTACCGATCATAATTCCCGCAACATATACCGCTAAAATTCCACTCCCACCAACGAGAGCTGTCAAACTAAATATTGCCATCGCAAACCCGATCGACAATACCGCATATAGACCACTCGCATCGAGTTTTATTTTGTTCATCCATTGAGACGTGAGCCAGCCGAAGAGAAGTCCAAGTAATAAGCCAAGGCCCATTTGTAAGAAGAAACTAATAATTAAATTGCCGAATGCAAAATCATCTAACGTTAACCATTGAATGAAAGCGACGGTTAAAAACATCGCCATCGGGTCGTTGGATCCGGATTCCATTTCAAGTGTCGCGGACATTTTCGGTTTAATGTTTTGACCGCTCATGACAGAAAATACTGCCGCGGCGTCAGTCGATCCGACAATCGAACCTAATAAAAATGATTCAATCCAACCGAGTCCTAAAACGTAATGAATCGCGACTGCTAAAACGGCTGTCGTTAAGACGACCCCTAATGTCGCTAAAACAGCCGCTCCTTTAATAACAGGCCTGACATTACGCCACTCGGTTTGGAGACCCCCTTCAAATAAAATGACGACGAGAGCGAACATCCCGATCGTTTGAGCTAATCCAGCGTCCGAGAAGTAAATTAACCCCGATATGTCACTCCCGAGCACCATCCCTAAAATCATAAAAAGTACGAGGGCAGGAACACCTGCCTTCGATGTGAGCTTCGTCATTAAGACGCCACTTAATAAGAAAAAACCAATTAATAAAACTACTACTTCTACCGTAAATTCATTCATCTTGTTTCGCAATGACATTCGTTGATTTAGAGCTGATGGACACGATCTGCAAATTGTAAAACACCAGTAAATCAAACAAATTCATCACTCCCTCCTTCGTCTAGTTTTTTTGAGAAAACAGGTTGTCTTCTCTACCTATTCGTGAGGTTACACTCGTGATGAAATCGCGGTCATCCCGCGTATTCTATCTCTTTGTCCATCAGAGCCTACTCTTCACCAACAATTCTTACTTCTAATTCTAATTCAATACCGTAGCGACGCTTCACCTCTTCGCGCACCATGCGAATCGTGTTGACATAATCTGTCGCTGTCGCATTGTTTTTATTGACGATAAATCCAGCATGTTTCGTCGATACTTCAGCACCGCCAAACCCTTTTCCTTGCAAACCACTATCTTGAATAAGTTTCCCTGCGAAGTGACCAGGTGGGCGCTTAAACACACTTCCTGCAGACGGATATTCCAGCGGTTGTTTCGATTCACGTTGATGTGTTAAATCCGCTACTTTCTCATCAATTTCTGCTTGAACGCCAACTTCTAATGAAAAGAGTGCCGACATGACGTAGTAACCTTCTGTCTGGATAATGCTCGTACGGTAGCCGAGCTGTAGCTCATCTTTCGTCAAAGTGAGCAATTCACCAGATTTCGTCAGTACTTGGACAGAAACGACGATATCTTTCATCTCTCCTCCGTAAGCACCAGCATTCATCATCATGCCTCCACCGATCGACCCTGGGATACCACAAGCAAATTCAAACCCTGTTAAACTGTGAGTCGCTGCCATTTTAGAAACATCGATCAAATGCGCTCCTGCTTCTGCATAAATGTCTGTCCCTTTCACCTCAATCGCATTGAGCTTTGCAAGATGTAAAACGATGCCCCGCACGCCTCCATCGCGAACGACCATATTCGAACCATTTCCTAGTAGCAATAAAGGAATGTCATTTTCAAAAGCATATTTGACAACGGCTTGACATTCTTCAATCGTTTGGGGCATGACAAATAAATCCGCCGCTCCTCCGAGGGCAGTTTTCGTATATTTATGTAAGTGCTCATCTTGTAAAACCGTTCCTTTAGAAATGAGCCCTCTCAATTCTTCTACTTTACTTTGATACATAGTTAGCCAAATCCTTTCACCTTCAATAACTTTTGTTTATGCGCGCGCAAAAAAAGAAACAGTAATCCGTGAAAAAAGCGTGCTGTTTCTTCATGAGGCGTAAGTGCAATATGATTCATCCTATTCTTAATTATGGATTGTCGGCAAACTTTTTACAAGAAATATTCATCGGAATTCGAGAGATATTTTTGTTTAATCTTTTGCGATAAAGGGTAATTGTTATATAGAAAGAAATTTTCAAAATGGGAGGAATCACAATGACAAAATGGGTAATCGATCCGGCGCATACGTCAGTAGACTTTTCAGTACGACATTTAATGATTTCGAAAGTGAGAGGTCAGTTCAACGAGTTTCAAGGGGAAATTGATGGGGACGTTGAAGATTTCGAAAATGCAACGATTCATTTTACAATCGAAACGAACTCGATTAATACGAACCAAGAACAACGAGATGGTCACTTAAAAAGCGCAGATTTCTTCGATGTCGAAAAGTATCCACAAATTACGTTCAAATCAACGACAATCGAGCAAACAAAGGCAAATCACTTTAACATTATCGGAGAAATGACGATAAAAGATGTGACAGGGAAAGTTACTTTCCACGCAGTACGCGAAGGTGTAGCACAAGGTGAAAATGGCCGAATTGCAGGCTTCCATGCATCGACTGAAATCAATCGTCAAGATTACGGTTTAACATGGCAACAAGCACTTGAAACAGGTGGTGTCATGGTCGGCAATACCGTTTCCATCTCTGTTGACTTCGAAGCACAAGAACAATAATGCAAACGCCGAATCATCGTAAACTTTGAATGACTAAACGCTCTAGTGAATAGACATTCTACAATTCGATTCATTCTAGCGAATGCAAACGTAAGCTTACGTAACTTTAAATGGAGGTTCGGATAAAACCACCTCTACAAAGTCGATTCACTTTTATTTACTTTAAAAGTGAATCGACTTTATTTAGTTTACAGCTAAATGAAGATAGAAAACGCACGGAATCAAAAATGACTTTTGACTCCGTGCGTTTTTTGAGTTTGTTTAAGAGTTAATCTTAGCCTTTTGTCGTTTTAAATTTCACATTTTCCGTCTGCACACATACCGCCTGCATCTTCATCTCCTAAAACTTGGAGAGTTGGTTGAAGACCTGCTTCTTGTGCTACTTTTTCGATTGCTTGTGCGAATACTTCCGCTGGTTGTCCGCCTGACATCGCATATTTGCGATCCATGACGAAGAAAGGAACACCGCGCACACCTACTTGAGCTGCTTCTGCAATATCCGTACGCACTTCTTCTTCGAATGCGTTTGAGCTTAATACTTCTTTCACTTCCGCTTCGTCGAGACCGACTTCTGTCGCAAGTGGAATGAGTACTTCATCGAGACCAATTTTTTGACCTTCGATGAAATATGCACGAAGTACGCGCTCTGTAAATTCGATATCGAGCCCTTTCGTTTTCGCGAATTTCGCTAAACGATGTGCTTTAAATGTATTCGCTGGCGTTAGAGCGTCTAAGTTGTAGTCAAGCCCAACTGTTTTCGCTTGCGCTGCCATATTTTCCATCATGCCGAGCGCTTCTTCTTCACTTTTCCCGTATTTACGCGCTAAGCTTTCATGATATTTCTCATCTGTGCTCGCTGGCGCTGTCGGGTCAAGCTCATACGCTTTATATTCGACCGTTACTTGATCGCCATAAGGTGACATTTTTAACGCTTCTTCAAGACGTCGCTTCCCAATATAGCAAAATGGGCATACGAAATCTGACCATACTTCAATTTTCATAAAAAAACACTTCCTCTCTATTGTCCATCATAAAGAGGAAGTTTTTAAGAAACAACTTTTCTGCTTTTATGCAAATTGCAGCGCATGTGCTAAGTCTTCAAGCAAGTCTTCCACATCTTCTAGACCGACAGAAAGACGCACTAAACCATCTGCAATTCCGATTTCATGACGGCGCTCTTTCGGAATAGAAGCGTGAGTCATTTTTGCGGGTACTGAAATTAAACTTTCAACCGCTCCTAAACTTTCCGCTAATGTAAAATAACGAACGTTTTCAACGACTGCTTTCGCTTCTTCTTCTCCTTTAACAACGAAAGAAATCATTCCGCCATATCCTGAAGCTTGTGCTTGATGAGTTAAATGCCCAGGATGCGTCGAAAATCCAGGATAGTACACTTTTTCCACTCGCTCGTGATGATGTAAGTATTGCGCAATTTTTTGAGCGGAGCGTTCAATCTCTTCCATACGAACGCCGAGCGTTTTCATACCGCGGATGAGTAACCAACTGTCGTGAGGAGCGAGAACGCCTCCTGTCGCATTTTGAATGTAATGCAATCTTTCCCCTAGCGCACGTCCTTTCGTGACGACTAAACCTGCTACGACGTCGCTATGCCCTCCTAAATATTTCGTCGCACTATGTACGACAATGTCCGCACCATGCTCGATTGGGTTTTGGAAATAAGGTGTGCTAAACGTATTATCGACGATTAGTAATAGATTAGCCTTTTTCGCAATTTCTGCAATCGTCGGTAACGATGTAATTTTCAATAAAGGATTCGTCGGCGTTTCAATGAAGATCGCCTTCGTGTTCTCTTGAATAGCACGTTCCACTTCTTCTTTATTTGTCGTATCGACAAAAGTTATATCGATTTGATGACGGCTTAAAATTTGAGTCATCAGACGATACGTCCCGCCGTAAACATCTTCAGAAAGCAATAAATGGTCTCCTGCTTCAAACAGATCCATCACCGCTGTAATAGCTGCCATCCCTGAAGCGAAAGCGAAACCTCTATCCCCCTGTTCAAGTTCGGCAATTAATAACTCCACTCCCTCACGCGTCGGATTCCCTGTACGTGCATATTCATATTCAAAATCACCGATGGAACGTTGACGAAATGTGCTCGCTTGAACGATTGGTAATGATAAGGCACCTGTCGCTTCATCGACTGCACGTCCCCCGTGAATTAAAGCTGTCTTTTTTCTCATATTGTTCACTCCAATACATTTGATTGTAAATAACGTTCGATTCGGTCTGGAAAAATCGTGACGATATTCTGATTGCGCTCTGCTTGTTCAGCTTCTCTTTGCATCGCGACATAGGCGGCTCCTGATGAACTGCCGAGCAATAAACTGTGATGACGCGCAAGATAACGAGTCGCTTGAAAAGCTTCTTCGTCGCTTACCCAACTTATCTTATTAATTTCATCGGGATTGATAAATGTAGAATAGCAAGACATGCCAATCCCTTCGATAGCGTAAGGAGCTTCCGGATGCCCTTCTAATGTCGCTCCGACCGGTTGCACGAGTACTGTTTTAAGATTCGGGTTATATTCTCTCAAGCGACGAGCTACTCCGACGAGTGTACCACCTGAACCGCCCCCCGCAATGAGGACATCAATATTGCCATTAATATCACGCATGAGTTCATCCGCTAATCCAACGTAAGCTTCTGGATTCCATTCATTATCAAATTGATTCGGCATATATTGTGCGATTCCTTTTGAGACGAGTTTCTCTGCTCTTGTAATCGCCCCGTCCATTCCTTCATCTTCGCTCGTTTCAATTACTTTAGCACCGAGTGCGCGCATGAGCTGTTGTTTTTCAATGCTGAATTTCGCTGGCACTGTCACGATTAATTCCACTCCGAAATGTTGCGCTGCGATTGCCAGCCCAATTCCTGTATTTCCTGCAGTTGGCTCTACAACCGTATCTCCTTGTTGAATAAGGCCTTCTTGTAAAGCACGTTCAATTAAGTGATACCCGAGGCGATCTTTCACGCTTCCTCCGATGTTTTGATTTTCTAACTTCGCATAAAGTTGAACATTCGGATGCTTAAATTGATAGAGTGGCGTATCGCCGATTAATTGTATCGCTGATTGATAAATCATACAGTCATCCCTCTACTTAAAATATTTCATGCCACTCGTCGCGATGTGCTAACATGTCTTCCGCTAACTCTTTCGCTCCTTCTAAACTATGGCTCGCTGCCCATCCGCACTGCACTTCATTACAAGCGGGCACTTCTGTCGCGTTTAACACATCTTGCAAGACGTTTTCGACAAGTTGAAACACTGCTTCTTCATCCGATTCATTCAAAACGGATAAATAATAACCCGTTTGACATCCCATCGGACTTAAGTCAACAATTTGTTCACTATAATTACGGCTCAATTCCGCCATTAAATGTTCGAGTGAATGGACGGCAGGCATGTCCATATGTTCTTTATTTGGCTGTTTAAAACGCAAGTCATATTTATAAATGACGTCACCATGCGTGCCATCAATAACACTCGCTAATCGAATATATGGAGCTTTCACTTTCGTATGATCCAAATTAAAACTTTCGACATTCATCTTTTTCGTCATATTCATTCTCCTTTTGTCGCTTCTACTACCCAAACATAATGATTCATTTGTGTAAATCGTGTCGTAAATCCGCCTTTTTCGAATAATGATTGAAGGACGGGAATCGTTGGATAAAACTCGCTTTTCAAATCTGCGGCGAGACGGTCATAGCCACGTTGTTCTGCGCGTTCAATCGTTTTCGCGAACGCCTCATCAGCTACGAACATCGTATCTGCAAAAATCACTTTCCCACCTGGACGCAAGTTGCGTGCAAATTTATAAATTGCGCGCTCTTTCTCCTCATCTGTTAAATGGTGAAAGGCGTACGTACTTACTATTGAATCTACTCGTTCAGACAATTCATAGTTTAAAAAATGTCCGTCTTGTATCGTTAAATTGGGCAATTTTCGTTCGGCAATCGCTCGCATTTCTTGAGATGGTTCAATTCCTACTATTAATTGACCAGATTGTTGTAAGCGATCGGACAAGTTTCCCGTTCCGACACCAAATTCCACAATTTTGCCAAAGGCGCGCTCCGCAACAAAATCTAAAATTTCTTCGTATCGTTCAAACACTTCTCGATACTGTTCATCTTCTCCAAAAACTGTCGCGTCATAATGAGCAGACCACTCGTCAAAAAGTGTTGTAAAATCAACTTCCATTCTTTATCCCTCTATTCCTACTTGTTTAATATGAATTAAACTATAACATGCCTTTTTCAAAAAGACAATGAAAAGAAAAAACCTACCATCCTTGATAGGACAGTAGGTTCGATTTTAAATTTTATGCTTTCATCGCATCTGTTAATTGTGGGATGATTTGTTTTTTACGTGATACGACACCTTCTAAGAGTGCGCGATTGTTTTCAAGTGTGACATTGAAAGCACGCTCTACAGCTGAAGCTTGTTCGCCAACTGCAATTGCGACAGAGTTACTATTTAAAATATCTGTCGTTACGAAAACGAATAAATCGAGCTGTTTATTTTCTAAAACGGCACGCATCGCTTCTTCGATTTCAGATTGACGCGTTAACATATCGTTTAAGTCAACAGCGTTTACTTGCGCAACTTCTACTTTGTAATCGCCCATGCCAAATTCTTTCGAATCAAGTCCGACGAGTTGAGCTGCTGTTTTGTCGCTTAAGTCCGCTCCTGCTTTCAACATTTCTAAACCGTACGCTTCGATATCCACACCTGCAATCTCCGCAAGTTCCATCGCTGCTGTACGATCTTCTTCTGTAAATGTCGGTGATTTAAACAATAAAGAATCTGAAACGATTGCCGAAACCATTAACCCCGCAATATCTTTCGGAATGTCTACATTGTTTTCAGCGTAAATTTTTTTAATGATTGTCGCTGAACAGCCGACTGGCTCTGCACGATAGTAAAGTGGGCCCGCTGTTTCAAAGTTCGCGATTCGGTGATGGTCAATCACTTCAATAATTTGAACGTCATCGATATCATCGACTGACTGTTGACGTTCGTTATGATCTACTAAAATAACTTTCTCTACTTCTGGCTTCGCCTTTTCAATGAGACGTGGCGCCTCTACTTTGAAATAGTCTAAACCGTATTGTGTTTCTTTCGACACTTCACCTAAGCGAACTGCTTCTGCATCCATGCCGAGTTCACGCTTTAAATGTGCATAAGCAAGCGCTGACATAATTGAATCTGTATCCGGGTTTTTATGCCCGATGACGAGTACTTTCTCCATTCTGTATTTCCTCCTTGTTATTCATGCCATCATTTTAGCACAAATTTGAGATTTATATCGCTTCTTTTTCTTTATATTGTTGTTCGATTCTTGCGATGTAATTAATTGAGTACTCATTGAATTGTTCCGGTTGATCGATATTGCAAACATGACCTGATTTTTTAATCGGAATAAATTCAAATGTGTCATATCGACGCACGACTTCTTCAACTGGCGGAATGAACAAATAGTCTTCGTCACCCATCAGAAACAGTGTTGGTATATGAGTTGTGGATGCTTGTAAATTAGATAAATATGGATTGATAACTCGCGTTAAAGAGAGCCATTTCACAAATTCTTTTTGACACATTTTTTTCGCCTCATTGACGAAAACGAGACGGGAATGTTCATGTTCTTTTCGAGGCATAATGATATATGCAAATAACTTATACAAGGTCATATAAGGAATGATTCGCTTCGTTGCACGTCCGATCCATAAGAGCACTTTCGTTCGAATATCGAGACGAATAATCGCTCCACCTAAAATAAGCGATTTAATACGTTCTGGATGATGGTCTGCCATCGTTTGTGCAATGATTGTTCCGAGTGACATACCGATAATATGTGTCGACTCGATATTTAATTCATCTAATACTTCAACGACTTCATTCGATACATCTAAAAATGTATCGCCCTTCTGCCATTGTCCTTGTTCTGACTTCCCATGTCCTCTTAAATCGACGAGCAACACATTATGTTCTTTTCGAAATTCGCGTATTTGTTTATGCCATATTGATGAGCTTCCTCCCGCTCCATGAACAAATGTAACCCATGGCGCGTCGGGACCTGCTTCATATGTACGATAGTGTAGCAAAACGTTCACCCTTCCTTTTTGTTTCCTATACCCATTTTTGTAACGTGCTACGCTTTTTTAATATAGTAAAAAAATAAAAAGAGATATGCATGTAAATTTACGATGCACCTCTTTTTATTATACTAAAAAATAACATGTAGTTTCAACTTTATTCGCTCGTTCTATAAACCTTGCCCTTGTGCATACGCGCGATATTTTTCGTGACTCGCATACAATTGCTCGTGTGTTCCACGTCCTGACACTTGGCCATCTTCAATGAAAATTAATTGATCCGCATGCGTGATCGTCGATAAACGGTGAGCGATCATCAACGTTGTGCGCCCTTGCATTAAATGATGTAGCGCTTCTTGAACGTGCGCTTCCGAGCCACTGTCTAAGTTCGATGTCGCCTCGTCTAACAGTAAAATGTCCGGGTCATGTAAAAGAGCTCGCGCAATAGCGATTCGTTGACGTTGCCCACCTGACAATTTCATGCCGCGCTCTCCGACGAATGTGTCGAACCCTTGCGGTAATTTTTCGATAAACTCTAAAGCGTTCGCTGCTTTTGCCGCTTCGATCACTGCTTGCTTATCTATTTCTTCGCTAAATCCATACACAATATTATCGGTAATCGTTCCATTCATTAATGGACTTTCTTGAGAAACGTAACCAATTTTACTTCTCCACTGTTTTAACTCCATCGCGTCAATAGGCTGACCACCATACGTCACTACGCCTGATGTCGGCTCATAAAAACGCTCGATAAGAGAAAACGTCGTCGTCTTACCTCCACCACTTGGACCGACAAAGGCAGCAATTGTCCCTTGAGGGATGACGAATGATACATCTTGTAAAATTCGTTTCTCTTCATTATATGCAAACGATACGTGATCGAAAGCAAGGTCACCATGTTCCGCAACATTTCCACCTTCTGCACGTTCGTCTTCCAAAGTTAAAATCGTTTGAATACGTTCCGTTGCGCCAAGTGCTTTTTGTAAAGCGGTGAAAAAATGCGCCAATTGGCCAAACGGCATCATAATTTGAAATAGTAAAAACAAAATCGCCACTAATGTTCCTGCGGATAAATTCCCTTGTGCCACTTGTGCACCACCGTAACCGAATATGACGATCAACATGCCCATCATCGTCATCATCATTAAAGGTGAGACGACCGCTTGAATGCGCGCTTCTTTCAAACCGTATTGAAAGAGTGATTGAATCGCTTCTGTCCCTTTTTTCTCTTCGATCGGTTCCGCTCGATACGCCTTTACGAGACGAATTTCTCCGAGTGTTCTTCCTAAATGACCAGTAAATTTAGCCATTTCCGTTTGAGTGGCGCGCGCTACTTTACGCATCATTCTTCCGAGTGGCACCATAATGAGCAAGCTGACGGGTACGCTAATTAACATAATGAGCGTCATTTTCCAGTCCAAATATAATAAAATTCCGACCGCTCCGACGATTGAAATCATCCCTGTTATGAACGAAACGAGATGATCGGTCACGAGCGCTTTTAACACGGTCGTATCTTGCGTAATCCGACTCATCGTTTCGCCCGTTTCCGTTTCGTCATAATAAGGGATGGGCAAACGAAGCACATGATGCCACAGCTTCCCTCTTAAATCCGCAACGACCGTTTCACCAATGTAGGCGAGTAAGTAATAAGAAATTCCACCTGCGATCGCTTGGATGAGAAAGAGTGCGACGAGTACGCCGACCGTCCCCCATGTGAAAGAAGCGGTACTAAATGAATCGACGAGACCTTTCGTCAACAGTGGCACTGCTAAAGAAGCGAGCGTTTGAAAGACCGCTAATGTTAAAGCGCTCGCTAAAATGAGCTTCGGCCAATGTAATGTTTTTAAAAACTTGAAAAACTGTTTCGTCGTCATCGTTTGTTTCGTTTGTTGTTCGATTGTTCTCTCCTCCATTGTCCGTTCATTTTATTGAACTTCCTTGAGAAAATGGTGAAATATTTCATTTTTTTCGTTGTTTTCTCCAGTTTCCAACATGACTCATCTTTTCATTGTAAGCGATAAACGGCTTTACGAAAAGAAAGATGAACGGTTCCACAAAAAAGAGCCCACATGAGTGAGCTCCGCTTTTACATTTCTAGTTGTGTCTGTTTCGTCTCCGTTCCAAGAAGGATGACTGCTGCGACTCCGATTAAAATCGAGCCACAAAAAATACCGAAAATGATAGGGAAACCGACTCCTTTTGCGACGAGTGACCCGACGAGAAGTGGACCGAATATGCCACCGATACGACCAATCGAAGCCGCCATTCCTGATCCTGTCGCACGAATTGCTGTCGGATATTGTTCTGGTGAATACGCATAAAGCGCTCCCCATGCCCCTAAGTTAAAGAATGAAAGAAGCGCACCGAATGTCAGTAGCATCGGGCCGCTCACTGCCATTCCAAACGCGAGCGCACTTAAAGCTGTCCCGATTAAATAAGCAGATAACACGAATTTCCGTCCTGCTCGTTCAATGAGCCAAGCTGCTGTGAAGTACCCCGGAAGTTGTGCAAGCGTCATAAGCAACACATAACCGAAACTTTGAATCATGTCAAATCCTTTCATCATCATGACGCTCGGCAACCAAAGGAACATACCATAATAAGAAAAGACGACGGTAAACCAAACGATCCATAACATCGTTGTCCGCTTCGCATATTGCTTCGACCAAACGAGCTTAATCTTTTCTCCAATTGACTGCTTCGGTTCACCCGCCTTTACGTATACGGGCGAATCAGGTAAATTGCGACGTAAGTAAATCGCATAAAAGGCAGGAAGCGCCGTTAAAATTAAAGCGATACGCCAACCGTAATCCGGAATGATAAAATAGGCAATTAGCGCAGCGACTAACCATCCAGCTGCCCAAAAACTCTCTAATAAGACGACCATCTTGCCACGCTCATGTGCTTCTACACTCTCAGATACGAGAGTTGAAGCGACTGGTAATTCTCCACCGAGACCCGCTCCTACTAAAAAGCGCAACACTAAAAAAGCACCTAATCCTGTCGTGAAAGCAGATAGTCCACTTGCGACTGAAAACAATACTAATGTAATCATAAAAACATTTTTGCGTCCGATACGATCTGCGAGTATACCGAAACCGAATGCACCGACCGCCATCCCGATAGAATTCATACTTCCAATCCAACCAGACTGTTCAGGTGTTAATCCCCAATCGAGCGCCACCGCCGCGATGACGAACGATAAAATTCCGACGTCCATCGCATCGAACATCCAAGCGGTTCCCGCAATTCCAAGCAATTTTTTATTTGAAACTTTCTCCGTTTGTCCCATTTTATTTCTCCATTCTTTTTAGTGTCTTGACAGTTGACTATTCAATAATACTATAAAGAAATAGAGAACGCATTATTTTTTTAATTTTTACATGTAAATTTCCCAGCCACGATGTGAAGTTACATTACGAAAAACATGAAGCGTATAAGCCCCCATTTGCAAAGTTAAAAGAGAAGTCGCTTCATCGTAATCGACATAGCTAATTAATTCATTTTGTAATGCACGTTTCACTTCCCCGAAGCAATCTTCTCCACTCCCCCCGATCACTTCCGAACCTTTCCGTAAATGCCAAGCTCCTGAAATAACGAGTCGAAACGGATTACCAAAGAGAATCAATGTCGGCTCATGCTCGATTCGTTCGACAACTTCACCTATTAACATTTGAAGCGAAGGGGATAAAAATAGCTTCGTATATAAAGCAGACAGTTGCTCCTGCAAATATGTGTTGATTTCTCCTTCCATCCACTTTTCTACATTATCTCCGTATACCACTTCTTCTACTCTTTCTTCGATTCCATACAACTCAAACTCAATCGCTAAACCCTCTTCTCGCGCAATGACAATGATCTGCTTCAAAAGCTTTAAATCATCTTGCCACCAGCCCATCATTTGTTGAAATAAAAAACGTATGTAAGCGAGGGCTGCTTGTTCTTCTGTCGGTATACGATACACTTCGGACTCTAACAAATAAGTAAAAGCTTCTAACACTTCAAAATGATTGAGCGGTTGAATAAAATCTAAACAAGCGAGGGCAACGACATTTTCCTCATCGATACCGCTCTCCATTTCACGAATCGCCCACTGCACATACTGCTCTGATGAAGCTTCGTTTCGTTTATGTAAATAGTAAAGAGCTTTCCAATTTAACATAATCTTCTCCCTCCTTTTTTTCTTACCTTATAACAAAAACACCTAGAAAGCCAAATGCTTTCTAGGTGTTTACTCTCTTATTTAAATGCCGCTGCGATTTCATCAACCATAATATTCATTGATTCGAGTCCGCCACCTGCTAAGTACCAAACTTCACCATCTAAATAAATCATTTTATCGTTTTTAAATGCGTTCGTTTTTTGAACGATTTCGTTTTCGAGTGATTCTTTCACTGATGAATCTTGACCGATTGCTGTATCACGGTCAACGACAAACATCATATCTGGGTTCGTTTCTAAAATGTATTCAAATGTAATGCTCTGTCCGTGACGTGAGTCTTCGATTTGCTCATCCGCTGGTTCTACACCTAATACGTCATGAATTAAACCAAAACGTGAACCTGGACCGTATGCACTCACTTTACCTTCTGTTCCGAGAACGATTAATCCTTTATCATCTGTTTTTGCTGTTTCTTCTTGAACAGCTGTTATTTTTTCTTCAATTTCTTTTAATGCAGTTTTAGCTTCTTCTTCTTTTTTAAAGATTTTACCGATTGTTTCAACGTTTGCTTCGAAAGAATTTAAATAATCTTTGTCATCAATCGCTAAGTAAATCGTTGGCGCGATTTCTTTAAATTGATCATATAGTTCTGCTTGACGTGTTGAAATAATAATTAAATCTGGTTTTGATGCATGTACTTTTTCAAAATCAGGTTCTTTTAATGACCCTAAGTTTTCATAGTCATCTGATTTATACTGTTCTAAGTAAGTTGGAACTGTCGCTTGTGGAAGACCGACAATTTTGTCTCCTAATCCTAATTCATCCATCGTATCTAAAGCACCTAAATCAAATACTACTACTTTTTCAGGGTTTGCTGGAACTTGAACTGCTTGATCGTCAAGTTCATGTTGAACATCGATCACTTGGTCTGTTTTGGAATCTCCTGTTGCGTCTGAATTTTTCGTTTGTTCTTCTTTATCGCCACCACATGCTGCTAAAATGAACATGAGTGACATCGTTAAAAATAATGTTAAAAACTTTTTCATAAGTGTATACCATCCTTTTATTATGAATTAAAGTAAACGCAAATATTGCAATTGTTCATCCGTTTAATCGGGATGTCCATATCGTAAATTTCTTTTAATGCTTCAGAATTAATAATCTCATCTGTCGTGCCGTCCCGTACAACTTTACCGTCTTTTAATGCGACAATTCGATCTGAATACACCGATGCAAAGTTAATGTCATGTAAAACGATAACGACTGTTTTACCGAGATCGTCGACGAGGCGACGTAATATTTTCATAATTTGTACAGAGTGCTTCATATCTAAGTTGTTCAGTGGCTCGTCAAGCAAAATATAATCTGTATCTTGTGCGATAACCATCGCAATGAATGCCCGTTGACGTTGACCGCCTGATAGCTCATCTAAGTAACGGTCTTCCATATCGAGCAAATCCATATATTCCATCGCTTGGTCAACATGCTTCTCGTCTTCCTCTGTCAAATGGCCACGTGAATGCGGGAAACGTCCAAATGAAACGAGTTCGCGAATCGTCAATCGAACGTTCATAAAGTTCGACTGTTTTAAAATCGATACACGCTTCGCAAATTCATTCGACTTCATCCCACGCACATCATCTTGATCCAACATTACCTCTCCTGTATCTGCATCGATTAAACGACTAACCATTGAAAGCAATGTCGATTTACCCGCCCCGTTCGGACCGATAAATGATGTGATTTTTTGCGGATGAATATCGACACTCACCTTTTCGACGACCGCTTTTTTCCCATAGAATTTTGACAAATTACGGACTTGAATCATGCCGATCTACTCTCCTTTAATAATAAGTAAATGAAGTAAATTCCACCGACGAAGTTAATGATGACACTCAATGTCGTCGAGAATGAAAAAACACGCTCGACAATCCATTGACCACCGACAAGTGCGATAATGCTCATAAAAGCAGCACCTGTAATTAAAATTTTATGTTTGTACGTATTGAAATATTGATATGACAAGTTCGCTACGATAAGTCCGAAAAATGTAATCGGACCGACGAGCGCTGTCGATACTGCAATTAATACGGACGATAAAATGAGCATGCGCTTCACAATCGCATCGTACGGGACACCTAAGTTAATCGCGACATCACGACCGAGCGACAAGACGTCTAACTCTTCCATGTAGCGCCATCCGATGATGAGAGCGATAGCAATGATGCCGAACGCCCACCAGACGAGATCACCGTTAATGTTATTGAAGCTTGCGAACATTTTATCTTGCACTCTTAAAAATTCATTCGGATCAATGAGTACTTGTAAAAATGTCGTAATGCTTGAGAAGAACGTTCCGACAATAATTCCGACGAGTAATAAAAAGTAAATCGGACGCTTCCCTGCTTGAAATAGAAATTTGTACAGTAAAAGCGCAAATACAATCATCGAAATGACGGAAAGTACAAAGTTGACATGCTGATTAACGACCGTCACATGCATTGAACCTAAAAAGAATACAAATAATGTTTGAAGCAATATGTAGAGCGAATCTAGCCCCATAATGCTCGGTGTTAAAATTCGGTTATGTGTAATCGTTTGGAAGATGACAGTAGAATAAGCGATCGCAATTCCTGTCAATGCCATCGCAGCGACTTTCACCGCACGGCGTGGCAACGCATAATCATAACTTCCATTCAATTCATAAAATAAATAAAGCGCACAAGAGACGAGAGCTAAAACGACGAGAACGATTAATTTCGTACTATTTTTACGCATATGCTCGCCCCCTAAACAGTAAGAAGAGGAATATACCACTTCCGATGACCCCAACCATTAAGCTGATTGAAATTTCATACGGATAAATGAGCACCCTTCCTAATATGTCGGCGATGAGTAAAAAAATCGCTCCGAGTAACGCCGTATGCGGCAATGTCTTTTGCAAATGGTCTCCGTGGAAAATCGAGACGATATTCGGAATAATTAACCCGAGAAACGGAATCATTCCGACAGTTAACACGACAGTTGTCGTAATTAAAGCGACTAAAATTAATCCGATATTGACGATTCGTTTATATGCGAGTCCTAAGTTTTTAGAGAAGTCCTCTCCCATACCCGCTACTGTAAAGCGATTCGCATACATGTAAGCGATGATGAGAACAGGAATACTAATGTATAGTAACTCGTAACGTCCCTTCATAATCATCGAGAAATCTCCTTGCAACCAAGCGGACATGTTTTGAATAACATTCGCACGATAAGCAAAAAATGTCGTAATCGACGATAAAATATTCCCGAACATCAAACCTACGAGAGGAATAAAGATTGCATCTTTAAATTTAATGCGGTCTAAAATTTGCATAAACAATAGCGTGCCGGCAAGCGCGAATGCAAAAGCGACGAGCATTTTTTCAATCGTAGAGGCGTTCGCAAACAACAACATCGATACTAAAATACCGAGGCGTGTCGCATCGAGCGTTCCCGCAGTCGTTGGAGAGACGAATTTATTTCGGCTCAACTGCTGCATGATTAAACCTGCGATACTCATCCCTGCTCCCGCAAGTAAGATCGCAATTAATCGAGGAACTCGACTTAATAAAAATATTTCAGTTTGCTCCGACTTAAAATCCAATAAGTCTAACGGTGAGATCCGACTAACTCCTACGAATAAGGAGAGGAATGAAAGCAAGATCACTGCGATAACTAAGTAACGTTTCTTCAATTTCAAATCTCCGATACCGAATATTTTGCTTTTAGCAATGATTGTTAATGATAATCGTTATCACTGCCATGCAATTTTATTATAACAATCTTCACCAATTAGTCAACATCTAATTGAAAATGATTATCAATATGTATGTAAAAAAAAGAAGCTTTTTCCGTTTTCATGAACTATTCTACTAAAAAACGATGAGAAATGTAAAGGGATTCTTCGTTTTTTCTATTTTTTTCGACATCATTTGACACAATTTTCGAAATATTGTTTTTGGATTTTCTCAAAGAAAAACGCCCTTTTTAAAAAAAGAGCGTTTTTTTCACTATTTACTTTTGCATTTCTTGTTCAAAATCAACCGCATTGTCTAACACATCTTGTGGTGTTTCAATCGGTTCAATTTTATTCATTTCTGTTATTTCTGTTTCTGTATGTTGCACCATGCTTAACACGATATCTTCAAATGTTAAATCAAATTCCAAATCTAAATTGTACATATTTAAATCATATGTCTCTTTATCGACATACAATTCTAAGCGAAGTCGATCGACCGTTAGTGCGTCAAATGCCATCGCTTCTTCCATTTGGAATTGTCCTGCAACACTCGACGCCGCAATCAAACGCATTAAATCATCATGTTTCTTCTGGTCAGTCGTTGAAAAGCGTAAAATGTATTGCTTGCCTGTTTCTTCGATTTTCATTTCCTTCAATACGTCTTGAAATACTTCAAGATCGATAATCGTATGAAATTCATTCCCATTGCCGATCATCATTTCATGCATTTCAGGTGGGAATTGAATCCACTCATCTTCGCTTTGTACGAACATCCCTTGTTCCGTAATGTAAATTTCCTCATTACTTACGGCTTCTTCCCCTTTACCCGCATCGACGTTAATCGTTTGATGCATAGTGAACGGCTCACGCGTTAATGCAATGTTAGACAAGGTACGTAATTGACGCTCTTCTAATTCGTCGTTTTCTTTCATATATTGGTCTAAATAAATTTTCGTATGCATACTTTCATACGTATCGATTTTTTGAAGCATTTTGTCGAATACTTCTTCTTGATCTCCCGTTGAAGAACAGGCAGAAATTATGAATAATACACTGCTGAACACGAGAAATTGAAACATCCTTTTCATCATGAAAAATCTCCTATCTTTTTTAAATAAATGTTTATCCTTTTGAAAACCCGGGTAGAGATTAATCCCCTAACCCCTTAACAATATAAGAGGTCCTTTGACTCGCACGGTGCCACATTCACCGTGCGACTTTTTTATGCGTTTTGCAGGGCTTGTTGGAACTGCTCTTTCAAACGACTCGACCATTCAATCGTTAATTGTGTTCCGTCCTCTTCATATTCTGTCTCAATGACATGGGCTTCTTCATTTAATAATGAGACGAGATCTCCTCGGTCATAAGGAACCGTTACCGTTTCAATTTCATAATCTGCAAAAATATAACGATTCATTAATTGGAGTAGTTGTTCTAGCCCTTTTCCTTCTTTCGCTGACATCCAAATTTCGTTATCTTGAACGTAAGGATATGGCATCGATGTCGCATCTGCTTTATTGTAAACGAGAATTGTGGGAATATCTTCCACGCCAACATCTAACAATGTTTCATTCGTTACATCGATCATATAGCGATACTCTTCATGTGAAACGTCAACAACATGAAGTAATAAATCCGCTTCTCGCGCTTCTTCTAACGTCGAACGGAATGCTTTCACTAAATGGTGAGGGAGTTTCGAGACGAATCCTACTGTATCCGTCAAAATAAACTTGCGATTGTTCTGCAACTCTACTTTGCGCACAGATGTATCCAATGTCGCAAAGAGCATATCTTTTTCAAATACTTCTTTCGCTTCTTCACCGTATATGCTCGTCAGCAATTGATTCATCAATGTCGACTTTCCTGCGTTCGTATATCCTACGATAGATACGACAGGCATACCGCTACGGTTACGACGTTTGCGTTGCGTTTGACGTTGTTCTTCAGCATGTCTTAAATTGCGGTTAAGCTTTGCGATTTGGTCTTCAATGACACGGCGGTCCAATTCAAGTTTCGTTTCTCCAGCTCCTTTGTTTTGGAAGCCACCGCCCGTCCCTCCCCCTTGACGACTTAAAGAGGAACGTAAGCCGACGAGTCTCGGGAGAAAGTATTGAAGTTGTGCAAGCTCGACTTGCATGCGCGCTTCATGCGTTTGCGCACGACGAGCGAATATATCTAAAATTAACATCGTTCGGTCAATAATTTTACATTGTAACTCTTCTTCTAAGTTACGAATTTGTGATGGGGAGAGTTCATCATTTGTAATGATTAAGTTTGCCTCAACCGCTTCGTACATCCGCTTAATTTCATCTAACTTTCCTTTTCCTACATATGTCGTCGGGTGAATTCTCGGTAAATTTTGCGTCACTTCTCCTACCACTTCGACTTGTAGTGCTTCTGTTAAATTACGTAGCTCTTCCATCTCATAATCAAAATGAGCGTTGTCATCCTCGTTAACAGCGACGAGAAGTGCGAACTCTTCAATATATTGTTCCATTCTGTTCATTCCTTTATCGCTTTTCTCTATCATAACGAATTTCTTAGTACATTGCGAAAATGAGGGGTGCATCCTTTTAGACAACGATAGACAAAAAACTACGGAGAGCAAAAAGCCTCCGTAGTTTCGAGATTTATTCAATTGGGAATACACGACCACGCTCATCTTTAAAGACGACGTGCTCTCGCTTTAATTCTTTCGGTGAATTTAAACCAGCTGCTGCTGCAACACGGTACAATCCTTCACGCATCGTTAAAATATAGTTGGTAACACGGTATTGCTTTTCATCGACGACGAGACCTTGTTGTAACTTCGCATCTGTCGTCGCAACTCCTGCTGGACAGTCATTCGTATGACAGCTTCCTGCCATAATACACCCGACCGAGATCATAAATGAACGTGCTCCTTGTACGAGATCTGCGCCAAGTGCCATCGCAATCGCCGCTGAGTCAGGTGTCGTAATTTTACCTGAAGCGATAATTTTCACTTTATCGCGAACACCATGTTCTTTTAATGAGTTATCTAAAATCGGAAGTGCTGAACGGAGTGGTAAACCGAGTGTGTCAGCTAAGTCTTGATATGTCGCTCCCGAACCACCTTCACCACCATCAAGTGAAATGAAGTCTGGATGACGTCCTGTATCCGCCATATATTTGCTTAACTCATCCGCATCTTGCTTACTACCAATGACGATTTTGATTCCGACCGGCTTGCCACCTTCTTCACGAATTAATTCAATGAAGTCGAACATCGATGGAAAATCATCGAATTGGCGGAAACGGTTCGGACTGTTAATCGTCGTATGTGGTACGACGTTACGAATCGCTGCGATTTCTTCTGTTACTTTACTTCCTTCAACGTGTCCTCCACGCATTTTTGAACCTTGAGCGATTTTAATTTCAAACGCTTTAATTTGATCCATCGCTGCTTTTTCTTTCAACATTTCGACGCTAAATTCGCCATCTTTCGTACGGTATCCGTAAAGACCCGAACCGATTTGAGCGATTAAATCTGCGCCACCTTGAAGGTGATAAGGAGATACTCCACCTTCTCCTGTATTCATCCACGAACCTGGTACGTGTGAAATACCGCTTGATAATGCGAGAATTGCGTTTTGTCCAAGTCCACCATAACTCATCGCTGCTTGACCGATAAACCCGCGAACGCGGAACGGTGTTTTACATTCTGGTCCAATGACAATTGCTTCTTCTTCTGGAAGTAACCATGGTAGGGCTTCCACTTCTTCACGGTGCTCTTTTCGTGAAAATAAGTTGTCTTCATCAATGACATATTTCATCGTTTGAACGATATCAGTATTATCGACATGTAATTCTTCTACTTGTGTTGTAAACATCGCGTTACGCAAATAATATCCCGGCTGTGTAAAGTCCTTTTTCGAACCGAAACCGATGACATTACTTAAATATTTCCCAGGCATAACCATATGCAAATATTGTTGACGACTGAATGGACGTCCTTCATTGTCCCCATCGAATAAATATTGTCTAAATTCTGGTCCTGTCTTTTCTAAAATATAACGCGCCCGTCCAAGTAACGGATAGTTTCTCAAAATCGCGTGTTGCTTTTGCTTCCGATCAAAGAAATATAAATAAACAATTGTGACGATCGGAATAACGATGAGAAACAAAATAAGTAAAGCTGTCGTAATTGATATACCTTCCAACCAAGCCATTTTTGCACCTTCTTTAATTATTTTTTATTAGGTAATTCCGTTGTATCTCATGTAGTTTATCATGTATTGTAGAGACATAGTATACTAATTTTAAATTAAAATTTTCAGGAGGTTTTCAACGATGATTGACTTACTTACATCCCATACGAGCGTGCGTAAATATACGGACGAATCGATTCCTTTAGAGACCGTCCACGAGCTCGTACGTGCGGGTCAACATGCCGCTAGTTCACATTTCGTACAATCGTATTCGATCATTCACGTCACAGATGCGAAGCGTAAACAACAATTAGGTGAGCTCTCTAAAAACGCTTTCCAAATGAATGGTGCTGCAGTCGTTTTACTGTTTTGTTCAGACTTTCGACGATTAGAAAAAGCAGCCGCTTTGCACGGTGAAACAATCGATTATAGCTATGCTGAAAATACAATTGTCGGAGCGGTAGATGTTGCTCTTTGCGCACAAAACATCGCGATTGCTGCGGAATCCAAAGGATATGGCATTTGTTACATCGGTGGTGTGCGAAACAATCCCGATGCGATCAGTGATTTATTTGAACTTCCAAAAGGGGTTATGCCTTTATTCGCTATGACGATCGGTGTACCTACGAAACGCAATGAAGTGAAACCACGCCTTCCGTTGCAAGCTGTACTTCATACAGACGTCTATGATGATGCGAAGTATGATGAACTTCTTCCACAGTACGACGAAACGATGAAGCAATACTACGCTGAGCGCAGTTCAAATAATAAGGTTAGCACTTGGACTGAACAAATGACTGACTTCTTAAAAGAACCGAAGCGTACTTATATGAAACAATCATTAGAACGTCAAGGATTTAAACATCGATAGTCGCTCGAAAGACTCATCGTTTCTGCGATGAGTCTTTTTTATATTTAAAATGTTTTACTATGACAACGTACTTTTCAAAAAAATTAAACCTAAGCCTTATTTTCATTATAAAAATAGGTATAAAAGCTTATATTTCTATTCTACCTATTCTTTCTCTCTTCGTAAACCTTAATTTGTATAAATGACAAATTTTTCATAAGGGTCTGTTACAGATAGTTCAATTTCTTGAATCGGTGAAAGCGTCGTATAACGCTCAATCCAATCACGATATTCGACCGTTTCATAAAATAATATAATGTAAATCGGTCTCGGATGTTCATGCACAGAATGTAAAATGTTTGCGACGACTTGCGCAAAAATCTGTACTGAAAAAGGGTTAAAGAAATAAAACATCGTATCCACTGGCTTAACAACGTAACGCTCCGCCTGCATGCGAACCCAATCAATTTTGTTTCCTCTTACATTGTGATGAAGTCGGTAGTTCTCTTCATTTTCTTGCGCCTTTTCTAACAATTGAAAACTACGTTCAATTCCGCAAACAGGATTTCGAAAGTAGTGATGAATGTAGATTGGCACACGTCCTTTTCCCGAACCAAAATCGATGAAGCGTCCTGTCGATGGCATGTCAAAAAATTGGAATAAAATATCTAACGCTTCATACGGTGTCGCTTCGTAGCGATTGTAATGAGCGGAAGATGCATCCCAATCTTGAATGCCGACAGTTTGAATCGAAAAATAAGCATCTCGTTTTAAATCTGCCGTCATAGATTCCCCCATATTCTACTTTTTTGAACATATTGCTGTTCGTCCCCTCTATTTTAACGCATTCACTTTTCTTTTCAATAGCCTGCTCGAAGTCACAATACATTAAATTTTAAGATTATGAAAAAGCAGTACAAATTACATGTACTTTCGTTTACATTCCCTTATACTTAAGGTATAGAAATATTACCAACATAAGGGAGAGGATTTTTATGTTATCAGAAAAATTAGCTACTGCTTTAAATGAACAAATGAACAATGAATTCGATGCAGCACAATTTTACATGTCTGTCGCAGCTTATTGCGAGTACACAAACTACACAGGTTTTGCAAACTTCTATTTAGAACAGGCGAAAGAAGAACGTTTCCACGGGATGAAAATTTACAACTATTTAAATGATCGTGGTGTCCGCACGACATTCCGTGGTATCGCAGCACCTAAAACAGACTTTGATTCATTACTCGACACGTTCGAAACTTCACTCCGCCAAGAAAAAGAAGTGACGAAACAGTATTACGAACTCGCAGACCTCGCGATGGAAGAAAGAGAACACGCAACGATTTCATTTTTAAATTGGTTCCTCGATGAGCAAGTAGAAGAAGAAGCTTCGTTTGACACACATATCGAATATTTAAAACGTATCGGTGGAGATAAAAACGCACTCTTCATTTACGAAAAAGAACTCGGTGCACGTGCATTTTCCGCTGACGAATAATGTCGACTTTTTCTTTACAAATCAATGGTGTTCATGAAGATAAATATACAGTCGCAGCTTTCATAAGTGAACATCCTGATTTGATTCAAGTTTTAGGAGAACTTTACTGCCTGCCTAATTTCGAGTTGCCAGCTTTTCAAACTACTTTAGTAGATCGCTCGAAAAAAAGTGCTCATTTTCACCGCACTTTGCTATTGTCAGATGCTTTGAACTACCCTTGGGACTCTTTAAAAACGATTCGTTTATATCGCACAGAACCTTTGACAGATCTAAGCCGATTCGTTCACTACGAAATGACATTTGACAGTGAGATGTATCAATATGTAGGACAAGTGAAAGCTTCAACTTATTTTTCATCATTTTATCAATTCATTCAAAAAGTTGCACAAACCTATAAAAATCACACTGCTGTACAGTTAGAACTTTTATTTTTTCTCACTTAAAAAACCGTCATCAATGGCTGATCATTGATGACGGTTTTATTTATTTACTACTATAGTATTGAACAATTCCTTCATAAATTGCTTGAGCAAATAACTCTGTATATTCTTCGCTCGTCATTTTATGACGGTCTGAACTATTCGTAATAAACCCTAATTCAATTAAAATTGCTGGCGTATTGTTTTCGCGTAATACTTGGAATGCACTATCCTTCACACCACGATCTTTCATATTCACTTTTTGCACAATTTTATTTTGAACATATTGTGCAAGAATACGACTTTCTGCACCGTTTGCATTGAATTTTGTATCGATCCACACTTCTGTTCCAGATGCGCTTGCCGAAGCTGAGTTCGCATGAATAGAAATGAATGATTCAGCAAATTTACTCTTCGCAAATTGAGTACGCTGTGTCAATGTCGGATACGTGTCTCCTGTGCGAGTCATATGTACATTCGCACCTGCACGTCTTAGTTTGTCAGCTACTTTTTTGCTCACATTTAATGTGATTGATTTCTCATTTGCTCCACCACTAATCGCACCAGGATCGCTCCCACCATGCCCCGGATCGAGGACGATAATGCGATTTTGAACAGCGTTTCCTTTTTTATTCACTAATTTAATATAATATTTGTGAACAAACCCTTTATGCCCAGTAGGTGTTGTCACTTCAGCCCAAAAACCATTGATCGATGTAACTGCGAGTTCTGTGCCTTTTGATACTTTTGTGACAATTGCCGAACTATCATTCGCTTGTGAACGAACGTTCAAAGTGGCACTTGTTACATAACCTACTGTAGAAGCATTTGTTGTAACAGGAGGCACTGGTGTCGGTTCTACCAGCGCTGGCTCAGGTTTAGGTGTTGGAGGTGTTGGTTGTGGGTATGTAGTGCTTAAATAATCTTCCGCTACATAACCTTCCTTTTTACCGTTATCATATTGAATTTTCGTCCAGCCATTTACAGGATAAGCTGCTTTAACTTTTGTCTGGAATGGTAGTTGTCCAATGACTGCATAGTTCATTCCACGTCCACTTCTAACATTTAGAGGTGATTTCTCTGACGTCACATACACTGTTCTTGTAAATGGATCTACTGGCTCAGTAGGTGGTTTTACTACATTCGGACGGAATGAAGGTTCGATTGAGCGAGCGATAAAGACCGCAAAATCGATACGTAAAATTTTATTTTGACGTCCAAACGTTCCATCCGCTACCCCTTCTGAAATTCCTAAGTTCATTAACATTTGTTCAGCTGCATCAATTTTCACATTAGGATTTTTAAGAAATGCACGATTAATTATAATTGCCATTTGACCACGAGTTAATTGTTCATTCGGTCGAAACGTTCCATCTGCATAACCTGTAATAATATTTCGCTTCGAGAGTTCTTGAATGTAACCTGAGAAACGATATCCTTTTGGAACATCTTTAAATGACGTCTCCTGGTTTGCAGAAGAAATATTTAAAGCGCGTCCGATAATAGCTGCCGCTTCAGCTCTCGTAACATTTTCATTGACGCCGAATCGCGTCGATGTTTTTCCATTCATATAGTTACGATCTGCTAAAAACTTTACTTCCTTGTACGCACGCGAATTTTCCGTAACATCATTAAATTTTAATCCATTCGCGAAGCTATCCGATGGCCAAATCATAATCACAGCGAGCAAAGCAAACAAAACTGTTTTCGCTACTTTTGACAAATTGTAAACCTCCATTTTTAATCTCGTTTAAATTGCATCTACTCTTTATCTTACCACGAATTACTAGCTCGTGAATATGGAAGTTTAGAAATTCATAAAGTTGACAGTTCTGACTCATGCTTTTATACCTTCATGATAGCGAAATTTACCAATCAGTCTTTCAACAAAGTTTTATTTAAAATGACGTTGAATACAGACATTAAAATTGCGATTGCTAGTGCTTGACCAAAGCCGTCAATTACAAAACCTGTTCCTGTAATTTTATTCACTAATAGTAACATAAGCGCATTCACAACGAACGAGAAGAGTCCCAATGTTAAAATCGTTACAGGCAAAGTTAAAATATATAAAAATGGTCGCACTAAAATGTTAACGAGCGCCAATACAAAGCTTGCGACGAGCGCCGCTCCGAAGTCTTCCACGTGAAATGTCGGAAGAATACTTGATAAAATTATAAAAAATAAGCCATTTAAAAAAATACCGCCTAACCATCTCATACAATCTCTTCCTTTCCTATTTATTATATTAATATACTACCCATTTCCAGGTAAATTAAACCGCTTCTACATAGTTTTTCGCACGTATTTTTGGTATGCTGAACAAATAAGTACCGTCATCGATAAAGGAGTTTTCACTATGGAATTTTTGGAGTTTGTCGACGTTTTAAATAAACAACTAACGAGCGATTCTTTTTTAGCAGGAACGATCAGTCAACCTCGTCTACGCTCGAATGAAGTACAACGCATTAAACTTAAAAAAATAGAAATTCAAAACGAACTCATCATTCAATTTGAGTATCAGCTAGAACATACAATGTATCATAAAAACTTACCTTTTGTAGAGGCGCAAAAGGAACTGACAGAACAGTTGAATCATTTTAGACAAGTGCACTTTGACCATACAACTTACGCATCGCAAGCGCAAATTTCGAAAAAGTTTAAAGTGCTTTATAAAACAAAAGATCACCCTGCACCGAAAGAGATCAATTTTACTCATAATCGCCAAAAGCAATACATTTTAAAAGAAGACACGATTCATCCTTTCCTCGTCGAATTAGGTGTTCAAACGAAAGATGGAAAAATCCGTGCAGCGAAGCACGCAAAGTTCAAACAGATTAATCGGTTCATCGAAATGGTTGAAGATACTTTCCCCCATTTACCAACAGATCGTCCGATTCGAATTATCGACTTCGGTTCAGGTAAATCATATTTAACATTTGCGCTTTATCATTACTTAGTCGAAATAAAAAAGCGCGACGTCCGCATTACAGGACTCGACTTAAAAAAAGAAGTCATCGAACATTGTGAAAATATTGCTCGAAAGTTAAACTACGAACAATTGAACTTTCAAATTGGCGATATTAGCGATTACGAAGAAGAAGCAGTGGACATGGTGATTACTTTACACGCTTGTGATGTTGCGACAGACCTTGCGCTCGCTCGGGCTGTTCATTGGCCAGCATGAACTTTTCGAACAACTTAACGCTCCTGCATTAGATGTTTTAACGAAGCATGGCATTTTAAAAGAACGGTTCAGTGCTTTAGCGACTGACGCGATTCGAGCTCAATTGCTTCAACTTGTCGGGTACGATGTTCAATTATTAGAATTCGTTGATTTAGAACATACCCCTAAAAATATTTTAATTCGAGCATACGCTACAAATAGTAAAGCGACGACTCAAGATTTTGAAGACTATAAACATTTCACTCAATTACTGCAAGCTGAACCATTTTTAGAAACGGAATTAAAAAAATTCGGAAGATTGTAAAGGAGAGTCTCGTATGAAAACATTTAAAATGTTATCGATTCAAATTGTTGAAAACGATGAATTCATTAACTTTCCCCTCATTGATGGCATTATTATTAATCAAGAAAATAGTAGGGGCTCATGGGTACTCGAACTATTCTTAGAACGCCAATACCGATCACTTTTTGAAAAATGGAGTGAGGAAGAAACATTGTTAGAAGCTCGTGTCGTCATCTCATATCCTGACAATGAGCCCGCTGGATTTATCGTAACGGTAGAAGATATGAAAAATATCGGTGAAAATGAGGTCTCTATCTTGTTAAAAGGTAAATTAAAACGAGTGCGGGCAAAATATGCGGAACAACTTTTAGAACAATTGCTCAATGACGGATTTGACGGTATCGAGTTACTCGAACAATTCGAAAAAAATATGAAAGAACGACCTCGACTTAACATTGATAAACAACTGTATCGTGAACAGAAAAAAAATTAAAAGAAAGACGCTTACACATATCTTAATAAGATTGTATAAGCGTCTTTATCATATGATACATTTATTAATTTTTATTTTTCATACGCAGCAATTTATTTTCAACATACGTCGCTTCTGCTTTACATGCGTAATCGAAATGTGTGCCTAATTCTTCTTGTAGCACTTCGATTGCAGCAATTTGCTCTTCAGATGGCGGGTCTGTTAACATTTTTAAAATGACTTCATTAATACGAACAGCCATATCTTCATGAAACTGTGGATCTTCTTTCTGTTCCGCAGATAATGTTTCATACCAAAGCGCACGTTCATTAATGTATTCTTTCCACGACATTAAATAATCTTCAATATCATATGCTTCTTCATTCCAATCAATTCGCTCCATATATTGTTCATACGTTTGCGAAATTGATCGCGTAATACTGCTTTTAATATTCGGTGATAATTCTTTAAACATTTAATCGTTTACCTCCCAAAGGTGATTCGAAAAAAACCGTTCGAATGTTATTACATCTCACTTTGTACAGGTCCTAAAGCGAATGTAATTTCAGCTTCACATGCAACTTCTCCATCGACCGTAGCAATTGCCTTCCCTTTGCCAATCGTTCCGCGTAAGCGTGTAATTTCTACTTGTAAATCTAAACGATCTCCAGGAATGACTTGACGCTTAAAACGACAACTATCGATACCTGCAAAAAACGCAAGACGACCTCGATTTTCCTCTTTTTTTAATAAAGCGACAGCTCCTACTTGTGCTAGCGCTTCAACAATGAGTACTCCTGGCATTACGGGATAGTTTGGGAAGTGTCCATTGAAAAACTCTTCATTTACAGATACGTTTTTATAACCAACTGCTCGTTTCCCTTCTTCTAACTCCGTCACACGATCGACGAGTAGAAAAGGATAGCGATGCGGAATAATCTGTTGTATCTCTGTTGCGTTTAACATTATTATTAACACCTGCGCTTTTTCATTATTCAGCTCCACGATAAATATCAAAAATATGTTGCCAAGTATCTTTTTTAAATACGTCGAGGGCTGATCCGTCACCTAATACACTATAACCTATCATTGTTCCAATCACTATTGCTAAAATGGCTAAAATGAGGACGATGCCTACACGAGCTAAAATCGGGATTTTTCGTACTTTTTTCCATTGTTCTCGAATATCATTTTGCCTATCTAACGGGGCCTCATCATATTCTCGGTTGATTGGACGATTTTTTTGGCGCGTTCGACGCTCTTTTCGCGTTTCTGTCATCGTTATTCCTCACTTCGTTTAGCGAACATTATTAATAATGCCTAACATTTGATCTGCTAATGTTACTGTACGCGCATTCATTTGATACGAACGTTGCGTATTAATTAACTCAGTTAATTCTTTCTCTAATCGAACGTTAGACATCTCCAACGCTCCTTGTTGAATACCTATCACTCCGCGTTCTTCAGGAGTCACTAAGTCGGTCATAACTTCTCCTACTGGAAATCCTAACGCATCAAAGTTGTCAGGTATTGTTAAATTACCTGATGGTAAACGTTTCATCAAATCTGGACGATCGACACGTGTAATTTGCAATTGATGTGATTCGATTCTACCGTCACTAAACTGAATTTGTAACTCTCCACCGTCTTTAACAGAAAGACTTTGGAAATCTTCATCAAAGCGAATTTGCTGATCTCCTAACGCAAGAACAGGATGGCCCTCTTCATTCACTAAAAGCATCGTACCATCATTTTCTGGCTGTGCATAGAAATTTCCTTTACGCGTCAAAACGATATCGTAAACGTTTCGACCTCCTGCTTGTTCATTTGTCGTTTGAATATTGAAATATTGTTTAGGTTCTTTTAAAACAAAATCAAGTGTTCGATCTGTCGTTTGAAGAGCTCCTTGCTTCCAGTTCACTTTTGAATGCCCCATCATCGCTCCAACACCATAACGAATGCCTAACGGAGACTGTCTTGGTGCTTGTGTATCGCCTTTATCATTGCGAAACTGTTGATAGAGCATCTCTTGAAATGATACTTGTTCAGCTTTATATCCATGCGTATTAACATTCGCTACGTTATGTCCGATGATATCAAGCTCTTGCTGAATTTGTCCCATCGTATTAGCAGCGGTTACCATCGTTCTAATCATCGTTATCGCTCCTCATCAATTAATACGTCCTAATTCAACAGCTTTTTCCATACTGCGATCGTAAGCTTGTAACACTTTAGAGTTCGCTTCAAATGTACGATATGCTGTCATCATATCTGTCATCGTTCGACCTGCATCGACGTTCGACCCTTCTACATATCCTTGTTGAATATTATAATACATGTTCACTTCTTCTTGTGAAACATCCACTAATTGTTCTCCATCGGGATGTACAAAGACACCATTATCTTGTTTAATTAATGTCGATGGATTTTGGCTAAATGCTATACCTAACACTTGACCTGTTTCAGAAATACGACCATCTGAATCGATTGTGAAATCATCATTTGTCAATTGAATTCGATCCCCATTCGAATCTAATACGTAAGCGCCATAAGATGTAATTAATTCACGGTTTGGGCCGAGTGCGAAACTACCGTTACGCGTATATTGCTCTTCACCATTTGGGCCTTCAATGCGGAAGAAAAATGTTCCCTTTTCTCCTGTTTCTGGATCTGTTGTTGACCAAATATCAACGAGAGCTACATCTGTTGGCAATTCCGTTGCTAACAATGAACCTTGAATAAAATTTGGTAAAGTTTCTTGCATATAAACTCCTGTGGAGAGTTCTCCAACGGGTGCTAATCCACGTCGATGTAATGGATGTTGTGTCGGTAAACTTTGTTCATCCATACGCGCTAAAAACATTTCAGGAAATGAACGAATCGTCGCTCGATCTTCTTTAAATCCTGGAGTGCGCGCATTTGATAAGTTATTTGCTAAAAGCTCCGTACGACGCTGTTGCGCAATCATACCTGACCCTGCTGTATAAAATCCTTTAAACATTAAATTTCACCTTCTTTTACTTCATATTTTCGAGTAAAATCCCTGTGCCGGCTGCAACACAATTTAACGGGTTTTCTGAAACGAATACAGGTACGAGAAGCTTTTCTGAAAGAAGAGTATCTAAGCCATCCAACATCGCTCCACCACCCGTTAAGAAAATACCACGGTCGATAATATCTGCCGACAATTCTGGTGGTGTTTTTTCTAATACAGACTTTGCTGCTTGGATAATCAATTGAATCGATTCTTCTAACGCTTCACTCACTTCGTCGCTCGAAACTTCAATCGTTCTTGGTAAACCCGTCACCATATCACGACCACGAATTTCAATCGTATCTTGACGATTTCCTGGAAGCACTGTGCCGACTTCTAATTTAATATTTTCAGCTGTGCGTTCTCCAATGAGTAATTTGTATTTATTTTTTATGTAAATCGTAATTTCACGATCGAACAGATCTCCTGCTACTTTAATCGATTCAGACGTTACGATATCGCCCATCGACATAACAGCTACATCTGTCGTTCCGCCACCGATATCGATAATCATATTGCCACTAGGTTGGAAAATATCCATACCTGCTCCGATAGCAGCTACTTTCGGTTCTTCCTCTAAATGAATCTTTTTCCCACCTGATTTTTCTGCTGCTTGACGAATCGCTTTTTGTTCCACTGTCGTTACATTTGTTGGACAACAAATTAAAATACGCGGCTTTGAAAAGAATCCTTTTACATTTAATTTATCTAAAAAATGACTGAGCAAAGCTTCTGTCATATCAAAATCAGCAATAACCCCGTCACGCATTGGGCGAATTGCGATAATATTTCCAGGAGTTCGACCGACCATTTGATGTGCTTCTTCTCCAACCGCTAACACTTTATTCGTCGTTTTATCAATCGCTACAACTGCTGGTTCATTTAAAACGACTCCTTGCCCTTTCATATGAATGAGCACGTTTGCTGTTCCGAGGTCTATCCCGATATCTTTGGCAAACATTTTGTTAATTACCCCTTCCACTCATCGTATTCTCTCGTCTATATATTTTGACTTCCTAACTATTAATTGTACCATATTTCACCTCATTTGACAGATGATTCTCGATGTTTTCAAGTGAGATAAAGTGAATCATACAATGAAGAAAAAGCTGTTTTGACAAAATTTATTTGTTCAAAACAGCTCTAGTTTTCATGTTTTCTCACTTAACGAGCGAAGTGTACAATTTTTTCTTGTTGAGGATCTGTCGTTCTACTAATGTTTGCCCCTAGAGCACGTAATTTTTTATGGAAATCGACATAACCACGATCTAAATGCTCTAGTTCTGTTACACGTGTAATACCTTCCGCAACGAGACCAGCTAAAATGAGTGATGCTGCTGCACGTAAATCAGTTGCAGCGACCTCTGCTCCTTGTAATTGGCTCGGTCCTGTGACGATGACTGAGCGACCTTCAATTTTCGCATTCGCATTCATACGGCGGAATTCTTCAACATGCATGAAACGATTTTCGAAAACAGTTTCCGTTAAAATTGCTGTTCCTTCTGCAACGAGCATTAAAGCCATCATTTGTGACTGCATATCTGTCGGGAATCCTGGATGAGGCATCGTTTTAATATCGACAGCCTTTAATGGATGTTTCGCTCTTACACGAACTCCTTCGCCTTCTTCTGTAATTTCGACACCCATTTCACGCATTTTCGATACGAGTGCTGTACTATGTTCAATCAATGTATTTTCAATTAAAATATCGCCACCTGTAATCGCGGCTGCAACCATGAACGTACCTGCTTCAATGCGATCGGGAATGATATAATGCGTCGTTCCGTGAAGCTTCTCCATACCTTCAATACGAATCGTGTCCGTACCTGCACCGATGACACGACCACCCATCTCATTAATAAAGTTTGCTAAATCAACAATTTCAGGCTCTTTAGCGGCATTTTCGATGATTGTCATTCCATCAGCAAGTGCTGCTGCTGTCATAATATTCTCTGTCGCACCTACACTTGGGAAATCTAAATAAATACGCGCTCCTTTTAAACGTCCTTCTGAACGCGCTTCAACGTATCCATTTCCGAAAGTAATCTCTGCTCCCATCGCTTCGAATCCTTTTAAATGTTGATCGATTGGACGTGAACCAATCGCGCAACCACCTGGCATTGCGACGCGTGCAAAGCCGGTACGTGATAAAATAGGACCCATCACTAAAATAGAAGCGCGCATTTTACGTACAAATTCAAATTGTGCTTCATTCGCAAGATTTGTGGAAGCGTCAATATGTAATTCATTTTGTTCAGGATAATGTGTCACATCTGCGCGTAAACTTCTCAATACTTGGCTGATTGTATGGACGTCCGATAAGTTCGGCACGTCTTTAATAATTTGTTTTCCTTCTGATGCGAGTAAAGCGGCTGCTAAAATAGGAAGCACAGCATTTTTAGCACCTTCAACACGTACTTTACCCTCTAAACGCTGTCCACCTTGAATAATAATTTTGTCCAACAGTAGTCCCTCCGACTCGTTTATTTATCGATATGTCTCATTTTAATTTCATTCATTTATCATGTTCAATTTGTCAAAACACCTTCTATTTTACAAGGTTCAAAAATGCTTTACAAGTGATGTCTAACCTATTTCCCTTAATATGTGAATGGAACTCACATATTTAATAGCTATATTTAAAATTGTTTCAATTTTGCTAAACATCTCATTATGACACGAAACGATTTGTCCAAGCAGATAAATCTAAAAATAAATTCGAAACGGTAGCTCCAATGGCTATGCTTAGCAAAATAAACAACAATTGCGCCTGAAATACTTTATTCTTCTGAATAAATACGTCAAATCGCAATGCTTGTAATGCATAAAAGCTAATCGAAATGAAAAATAAATGTGACGCTAATACTAAAAAAGGATTATGTAAAAATAACATGCAACTCTCTCCTAACATACCCTATTTTGCGTAGAATATACTCATTCATACAAAAATAGCGAACAGAAAAATTCTGTTCGCCATCATTTTGTCAATTAACGTCTCATTTCATACACATTAATACGGTTAATGGCACGTTTAAGAGCTAATTCAAAAGCTTTGTGATCAACATCTGCTTGCTTCGCTTTGAGCGCTTCTTCCGCACGTTTTGCGGCTTGTTGTGCACGTGCAATGTCAATCGATTCAGCTTTCTCAGCACTTTCAGCAAGAATTGTTACAACATCTGGACGTACTTCCATGAAGCCACCATGCACTGCAATATATTCTTCTGAATTTTGATCATGCATAATACGAAGTGGACCGATTTGAAGCGGAGCTACCATTGAGATGTGACCCGGGAGAATCCCGATTTCACCAGACTCAGCAGTTGCGATAATCATCGTTGCATCCGTTTCAACAACTGGGCCATCGGGAGTAACAACATTGACTTTTACTGTCTTCATTTAAATTCCCTCCTGGTCCCTTTTATTAAACTTCTACGCCCATATCTTTCGCTTTTTGAACTACTTCTTCAATACGTCCAACTAAACGGAACGCATCTTCTGGTAAGTGGTCATAACGACCTTCTAAGATTTCTTTGAATCCTGAAATCGTTTCAGCTACTGGAACGTATGATCCTGGCTGTCCAGTGAACTGTTCAGCAACGTGGAAGTTTTGTGATAAGAAGAATTGAATACGACGCGCACGTCCTACTACTAATTTATCTTCTTCACTTAACTCGTCCATACCGAGGATCGCGATAATATCTTGTAATTCACGGTAACGTTGTAAAGTAGATTGTACTTCACGCGCTACGTTGTAGTGCTCTTCTCCAACAATTTCAGGAGAAAGTGCACGTGATGTAGATGCGAGTGGGTCAACCGCTGGGTAAATACCCATCTCTGAAAGTTTACGCTCCAAGTTTGTCGTTGCGTCTAAGTGAGCGAACGTTGTTGCTGGAGCAGGGTCAGTGTAGTCATCCGCAGGTACGTAAATCGCTTGAATCGATGTTACAGAACCAACGTTTGTTGATGTAATACGCTCTTGTAATTGACCCATCTCAGTAGCAAGTGTCGGCTGGTAACCAACCGCAGATGGCATACGGCCAAGAAGTGCCGAAACCTCAGAACCTGCTTGAGTGAAACGGAAAATGTTATCGATGAAGAGAAGAACGTCTTGTCCTTGCTCATCACGGAAGTATTCCGCCATTGTAAGACCTGTTAATGCTACGCGCATACGAGCACCTGGTGGTTCGTTCATTTGACCGAATACCATCGCTGTCTTTTCGATAACACCTGAATCTGTCATCTCAAAGTATAAGTCGTTACCTTCACGTGTACGCTCACCAACACCAGCGAATACCGAAATACCACCGTGTTCTTGAGCGATGTTGTTAATTAACTCTTGAATTAAAACCGTTTTACCAACTCCGGCACCACCGAAGAGACCGATTTTACCACCTTTAATGTAAGGTGCGAGTAAGTCAACAACTTTAATACCTGTTTCTAAAATTTCAACTTCTGTTGATAAGTTCTCAAATACTGGCGCGCTACGGTGAATTGGGTCACGACGCTCAGATGTAGGGATCGCTTCGCCTAAGTCGATGTGATCTCCTAATACGTTAAATACGCGTCCGAGTGTATTATCTCCAACTGGAACCGAAATTGGCGCTCCCATGTCCTCAACTGGGACACCACGTTTTAAGCCGTCCGTAGATGACATCGCAATCGTACGAACTGTGTCGTCACCTAAGTGTAACGCTACTTCTAACGTAAGTGTTTCTGCTTCAGCGTTTGGACGTTCGATTTGGACCTTCAATGCGTTATAGATCTTTGGCAAATTACCGTCTTCAAATTTAACGTCAACTACCGGACCCATAACTTGAAGAATATGTCCTTTACTCATTGTGAGTTCCCCTCCTGTCTTACTATTTCAACGTTATTCTAGTGCAGCTACTCCGCCGACAATCTCTGTAATTTCTTGAGTGATTGCTGCTTGACGTGCACGGTTAAAGAGTAATGTTAAGTCATCAATTAATTCTGTTGCGTTATCTGTTGCTGTTTGCATCGCTGTCATACTTGAAGCATGTTCGCTCGCTTTTCCGTCTAACACTGCACCGTAAATGAGTGTCTCTGCATATTGTGGTAATAATGTTTCCAAAATTACATCTGCAGATGGCTCAAATTCATAAGTAGAAACGGCTGAAGCAGTTGAAAGATCTGTAAGCGGAAGCAATTGACGTTCAGTTGCTTCGTTTGAGATGGCAGAAATAAAGTGGTTGTAGTACAAGTACACTTCATCTACTTTGCCGTCCGTGAACATGCCAACAGCTCTTTTTGCGAGATCCTTCACTTCTGAGAACTGAGGATGGTCACTTATACCGATTACTGAATCGACTACATTGTACTCAAGACGGTTAAAGAATTCATATCCTTTACGTCCGATCGCAATGATTACCACTTCATCTTTAGATGTGTGACGTTCAGCAATCTTTTTCGTTACAGCACGCAAAATGTTACTGTTATAACCACCAACGAGTCCACGGTCTGAAGTTACGACGATGTATGCTGTTTTCTTTACAGGACGTGATGTTAACATCGGGTGTCCTGAATCTTTCGTTGCTGAAGCGATTGCTTCGACAACTTCTTCAATTTTTTCCATGTATGGAACGAATGATTTCGCATTCATTTCCGCACGCGTTAATTTCGAAGCTGAAACCATCTGCATCGCTTTCGTAATCTGACTCGTTTTCTTCGTAGATCCAATTCGCGTTTCGATATCTCGTAATGATGCCACTGGCTATTCACCACCTTTATTATATCGTCATTCGTTCCGCCCAATATGGACGGAACGACATGTCATTAATCTTCTTGTTTCGTTGGTACGAAAGTCTTTTTGAAAGCTTTCATTGCAGCTTCCATAATGTCTTCTGCTGGAAGGTCTTTCGTTGAGCGGATGTGCTCGTACACTTCTGTGTGGTTAGATTCTAACCAGTTTGTGATTTCTGCTTCGAAACGAAGTACATCTTCTACTGGAATATCATCTAAGTGACCTTTCGTTAATGCATATAAGATTACGACTTGATATTCTACGCGGAGTGGTTTGTTAAGGTCTTGTTTAAGAACTTCAACAGTACGCTCACCACGTTCAAGTTTCGCTTTCGTTACAGGGTCTAAGTCAGAACCGAATTGAGCGAACGCTTCTAATTCACGGTACGCTGCAAGGTCAAGACGTAATGTACCTGCTACTTTTTTCATCGCTTTAATTTGTGCAGAACCACCTACACGTGAAACTGATAATCCCGCGTTGATCGCTGGACGTACACCCGAGAAGAATAAGTCAGATTGTAAGAAAATCTGTCCATCTGTAATCGAGATAACGTTCGTTGGGATATATGCTGAAATGTCTCCAGCTTGTGTTTCAACGAATGGTAATGCAGTGATTGAACCTTCTCCGAGTTCTTCGTTCAACTTCGCTGCACGCTCTAATAAACGTGAGTGTAAGTAGAAGACGTCCCCTGGGTAAGCTTCACGGCCTGGTGGGCGTTTCAATAAGAGTGAAAGCTCACGGTAAGCTGCTGCTTGTTTTGATAAGTCATCATAGACAACTAATACGTGTTTCCCTTGGAACATAAACTCTTCACCCATTGTTACTCCCGCGTATGGCGCTAAGAATAATAATGGAGCTGGTTGTGATGCAGATGCTGTAACTACGATTGTGTAATCGAGTGCACCGTGCTTACGTAATGTTTCAACAACACCACGAACTGTTGATTCTTTTTGACCAATTGCAACGTAAATACAAATCATATCTTCGTCTTTTTGGTTCAAAATTGTATCGATCGCTACAGATGTTTTACCTGTTTGGCGGTCACCGATAATTAATTCACGCTGTCCACGTCCGATTGGAACGAGTGCGTCAATCGCTTTAATTCCTGTTTGTAATGGTTCATAAACTGATTTACGAGCCATAACACCTTGTGCTGGGCTTTCAATTGGGCGTGTTTTCGTTGTATTGATTGGGCCTAAACCATCAACTGGTTGTCCTAATGAGTTTACAACGCGTCCAATTAATTCTTCTCCAACTGGTACTTCCATAATACGGCCTGTTCGACGTACTTCATCGCCTTCTTCAATGTCTGTGTATGGGCCGAGGATAACGATACCTACGTTGTTCGCTTCCAAGTTTTGAGCCATACCCATAACACCGTTAGAGAACTCTAATAATTCTCCTGCCATGACGTTGTCGAGGCCATGAGCACGAGCGATACCGTCACCAATTTGGATAACCGTACCAACTTCGCTAACTTCCATCTCTGACTGATAATTCTCAATCTGTTGTTTTATCAGTGCGCTGATCTCTTCAGCTTTGATGCTCATGTATGTCACCCCTGTGCTTTCAAATTATTAACCGAGCATTTCGCGCTCTAAACGTTTAAGCTTCGCTTTCACGCTTGAGTCGTAAATGTGGTTGCCGATTTGGAGACGGATGCCTCCAATTAATTTTGGTTCAATTACGTTTTCGATAATTAATGATTGTTTGCCTACTTTCGGTGCGAATGCTTTAGAAATGCTTGTGCGCTCTTCTTCTGTCAATTCGCGTGTCGAGTAGACTGTCGCTTCTGCAACACCTTGTGCATCATATGCCAAAGCGTTGAAAGCGTCGACGACATTAGCAAATTCATTCATGCGATTGTTATCGAGTAAAACACCGATTGAATCGATCACTGTTGCATTTGCTCCTTGAAGGATATTGCCGACGATTTCTTTTTTCTTATCATTTGAAAGCGCTGGGCTTTCGAGTAAGTTACGCAAACCTTTGTCTGCATAAAAAGCTTTTTTAACTTCATTCAACTGTTGTTGAACGAGTTCAGCTTCGTTTTTTTGCTGTGCAAGTTCGAACATTGCATTAGCATAACGCTCAGCTACGACAGATTTTGTCATTTAGCTTCGCCTGCCTTCACAATCGTTTCTTCAATTAATGCGCGGTTATCTTCTTCAGAAATTTCTTTCTCAAGAACTTTGCTCGCAGCAAGAACTGAAAGTGAAACGAATTCTTCACGCACTGCAGCGATCGCTTTTTCTTTTGCTGTTGAAATTTCAAGTTCAGCAGAAGATTTCATGCGGTTCACTTCTTCACGTGCACTTTCGATAATTTCTGTCGCTTGTGCTTCGCTTTGTTTACGAGCATTTTCAACAATCGATTGTGCGTTTGCGCCTGCTTCTTGTAAAGCTGCTTTTTGTTCAGCGAGTAACTTCTCTGATTCGAGACGGTTTTTCTCAGCTGTTTCGATTTCATTCGCAATTAACTCAGCACGTTGATCCATAACTCCCATGAGCGGTCCCCATGCAAACTTCTTGAGTAACAAGAGTAAGAGGATGAAGAACGTCACAGTAGCGATGATATCACCAGCGTTAATTTTATTGTTTAAAGCTGCTAAAAATTTAGCGTCTGTGTTAGTCGTTAATAGGATGAAGCTATCCAAAATCACGATTGTTTCACTCCCTTCAAGAGCCATTGTTTAATTGTTATATTTACATTTGTTTCATTACATTTAAAAATGGGTATGCCGTTATAACGGCATAAAGGAATGGCGAAGGACATCGACTTGTGTTGCGTTCTTCGCCATTTGTTTACAATTATTATTTGTTCATTACCATGAACGCTACAACTGTTGCGAAGATTGGAACAACCTCAACTAATGCAACACCGATGAACATTGTTGTTTGTAAGATACCGCGTGCTTCTGGTTGACGTGCGATCCCTTCAACTGTACGTGATACTACTAAACCTGCACCTAAACCTGCACCAAGTGCACCTAAACCGATAGCGATTGCTGCTGCTAAAAGACCAACTGAACCTACCATAGTATTTTTTCCTCCTAGAGAATTTAAGTTTTTTTGTTTATTTGCCCAACTGAACGGGCATTATATGTTTAATGGTCGTCCGCCACTTTGTGTGACATGTACACCATCGACAACATAACGAAAATAAATGACTGGATACCCCCGATAAAGATCGAGAATCCTTGCCACGCCATCCCTGGCAAAATCGCTCCGATAAATCCGAGCGGGCCTGAAACCGCAAGTCCTGCGAGTAAGCCGATTAATACTTCCCCTGCGTAAATGTTACCGTAAAGACGAAGACCGAGCGTCAAAGTTGAGGCAAACTCTTCGATAATCTTAAATGGGAACAACAGTGAAATTGGTTTAAAGAAACCTTTTCCGTATCCAAGGAATCCTTTTGTTTTAATACCGTAGTATTGAGTAAGGACGATAATCATAGTAGCTAATGTTAACGTGATGACAGGATCTGCTGTCGGTGATTTCCACCAAAGATCTCCATCAACATACACAGCCATTGGAAGTCCGAGCACGTTCGCTACGAATAAGAACATAATGAGTGTAATTCCGAGTACGTGGAATTTACCACCCGTCTTCCAGTCCATGTTGCTTTTGATGATTCCTTTTACGAAGTCCATAATCCACTCGAAGAAGTTTTGCATACCTGTAGGTTTCAAAGCTAATTTACGAGTAGAGGCCACAGCGATGACGAATACGATTAAACAAGTGATAAATAACATTAAAATATTGGATAAGTTAAATGTCATTTCGAACATCGTACCTTGAAACGCCGTGAAATTTGGTTCTCCATGTTCCATCTTTTAGTTCACCTCCCTTTACAAAACGATTATTCTTCATGTTTTGCGTGGTATACGATGCGCTCTATAATGAGAAGCACATACGGTAGTGCAAAGCCTATGACCGTACTTATGAGGTCGAATTGATTTGGAAATGCCATTGCGAGTGATACTGCCGCAATCGCAGAAATAAACCGTAAAAGTGTTCCGAGTGGAGCACCCCGCCTTCCTTCTGCCATCGCTTGATCGAACTTCTTATATCTGCGCACTAATGTCCACATATTATAAAGTCCGAACAACATCCCTAAAATCAACCCTGCAAAAATCGTCTCCCAAGAGGTGAGCGTATATCCGACTGCAAATAGTCCAATGACTGTGAGTCCGATCATAAATTGTTTTTTGACAATTTGACCTAGCTCTTGTTGCATTTCAACAATCCCCCCACTTAAGAATAGGAAACGCATTGCTATGGTAAGTATAGAGACTTGACCACCTTACAAAGTTGGCGCAACGTTTGTACAACACCCGGAACCGTTGTTCTTCCTCAACATAATAAAACAGCTGTTTTGCGAACTTTCCGATGCGCTTCACAGTTGTTTCATGTACAAGTAACGATACCTTTATATGTATGTAACGCCATTTTTCCATATCCTTTGTAAGTGTACAATACGAAAAAAATGATGTCAATTGATTCCCGTGAATTTATTCACAAGCAAATGAATCTGTCAAACATATGACAAATTTAAGAAGTTTGAATGAAGTTCCCTCTCTTCTTTATCCACTAAATGGGATAGTTATGATATAAAAGAACTCCACTCCCCGCATTCTTAGCTCCTTCGTTCGTTGAACAGTTCTTTATATTCATACAGGATGTAATTAAAAATATCGAAAAAGACGTAAATTATATGTCTTTTTCGATATTTCGTTCGTTATTGTTTGTCTAAATATTGAATTAATGCTTTTACGATTCGTTCCGAAGCATGGCCGTCTCCATATGGATTCGATGCATGTGCCATCGCATCATATGCTTGTTGGTCACTCAATAATTCGTCTGTCAATTGATAAATCGTATCTTCATGTGTTCCTGCAAGCTTTAACGTACCCGCTTCAATTCCTTCCGGACGCTCTGTCGTATCGCGTAACACGATAACAGGCTTCGCTAAACTCGGCGCTTCTTCTTGAATACCGCCTGAATCCGTTAAAATGATATGGGCACGTGCTGCAAAGTTGTGGAAGTCGAGCACTTCTAAAGGTTCGATTAAGTGAACACGCTCGTTGTTACCGAGCAACTCGTCTGCCACTTCACGCACAGCTGGGTTCATATGAAGAGGATAAACGATTTGAATGTCATCGTACTTTTCAAGTAAACGGTTGATAGCACGGAACATATTACGCATTGGATCTCCGAGGTTTTCACGACGGTGAGCCGTCAATAAAATCATTTTATCGTCACCGATTTTTTCTAAAATCGGGTGCGTATACTCTTCACGTACTGTCGTTTGCAACGCGTCGATCGCTGTATTTCCTGTAACGAAAATACGGCTTGCATCTTTGCCTTCGTTAATCAAGTTTTGCGCTGATTTCTCAGTTGGTGAGAAGTGGAGGTCTGCGAGAACTCCTGTCATTTGACGGTTCATCTCTTCTGGATACGGTGAATATTTATCCCACGTACGAAGACCCGCTTCCACGTGACCGATCGCAATTTGATTGTAGAAAGCAGCGAGACTGCCGATAAATGTCGTCGCTGTATCTCCATGAACGAGGACGATATCCGGTTGCGCTTCTTTCATAATGCCGTCCAATCCTTCTAGTCCGCGCGTTGCTACGTCGATTAAAGTTTGACGGCTTTTCATAATATTTAAGTCAAAGTCTGGTTCAATTTTAAATGTTTGCAACACTTGATCTAACATTTCACGGTGTTGCGCTGTTACGGTAACAATCGATTCAATTCGGTCTGAATTCTTTTCTAATTCGAGCACGAGTGGTGCCATCTTAATTGCTTCAGGACGCGTTCCAAAAATCGTCATCACTTTCCATTTTTTAACCAATAATTTCACCCTTATACATTATTTAGTACCGAATAAACGGTCTCCTGCATCTCCTAAACCTGGCACGATATAGCCATCTTCATTTAACTTTTCATCCATCGCTGCGATGTATACATCTACGTCAGGATGTGCTTCTGTTAATACTTCTACCCCTTCAGGAGCTGCGACGAGGCACATAAATGTAATATTTTTTGCACCGCGCTTCTTGATTGAGTTAATCGCTTCTACCGCCGAACCACCTGTCGCTAACATTGGGTCCACAACGATTAAACGACGCTCTGCTACATCATTTGGAAGCTTCACATAATATTCTACTGGCTTCAATGTTTCTGGATCACGGTATAAGCCAACATGTCCGACACGAGCTGCTGGAATTAATTCTAAAATACCTTCCACCATTCCAAGACCCGCACGTAAAATTGGGATGATTCCTAATTTCTTTCCTGCGATTACATTAGACTTCGCTGGTCCGATTGGTGTTTCAATTTCAATTTCTTGTAATTGTAAATCTCTTGTAATTTCATACGCCATTAATGTAGCTACTTCATCGACTAATTCTCGGAACTCTTTCGTCCCTGTGTTGACGTCTCGAATATACGTTAATTTGTGTTGAATGAGCGGGTGGTCAAATACGTGCACATTACTCATCATTCATCGCTCCTTTAATTTTTAAAAATGTTTATCTTAGTCATTATAACAGAACGACACTTGAACTCATATGAATATTACGTGGCAAGTTATGGTCTGAACAGAAAAAATGCTCGCACTTTTCTGTCATTTCTCCAAAAAAAGTAACGAGCATTTATAAATGATTTAATCCACTTTTCGTTTGGACCAAATCGAAGCGATTATCGGTCCTGAAATGTTGTGCCATACCGCTCCAAATGTGCTCGGTAATGCAGCGAGTGGCCCGAGGTGAGCTGTAGCGAGCGCAACGCCTAGTCCTGAGTTTTGCATGCCGACCTCGATCGATAATGCACGCTGATCGCTTAACGATAAACCGAACATCTTTCCGACATAATAGCCTAAAATTAAGCCGACTCCATTGTGTAAAAATACCGCAAAGAAAATGAGAAGACCTGCTGTCGCAATCGTCTCCTTATTTCCAGATACGACCGCCCCGACGATGACGATAATCGCGATTACTGAAATGAGCGGGACGACGGGCAAGCTTTTATGGACAGCTTTCGGCGCTAACTTTCGCACCGTAATTCCTAAAATAATCGGTACGATGATGACTTGAATAATCATTAAAAACATCGACTTCGCATCGACCGGCATCCATTGTCCTGCTAACCATAATAACAAAAGCGGTGTCATGATCGGCGCTAACAATGTCGAAACAGATGTCATCGTAATCGACAGTGGCACGTTTCCTTTCGCTAAGTAAACCATAACGTTCGATGCAGTACCTCCGGGAACCGACCCTAATAAGACGAGACCTGCCGCAAGTTCAGGCGGTAACCGCAATAAATAAGCGATTCCTAATGCGGCGAGTGGCATCACTAAAAATTGTGCTGCAACCCCTAATAAAACAGCGAGCGGACGTGTTAAAACGAGCTTGAAGTCCATCGCGCTCAATGTGAGCCCCATACCAAACATGACGATTCCTAACAAAATCGAAATGTACGCCCCTAATGGTAAAAATAAAGAAGGAACTAAATAAGCGACCAATGCCATCACAATGACAAGTACCGCAAAATATTTCCCCGCAAACTGACTTATTCTCCCCAATGTTTTCATTCCCTCAGTCCACCTTTACAATTTTCCCAGGATTTAAAATGTTGTTCGGATCGAGTGCTTGTTTAATCAATTTCATCGCATTGTATGCTTCACCGTGCTCCGCCTCTTGATATTTTTGCTTTCCGATTCCGACACCATGTTCTCCTGTACATGTACCATTTTTCGATAAAGCATAATGAACGATACTCTCATTAAATCGGTTGGACAATTCAACTTCTTTCTCATCGTCCATATCAACCATGACGAGCGCATGGAAGTTTCCATCTCCTACGTGTCCGAGAATTCCTCCGACGAGACCGACCGCTTCTAATTGTTCACGCGCGTGATGAATAGCGCCTGACAATTCAGAAATTGGTACGCAGACGTCTGTCACCATCATTTTCTTCCCTGGGTTTGAGTGAATGTACGAGTACGCAAGATTATGGCGCGCTTCCCATAAGTGGTTACGTGCTGCCGTTTCCGTTTCAAATTGAATACTTTGACAGCCTGCATCGTTCATCAATTCTGTCGTAAATTCAACGTCTTGTTTCAATCCCGCTTCATTGCCATGGAATTCTAAAAACAATGTCGGTTTTTCTTCAAAATCCATATCATCATGACGGTTCACTTGACGGATTGATTCCTCATCTACAAGCTCTACACGCGCGATTGGAATTCCTACTTGAAGGACTGTCGTCACTGCTTGAACAGCCTCTTCAATCGTATTAAATGTCGCACGAGCCGCCATCACATGTTCAGGAATACCGTACACACGTAGCGTCAATTTTGTGAAACAACCGAGCGTTCCTTCCGACCCCGCAAACAATCCATTTAAGTGATAGCCTGATGCTGATTTCGCTGCGAGACTTCCTGTATTCATAATAGTTCCATCTGCTAAGACGACTTCTAAATCACGTACTTGATCGCGCATAACGCCGTAACGCACAGTCGTCGTGCCACTTGCGTTCGTCGCTACCATTCCACCTAATGTCGCATCCGCTCCTGGATCAACCGAGAAAAACAATCCATGTTTCGCCAACGCTTCATTCAATTCTAAACGTGAAACGCCTGGTTCAACGACGACGAGTAAATCTTCTGGACGGATTTCTAAAATGCGATTCATCAATGAGAAATCAATTGTCATTCCACCACTATACGGAATGACATGCGCTTCTAAACTTGAACCTCTTCCGTACGGAGTCACTGGAATACGATGTTCATTCGCATAACGAAGAATCGCACTTACTTCTTCTGTATTTTTCGGGAAGACGACCACTTCTGGCTCTGCTACCTCATGATAAGATTCGTCCTGCCCGTGTTGGTGCAAGACCGTTTCGTTCGTACTTACTTGTTCGCTCGATAAGAGCGCTGTTAAATCTTTTACTAATATCGACATAGAAAATGTCCTCCCTTTTTAGATATTTCAGAAAACTATAATAATACAGTATATTGTACATAGTATTTACTTTTCGTGCAATGTGAGAATGGACATACAAAAAGCCCCATTCATTCGTGATTGAATAAACGGAGCTTCTTTTTGATTAAGCGTAAAGTGGGAAACGGTCTGTTAAAGCTTTCACACGCGCACGTGCTTCGTCTTTTACCTTTTCATCATTTACATTTTTAAGAACCATCGCGATAATTTCGCCGATTTCTTTCATATCGTCTTCTTTCATGCCACGGCTCGTTACTGCTGGAGTACCGATACGCACACCTGATGTGACGAATGGGCTTTCTGTATCGTATGGGATTGTGTTTTTATTCGTTGTAATGCCTACTTCATCAAGTGCAGCTTCCCCGTCTTTACCTGTTACGCCGAGTGAACGTAAGTTGAGGAGAAGTAAATGGTTATCCGTACCACCTGATACGAGATCGATTCCTTCTGCTACTAATGTTTCGCCTAAAACTTTTGCGTTTTTACGAATTTGTTGAATGTATGTTTTGAATTCTGGTTGTAATGCTTCACCGAACGCAACTGCTTTCGCTGCGATGACGTGCATTAATGGGCCACCTTGAATTCCAGGGAAAATAGACTTGTCAATTTTACGCGCGTTTTCTTCACGGCATAAAATGAGACCACCACGTGGACCACGTAATGTTTTATGTGTCGTTGAAGTGACGAAATCTGCGTACGGAACTGGATTCATATGCTCTCCAGCAGCGACTAAACCTGCGATATGCGCCATGTCTACCATGAAGAGTGCTCCTACTTCGTCCGCAATCTCACGGAATTTTACGAAGTCAATTTCACGTGGGTATGCTGAAGCACCCGCTACGATTAATTTTGGCTTGTGCTCTAATGCTTTCGCACGAACGTCTTCATAATCGATCATTTCAGTTTCTTTATCAACACCGTATTCTACGAAATTGTACAATTCTCCTGAGAAGTTTACTGGGCTACCGTGTGTTAAGTGACCACCGTGTGATAAGTTCATACCGAGCACTGTATCGCCTGGCTCGAGAACTGCAAAGTATACAGCCATATTCGCTTGTGCACCAGAGTGTGGTTGAACGTTCGCATGTTCCGCTCCAAAGATTTCTTTCAAACGGTCGCGCGCGATATCTTCCGCTACGTCTACGTGTTCACAACCACCGTAGTAACGTTTTCCAGGATAACCTTCAGCATATTTATTCGTTAAATATGAACCTTGTGCTTCCATTACCGCTTCTGATACGAAGTTTTCTGATGCGATTAACTCGATGTTTGATTGTTGACGATTTTTCTCCGCCATAATCGCTTCATAAATCGCTGCGTCCGTGCGCTTTACATTACTTAAATCCATTCCGTCATTCTCCTTTTTGTTTACATTCTTTTTTTAAAAATGATGAACTTTCGGTTTCTGAGTTGATTGTACCATAATTAAATGAAAAATGTATCTCTTTTTTGTGAATTCACGAACGATACTTCGCTCGAACGCCTCCGATTAATTTAGGGCGTGTCGTTGCGGCTGTCGTAATCGCTTCTCCTACTTGGCGAATCGATGTGCGAATCGGTACCGCAACTGCTTTTAAATGCATGCCGATCAATGTTTGTCCGATATCAATTCCTGCGTGCGCGACAAGTTGTTCGACGACGACTGCTTCTTCTAAATGTTCGTAAGCGTAAGCAGACATCGAACCACCCGCTTCTCTCGTCGGGTAAACAGAAAGTGCTTCAAGTCCGAAATGTTCCGCCGCGCGACGTTCGACCGTCAAAGCTCGGTTAATATGTTCGCATCCTTGAAAAGCGAGAAACACTTCATGCTTCTTGGCGAATTGTTGAAGTGGACGGAATAGAGATTCGCCTACTTCTAATACTCCCGCTGTTCCAATTCGTTCTCCGATCACCTCTGATGTTGAGCAGCCGACGACGAAAAATGTGTTTTTTTGTAACGGTGCTTGCTCAGCAAATTCCGCTAACAATTGTTCCAGTTGCGAAGAATATAATTGCAATGCGTCCACAAAATCCCTCCTTACTGCTGTTCAATTGCTGTAATTTTTTCGATTCGACGTTCGTGACGTCCTCCTTCGAACTCTGTCGTTAACCATGTTTTCACAATATCACGTGCTAATGCGCCACCGATAACACGGCCACCCATTGCGATAATATTCGAATCATTATGTTCACGTGTCGCGTGTGCTGTATATACGTCATGTACGAGTGCACAACGGATTCCTTCTACTTTGTTCGCTGCGATTGACATTCCAATGCCTGTTCCACAAACTAAAATACCGCGATCATACGTACCATTCGCAACGCCTTCCGCTACCGGTTTCGCGTAATCTGGGTAATCAACTGAATCATCCGTTTCTGGTCCTAAATCGACATAATCTAATTCCATCTCTTTTAATAATTCGATAAGTTCCTTGCGTAATGCGTTACCACCGTGATCTGATGCGATTGCTACTTTCATGTAAACTGCCTTCTTTCTATAATAGTATTGAATTAATTTTACCATATATACAACAGGCTTAACAGTTATCTCTCATCCGTTTTAAATTGATGAATGAGCGCGTCTAGTTGCTGCGCTTCAGATTCTAAACGCTCTGCTACATCGCGAATCGCCTGAGCATTCTCCTGCTGATAACGTGTTGACTCTGTTACGTGTTCTGTATTCGCTGCTGTTTGTTCCGCAATCGCAACGACTGTTTGAATCTCTTCAGTACTTGATTCAATATGTTCTGTTTGTTCATCGACGATAGACGTAATCGCCATCACTCGATCGGCCATGCCTCGGACATTTTGAGACATCTGCTGCATCGCTAGTTCCGCTTCTGTCGCTCGTTTCGTTTCAGCTGTCGCAAGTTCGCTTTGTTCGCTCATCCTTTGAACAATTTCATCCACTGTTCCTTGAACTTCATCCACGAGTTGAACGATGCTCGTAACAGAACGTTGACTTTCATTAGCGAGTTTACGCACTTCTTCCGCGACGACCGCAAATCCTGCGCCATGTTCACCAGCACGCGCTGCTTCAATGGATGCGTTTAGAGCGAGTAAATTCGTTTGCTCGGCGATTGTACCGACGAGATCAACAATATCAACGATGCGGTGCATTTGTTCATCAAGGCGACGAGTCACTTGTTGTGACGTCTCACTACTTTCCCCGATGTATGAAATACTCTTCACTAAACGTTCTACAACTTCTCCTGTTTCAGTTAAAGATTGCAACACTGCTCGAACTTCTGAAGCTGTACCTTGCGCTTCTTCATTCACTAAATTAGCACTCGTACGAACTTGCTCTAGCTGCTCACTCGCTTCTTGAATCGCATGAGCTGTCGCCTCGGCCCCTTTTGATATTTCTTCCACCATGCGCTCTACTTCATTCGCTTGTCGCAATGATTCATTCGTTCCTGCTGTCAAATAGCGTGACGTATCAATCGTCGCCTCAGATACTTTCGTAATGCGCTCAATCATCGAACGTAAATTGATGACGACACGCTCGAAAGAACGCGCCACTTGAACGATTTCATCTTCTCCTCTCGGAACAGGAATCTCTGTACCAATTTCATGATTCGCTACACGCTCTGCAGCCTCGGACAAATCCATTAATGGCTTCGTTAAAACTCGACTAAATAATGCCGCTAAAATCGCAGACCAGATGATTCCGAACAAAAAAGTAACCGCCTGGAAAATGCCGAATGGAACACCAGGAAAATATAACGGCTTTAACCAACTAATCCAAACTGCACTCGATGTGTAAGTGACAATCGCTAACACTGTCACAAATACGACGAGCTTCATACGTAGGCCTTTCATCTTCATTATCCCCCTATTTTTTGATGTAATCGTTCAATGTAAGCTGTTAACTGTTGGAATGTCGCTTCATACATGTCATAAGTTCCTCCGTAAGGATCTTGAATATCTTGTCCGTCATGCTCTACAAAGGAAGCTAAAGTCTCTATCTTATCTTTCGCTTCAGGATAGAGTATATGCAGATGATCGCGGTGACTTTGCGTCATCGTCAACACATAATTTGCCCATTCGATCAATTCTGGACTCACCATTTGAGATGTTAACGTATATGGATAATTGTGCTCTCGTACTAGAGCATGCGCATGCTCTGACATCGGAATGCCATCTTGTGTGAAAATTCCAGCAGACTGTACATTCACCTCTGGTAATTGCCTTGCACGTAGTATCGCTTCTGCCATCGGACTACGACAAGTATTTCCTGTACAAACAAATAAAATATTCAAACCGCTCACTCCTTTACTTACTAGTAAGTATACGTCACTCTTTGAAAAAAGAAAAAGAACAGTGTGTTAAAGTTTTTTGAATGTTTTTACATTAAATGCTATCGTATGAATTAAAAAGGAGTGTTCTCGATGCCTATTTACAACAAATTAGTACGTAATCGCATCCCTGAAATTATCGAAGCGACTGGGAAGTCTTTCACCGTTAAAACATTGAACGAAGAACAATATCTCATCGAACTAAAGAGAAAACTGCACGAAGAGTTAAAGGAATTTGAAGAAGCCGAAACGCAAACAGATGCATTAGAAGAACTTGCGGACTTATTAGAGCTCGTCTACGCAGCGTCTCGCGCACTCGATTCAACCCCTGCTCAACTCGAACATATCCGCATTCAGAAAGAAGAGGCTCGCGGTGCTTTTCACGAAAAGTTATTTTTGATTGAGGTAGAAGATGACTAAACTTTCGCTCATTACAAAGCAGCTACAATCGCATTTAATCGAAGCGATGACAGAAGCGAATACGATTTATTTCGTCGTCGCTTTCATTCAAAAAAGCGGTGTGCAACTCATCATCTCTCATTTAAAAGAAGCGAGCCGACGTGGAACTGAAATTAAAATACTAGTCGGAGATTATTTATATATTACGAATCCTGACGCACTTCAACTATTAATCGATGAACTACCCGAAGCCGAAATTCGTCTATTCGAAAGTAAAGGTCGATCTTTTCATCCGAAAGCTTACTTATTCAGGTATGAAACGACTTGCCAAACATTCATCGGCTCGTCTAATTTGTCGAAAAGTGCTTTAACGACAGGGATTGAATGGAATGTTCATACAGAGTTGCGCATCGACGCACCATTTTTCGAGCGAGCGGTCGATCAATTTTTACAACTGTTTTTTCATGAACAGACCCTTTCATTACATACGCTCACTTTAGAAAATTATCGAAGCAATTATGAACGAGCGAATGCGACATATAATTTAAGTACTCAAGTAGAAGCTGATGACTTCACCGTCGATTTTTCGCCTATCATTTCCGAGGAAATAATAACAGACTACAAACTTTCACCTAGACCTGCGCAACAACTAGCGCTTGAAGCTCTCCAAACGATGCGCGAAGAACAATACGATAAAGCACTCGTCATTATGGCGACCGGTTTAGGAAAAACATATTTAGCCGCTTTTTTTGCTCGTTCGTTTAAGCGTGTTTTATTTATCGCACACCGTGAACAATTGCTTCATCAAGCGAAGCAATCTTTTTCTAATGTATTTCCAACTGATGAGATGAGTATTTTTGATGGCACTCACAAAGAGAAAGATGGGCGATTCGTGTTTGCTTCTATCTTTACTTTATCCGCTCACTACCATTTACAACAATTCGATCGAGACGCTTTCGATTTGATTATCATCGACGAATTTCACCATGCGACTGCGACTAGTTATGAGCGTGTTCTGAATTATTTCAAACCACAGTTTTTGCTCGGCATTACTGCCACTCCCGATCGATTAGACAATCAAGATGTATACGCCTTATGTGACGGGAATGTTGCGATTTCAATTCACTTTATCGATGCGATTCGACAAGGTTGGCTTTCTCCTTTTCACTATATCGGAGTGCGTGACCCGATTGACTACACGACGATTGAATGGCGAGCAAGTCGCTATGACGAAACACAATTACTATCCGCTCAACTGAGAGAAGAATACGCTGAAACTGCTTTGCGAGAGTGGCAAAAATATAAACAAGAGCGCACGCTCGCCTTCTGTTCATCTGTCGCTCAAGCGCTCGCGATGAGTGAATATTTTAACGATGCTAGTTATCGTACGGTCGCACTGCACGGAGATTCAACGATTGCTGAACGAAGAACGATGATCGAACGACTTCATCTCGGAGAGCTCGATGCTATTTTCACAGTGAATTTGTTCAATGAAGGCGTCGACATTCCACTCGTCGACACTTTACTCTTTTTAAGACCGACGGAATCGCTCGCCGTATTCACCCAACAAATCGGACGTGGATTACGTCTCGCTGAAGGTAAAAGCCACTGTGTCATCATCGACTTAATCGGAAACTATCGAAAAGCAGATTTAAAGCTCGCCGTATTTTCTCAAGACCAAACGATTCCGAATTCGTTCGTCGCGAGCGATTTCCATTTACCACCGGACTGTCATATCGAATTTGATACCGGAGTGATCGACTTACTTCAAATGTTGCGAACGAAGCGCTCTCCAAGAAAACAACGTGCGCTCGATGCGTTACGACAACTTCGACTCGAACTCGGAAAAACACCGACGTACTTACAATTTCATTTAAAAGCAAATGTCGACTCTAAAATTGTTCGAGAACAGTTTAAAACGTATCCGCAATTTTTAGGGTATGCGCAATTGTTAAATGAAATAGAGCGACAAACGTTAACGAAATTTGAGCAATGGTTTCAGACGTTGACGACGACGAAGATGACGAAAAGTTACAAACTCATCGTCGTGCTCGCCATGTTACAAAGAGGAGAAAGAAATTGGTACGAGCCGATTACATTGCAAGAAATCGCGCCGTTTTTTCATCGTTATTTAATGGCGAAAAATTACCGTTGGCAAACGGATCTATCCGACAAGCAAGGAGAAGCACTTCAACAGTACAATGAGCAAAAAATCGTCCAATTATTAAAACAAATGCCGATTCGCGCTTGGACAAACTCCTATACGGAAGCGAAATGGGACGGCGAACACTTTTCATTCTCCTTTCAACCGACAGAAGAAGAACAGCGAATCTTATTTAATTGGACGCATCAAATATGCGAATATCGACTGCACACATACTTTGAAAGAAAGAGTAAAATAAACTTTTAAACGCCTAAAGATTTAGTGGAATGAATCCTTCTACTAAATCTTTTTTCTATAACGAAAAACCTTTTACTTTCCAATTTCGTTCCATTACAATAGAGTATTGTTACAAGTTTATTGCAAATTGATTTCAATTATATTTCAAACAAACTTTACTTTTTCAATAGACGTCAAATATACGATAGTACAGTCGTGTACTATTTTTTAGAAGAAGGTGAACCTTTTGTGATGACGAAAGAAGAGAAGTTCGCATTTGTGGAACAATTCGTCATGGATTATCGACATGTGCATTACCGCATCGCGTACAGCTATGTTAAAAATGAACAAAATGCACTCGATATCGTACAAGAAGCGACTTTAAAAGCATTGCGCTCCATTCAAAAATTAGATGAAATTCAATATTTAAAAACTTGGTTTTATCGAATTTTAGTAAATACAGCGCTCGATTTTTTACGGAAGCATCAACGAGTTACCGTGATGGAAGATGATACTTTGCACTTTTTACTTCCAAGTGAAGAAAATGAAGTGACCAATTTTGATTTGTTAGAAGCGATTGATCGCTTATCTCCTATCCATCGCACTGTCATCGTATTGCGTTTTCTAGAAGATTTAAAATTAGAAGAAATCGCCGCGGTGACAGATACGAATGTGAACACCGTAAAAACTCGTCTATATGCCGCTTTAAAAAAGCTTCGACTCGATATAGGAGAGGAGTATTTATAAATTATGAATCGGATGAATGATTATCGTCAATCGTATGATGACATCCCAATTCCGCCCGAACTCGATAAACGCTTGCGCGACACGATCGCTCAAGCTCAACGAGAACAAAGACGCTATAAACGAATGAAACGTTGGATGTTTTCATTCGTCGCATTATTCGTCATTTGGATCAGCTCTTTAAATGTGAGCCCTCAATTCGCGCAAGCGATGGCTGCAGTACCAGGGTTTCAATCGATCGTTTCTGCTTTAACGATTCATGAAATCGTCGTAGAGCAAAATACGTACGAAGCGCATATTGAAACTCCTACCGTTACAAACATTACAGATCCAGAACTTGAACAAGTGCTCAATGCTAAATATATTGCGGAAAGTGAAGCGCTCTACGATTCATTTGAGAAGAAACTTGTCGAAATGGAAGACGCTGGTGGCGGACATTTAGCTGTTGACTCTAAAGTAGAAGTCATTACAGATACCGATATTTTATTCGTATTATCTCGAAGCTACTCTGAAACTCAAGGCTCTTCCTCTTATGAAATTGAGTACGATAATGTCGATAAACAGTTAGGCGTCGTTTTAACTTTGCCTAGTTTATTTATCAATGATGAGTACATTGATCGAATTAACGAATATATCGTGCATTATTTAGAAGACGAACAAGCCGTATCGATTAACCCCGAGCAAAAACCTTTACCACTCATTGATGCGGAGCAACAATTTTTTATTTCAAATAACAAAACATTAAACATTTCATTTGATAAATATGAAATTACAGCGGGAGCTTACGGGCCGATTACGATCGAAATTCCAACGTCTCTCATCAACGATTTATTAGTTAGCCATCGTTACATCGAATAAAAAAAGCGTGGACGACAAAATCTTTCTTTCAAAGACTTTGAACGTTCACGCTATTTTCATGCAATTCTAATCGTATTTTGTTGATTCGTGACGGCATGCAATACGCTAAGAGCTGCTAAGTAACTCGTTTTCGGATTCGCTGGCATCGGGTCATTTTCAATAATTGTCGTCATTTTACCGAACGTACCGTCCGCTTCAATCGTATGTGTGTTTTTTTCAGCATGTGGATCAGCGAGCACTCTCACTTTCGTACGCTCCGTGCCTACTCCTGCAAGCGATAAGGCAATCGCCACATTCATATTGCGCGGGAATTGTGCAATCGCTTCTTCTGCTGAACCTTCAAAGATCACTTCTACTTCTGTCAGTGGTGTCGCTCGCTCTGGCAAGGCACTCGGCGGTTTACGCGTCGTCAATTGTACACTTTTTAATTCATTTAAAGCATGGGCAGATTGAATCGCATCTAATCCACCGATTGCGCCTGACGGAATGAAAAGTGCCGTTCCATATTGGCGAGCTAACGTTTCGAATGAGTCGCGCACTTCTCTTTTTCCTAATACACCGATACTGCTTAAAATTAACGATTTTCCCGCACGTATAACAGCCTCTCCATACTGCTCAATCGTTTCAATCGTACTCGTTTCCACGACATAATCGAACGGTTGTTGGACAAACTGTTCGATATTATGAACGACTTCAATTCCTTTTCGAGCTAACGCTTCCACTTGATCTGTTCGACTTGTTAACACATGGGTCACTCGAATATCTTCCCGTTCTTGAAGGGCTTCTACGAGAAAAGAACCGATATTCCCGTATCCGATTAAACCTATTTTCATATTGTTCACCCTTTCTTCTCTTCTATCGTAACGCATTTACATCATTTTCACGAATGAAAAAGTGCCACCTATAATACAACTTTGAAATCGAAAGTTTTTCACCTGATTTTAAAGTGTGTTTTAAGTTTCTTGGAGTGCAAGGTGCGACTCCTGCGGGAACAGCACGAGCTGAAGACCCCACAGGAGCGTGGTTTTTGCGACGAGGAGGCTGAAGCCGTGCCCGCGGAAAGCGCCACCTGGAACGGAAAGAAACGAGATATTTGAATCACTACATAAAAAAAGACTGTCTAGAAAATCAGTTTTACTGATTTTCTAAACAGCCTGATGATTAACCAACTACAGTCGATTAGAATTCTTCACCAACGTTATTTGACAAAGAACCATTAAAACTACTTATTTAATTGTTCCAACCATATCTTTCGCTACTACGTACTTATCGAACTCTTCTTCTGTAAGGAGTCCTGTCGCAAGTGCAGCTTCTTTTAAAGTTGAACCATTTTTATGTGCTGTTTTTGCGATTTTCGCTGCGTTTTCATATCCGATGTATGGGTTTAACGCTGTGACGAGCATGAGTGAGTTTTCTACTTTGCTTTCGATTTCTTCGAGGTTTGGCTCGATTCCGACCGCACAGTTGTCGTTAAAGCTCATCATTCCATCTGCTAACAGTTTTACAGACTGTAGGAAATTGTAAATGATAACTGGCTTGTAAACGTTCAACTCAAAGTTACCTTGGCTCGCTGCGAATCCGATCGCTGCGTCATTCCCCATCACTTGAGCAACGACCATCGTCAATGCTTCTGATTGTGTTGGGTTCACTTTACCTGGCATAATTGATGAACCTGGCTCGTTTTCTGGAATTGTAATTTCGCCAATTCCTGAACGTGGACCGCTCGCTAACCAACGAACGTCGTTTGCGATTTTCATCAAGTCGCCTGCAAGTGCTTTTAATGCGCCATGAACGTATACAACTTCATCATAGCTCGTTAATGAATGGAATTTGTTCGGAGCTGAAGCGAACTCAACGCCTGTTGATTTCGAAATTTCTTCGGCTACTTTTTCGCCGAATCCTTCTGGTGCGTTTAAACCAGTTCCGACTGCCGTTCCACCGATTGCGAGGTCTTTTAACATTTCGACAGATTGTGTAATCATTTCTTCTGAACGCTCAACCATACGGCGCCATCCACTGATCTCTTGTCCGAGTGTAAGTGGTGTCGCATCTTGTAAGTGTGTACGACCAATTTTTACGATCTCTTTAAAGTCTTCTTCTTTTTGTAACAATGTTTTCTTGAATACTTCAAGCGCTGGGATTAAATCTTCTTGAACAGCAAGCACTGCTGAAACGTGAAGTGCTGTTGGGAATGTATCGTTCGAGCTTTGTGATTTGTTCACGTCATCGTTTGGGTGTAAACGCTCTTCTTCGCCCCACTCTTCTAGCAATTGGTTACCGCGATTTGCGAGTACTTCGTTCATGTTCATGTTCGACTGCGTACCGCTACCTGTTTGCCAAACGACAAGTGGGAAGTGCTCGTCCCATTTACCTGCAATAACTTCTTCCGCTGCCGTTACAATCGCTTTCGTTTTCGCATCTGATAAATTACCGAATGCGTTGCTTGCGAGTGCTGCTGATTTTTTCAAATGAGCAAATGCACGGATTACTCCTAAAGGAATGCGCTCTCCACCAATTTTGAAGTTTTGTTTACTTCGTTGTGTTTGAGCACCCCATAATTTGTCTGCAGGCACCTTCACTTCTCCAAATGTGTCATGTTCAATACGATATTCCATTTTTTCGTCACCTCTTTATTATGATAAAAAAGACTTATACTACCATCATAAGCTCCATTTCATTTTTTTGAAATGAAAAGACTTATTCAAATAGTAGATGGCTAGACATTTGCATTATAACATTTATATGATGTAGAGTCGCTCTTTATCTTTTAGATGACAATTTTTGGATGCCCGCAATATAAAATGTAATGAGAGCGAAAATTGTACACGCGAGGATAATAATCGCCATCGGAATCGCACTCATTTCTCCCATAATTCCAACGAGTGGAGAGACAATAGCGCCACCGATATGTGGGAGTAAACCGAGAAAAGCCGAAGCACTCCCGACATCTCGTTCTTGTAAATTCATCGCGATTGAAAATCCTGTCGTCGATACTGAACCGACACAGGAAATAATGAGGAATAATGAAAGTGCAAGTAATGTAAGGGATCCTTCTGTCCATACTGTATAGCATAATAAAAGTGCACCAGTTAATGCGACATATAAAGACAACTGCAATATTTTAGACTCCGCCATGCGAGAAGACAAATGTCCCGCTACTTGTGCGGCGAGGATAATACCGATTCCGTTCAATGCGAAAAATAAAGAAAATTGGAATTCCGTCACACCATAAATTTTCTGAAGAACGAATGGAGAACCCGCAATATATGCAAACATCGCGGTCATAATGAATCCTTGCGTTAAAGAAATACTTAAAAATGTGCGGTCGCGCATTAACTTTCCAAATGTTTTAATGACGCCAAAGACGCCCCCTGTTGAACGTTTTTCATGATGTAATGTTTCTGGTAGTCCAAAAAAGACACCGATTAACATGAGTAAACCGATCAATCCTAACACGTGGAAAATCCCTTGCCACGGAATAAATTGCAAAATAAACCCACCAAAAATAGGAGCTAATATCGGAGCAGCTCCGTTTACGAGCGATAGTAACGCGACGAACTTCGTCAACTCTTTCCCACTGTACATATCGCGCGCAGAAGCCCGTGCGATGACAATCCCAGCAGCCCCCGTAAACCCTTGAATAAAACGTAAAACGATAAAGACATAAATATTCGGGCTAAACGCACTTAAAAACGAAGCGAGCGCGTATCCGATTAATGTGAACAATAATGGTTTTCGACGACCGTGAACATCACTGTACGGACCGAATACGATTTGTCCGAATCCTAACCCTAACAAACAAGCTGTTAAACTCATTTGTACGAGTGATGTCGACGTTCCGAGATCAGACCCGATTTCAGGAAGGGCGGGTAAATACATATCCATCGATAAAGGACCGAACGCTGTTAAAGAACCTAAAATCAAAATGAGCCAGACGCGCATCATAACATTCTTCTCATCCGGTTTATAAATTTTCTCCATACAAATCCCCCTTTAATTGAAAATCATTCTCAAATATAAAGTTGATTATACCATGAACTCTTCTACCTACACATAATGTGCTCACAACGTAAAAAACGCCACAGCTTTGTACTGTGACGTTCATCTTTTACATATTTGTGCGCATCGCTTCAATAATATCGATTTTCGTCGCTTTTTTCGCTGGACGGAAGCCAGAAATAATTGCGACCGCTATGCTGATCGTTGATGCGATTAAAATGAGTGGCAAAGTAATCGTCGAAAATGTAATGCCCGCATCTACAACTCCTTCATCTTTCGTCGCAAACTCTAAAATAAGTGGCAGTAATTGATTCGCTAAGAAACTGACTACGTATGAAATAATAATCGCAATCGCTGTACCAAGCACCCCAATCCAAGCACTTTCCATAATGAATAAGCGTTGAATTAATTTTGGACTCATTCCGAGTGCTTTCATGACGCCAATTTCACGCGTACGCTCCGTCACAGCCATCGTCATCGTATTGAAAATGCCGATCGATGCGATCAGTACAGCAATCGTCCCTACAAAGACGAGACCCATTTTAAACGCTGTGAAAAATAAATCGAATTGTTCGATTTCATCTAATACCGAATACGTACTGTAACCGAGGGCTTCGATTTCTGTCTTTAAATCTTTGACGACATCCGCACTTTTCGCATGGATCGCATAGTCATTGTAAAACAACGTATCCGTCATTTCTTCTAGCTCAAACTTTTTATATACGTCTACAATTTGAGGTTGATACGTTTGACTAACGAAAATCGTTGAATCGGAATTCCATTCACGCGCTGGCGCTTCTTTAATCCCGACGATTGTAAACGTATGTTCAAACTGTTCTCCATCTTCCTCTTCCACATCTTTCGGAATGACGTATTGAATTTCTTTTCCTAATACATCTTTCTTTTCGCCGTCTATAAACGACTCTCCGAAATGATACCCGACGACGACTTCGTTTTCATTTTCAGGGAAACGTCCTTCTTTTAATTTAAAGTCGAGTTGGCGCTCAATATCGTAATCCACTAATTCTAATTCTCCGGTATTTTCCACTCCGTTGAAATAAACAGAATCCGGAATCATGATGCGTGATCGTTGCGCAAAAATGTGAACGCCCGGTAATTGACTTATTTTTTGTACATCTTGTTCTTCCATTTCACCTGCCCAAACTTTAACTTCTGTAATGCTCGCATTCGATAAAATTTCTCGCTCTGCTGTTTCATGTAAGCCAAATCCAATCGACGCTAAAACGATTAAAAAGGCTGTTCCCATCGTCGTCGCTAAAATCGTCATAAAGACGCGGAGTCGATTTTTCTTCATATGGCGACGTATGTACAATACTTGTTCTTTCAATGTCATCGTCTTTCTCCTCCAATCAATTGACCGTCATGCATCGTATACGTGCGATCCGCTGCTTGTGCGACCGCTTCATCGTGAGTAATGATGACGAATGTAATGCCTTCTTTTTGATTTAATGATTGAATGAGCATTAAAATATCTTTTTCTGTTTCCGAATCTAAACTTCCGGTCGGCTCATCTGCCAAAATAATAGCTGGACGGTTAATTAACGCGCGTGCAATTCCGACACGTTGTTGTTGTCCTCCTGACAACTCGTTCGGATAATGAAGGCCCACTGATGTCAAACCGACTCTTTCCATAATTTCATCCACTCTCACTTTGCGCTCTCGTTCCGCCACTCCCATTAAAACTAACGGGAATTCAACATTTTCATAAGCGGTTAAACCAGGAAGCAGTTGGAAATTTTGAAAAATAAACCCGAGTGATTGGAGACGAAATTGTGCTCTTTGCTCTTCATTCATCGCCGTTAACTCTGTTTTATTCAATAAAATGCGCCCTTCTTTCGGCTGCATAAAACCTGCTAGTAAATGAAGGAGCGTCGACTTTCCCGAACCGCTTCGCCCTACGATCGAGACAACCTCTCCTTCTTCCACTTGAAAATTCACCTGTTGAATGACAGGCACTTCTTTATACGTTTCTTTTTTACCGATTGTAAAGTGATGACTTAATTCGCTCACTTGAATCATGTTGCTTCATTCCTTCCGTTTCATTCATTGCTTCTCATCTTAAAACGTAACAATGAAGAAACATTCATTGGAATTCTTAATTTTCTTTGAAGATGCACTCTTTTTCAGACATTCACACATCGTCCTTATGTTGTATAGTAAAATACGCCTACATTTCATAAATAAATGGTATAATCAAAATATTATGACAGTAATTTAAAGGAGAATTTGATTGTGAGAAATTTAAAAATCAGTACGAAAATAGCGCTCGCTACAGCAGTTATTATTATGGGGTTAACGATTTTCTTCACAGCTTCCCAATTAAATTATGTAGGCAAGCTCGAAAACAATTTCCAACAAGAACAAAATGGAATTGTCGCTGAAAGTATCCAAGCTGATTTAGATTCGATTTTTCAGCAATTAGAAATGGCCCTCATTCCAATCACAAAAGATGAGGCAATTTTACAAGCTTTTCAACAAGAAGATCGTGAACAATTACTCGCTTTAACAGCACCTCTTATGGATGATTTACAAGCGCTCGGCGTTCAACAGTTCCAATTCCACATGCCGGATGCGACTTCTTTTTTACGCGTCCATCAACCAGAAAAGTTCGGAGATTCATTAGCTGACTTCCGACATACCGTCGTCGCAGCAAATGAACAGCGCGAGACGATTCGGGGATTAGAAGGTGGAATAGCTGGGGCTGGTTTCCGCTACGTCGTTCCTCTCGCTCTTAACGGAGCTCATCTCGGAACGGTAGAGCTTGGACTCGGATTTACAGAAGATTTATTACAGCGATTCGTAACGAATTACGGAGAACAATGGGCATTTGTCTCTTTAGAAAACGATGATGTTATTTTAGGCACTGCCGAGACATTTCCTACTCCGTCTGAAAAAACAAAACAACAATTAATGAAACAACCTTTTTTCAAGCAAGATCATACGAAAACTTCTTACAGTTTGTTTATCCCTTTAACGGATTATTCTGGAAACATCCTTTGGGCACTGCAACAAGAGGTGGACACCTCTGAAATATTAGCGGCGAAACGAGGACAAGTCGTAAATACAATTTTATATACGATTGTCATTATCGCCATCAGTGTCACAATTGTCTTCTTCGTCATTAAACGTCTCTTATTACCACTTTCTCGATTGACCGCTTATGCTGAACGTTTAGCGGACGGAGATTTATCTGTTCAAACGATCGAAACTCGTAATCGCGATGAAGTAGGGCAACTCGGACATGCTTTTAACGTGATGACCGATCAATTGCGAAAAATGATTCAAACGATTTCTTCCCATGCAGTAAGTGTTGCGGCAGCCACTGAACAACTGTCCGCTAATAGCGAAAACACGACGAAAGCTGTCGAAGAAATTGCGATGGCTATGCAAGAAGTGACAGAAAATACGGAAAGACAGGCGACTGAAAACCGACAAGTTTCTACGATTACGAACGAGTTGACGAAACATATTCACGTCATTGCATCCGACGTCCAAACGGTAGCATCCGATGCTGTTGAAACGACAAATATCGCGAAAGATGGGCACGATGTCATCTCAGAATCAATTCAACAAATGAAACACTTGCAACATTCAAGTGAAGAGATGGGGACGATCATCGGTCATTTAGATGAACGTTCACAACAAGTCGGGCAAGTTATTGAGCTCATTACTGGTATCGCTGACCAAACGAACTTACTCGCACTGAACGCCTCTATTGAAGCGGCTAGAGCTGGGGAACATGGAGCTGGATTTGCGGTCGTCGCAGAAGAAGTGCGTCAACTAGCAGAACAATCTAATGAAGCTGGACAAAATGTGTATCAATTAATTAGCGATATTCAAGAACAAATTCAGCGCACGGTACGCACGTCAGAAGATAGCCAAAAAGTCGTCGCATCGAGTTTGCATTTAACGAGCGAGGCGAACGAAGCATTTGAAAAAATTTATCATTCTGTAAATGAAGTAACGATTCGTCTCAATGAAGTCGCGACGAGTCTTCAAAATACAGAACAAGATACGACAAAATTACAAGAAGCAACGCGTTCGTCTGAACAACTCGGCCAAAATTCAAATCATTTCGTCCAACAAGTGAGCGCCGCTTCCGAAGAACAATATGCATCTGTACATGAAATTACAGCTGCCATTCAAACATTGACTGAGATGGCTGGAGAGCTTGAAGATTTAACAAGTACATTCAAAGTAAAATAAGGAATAAAACAAGACAGAACATGTATGAACAAGATGCAAAGTTTGTTTGTCGAATCCGTTACACTTACAAATTATTTTGTCTATTGTCATCATAACTGTTGCTTTATGTAAATTCCTTTGATATGATAAAGAAGAATTATTTTTGTTCGAAGCACGACTTTGTCACGTTATACGTTTGACGACTTCTAGGGTAGAGCAAGGATAGTAACATATGTACGATTTGCAAGGTGCAACGTACGAGGAGGAAACAAAGATGGAACAAGGTAAAGTAAAATGGTTTAACGCAGAAAAAGGATTCGGATTCATCGAGCGCGAAGAAGGAGACGACGTATTCGTTCACTTCACTGCTATCCAAGGCGAAGGATTCAAAACTTTAGAAGAAGGTCAAGACGTAACTTTCGAAATCGAAGAAGGACAACGTGGACTTCAAGCAACTAACGTTAACAAAGCGTAATTAATTTTACACATTCAACCCTCTCGCATATGCGAGAGGGTTTTTTCATGCTAAAATACAGACAATACTTCACGTGAAAGGAGCTAGTCTCTTGGAGTTTATCGATTACGTCATATACGGACCAACCGCTCTAGCTTTTCTCGTTTTTTTATTTTCTTACTTACACGATCGGCGAAAAGTGAGTAACGGTTTTTTATTTTTAATCTTTTTATTTTTCGCTCTCGTCGTCCTCACTTATGCCGCTTTCACTTACAATAGCCTCTTTCTCACCGTCATCATTGGCATTATTTTTCTCATTCTTATTTTCTTTGCGATTTTCGGTGGTTTCATTATCGCAGGGGCTTCGATTTGGAATGCGCGAATTTTAATTCGACGAGAAGGATTTAAAACGGCAAACCTTTTAACCCTTCTACTCGGAATCGGAACGATTTCTTTATTTTTTATCCCGCTTTTCGATTGGAATCGTCTTTTATTCCCTGGAGCTCAAGCGATCGTTAACTTCGGTTTGTTTATCGCGTTTTATTTCGCTTTTCACTTCGTCATTTATTTAATGGCTTCATTTCTCTATCATTGGTATCGCCCTCGCTACAATAAAGACTATGTCATCGTTCTCGGTAGCGGTTTAATTCAAGGGTATATCGTATCACCACTTTTGCAAAGTCGGATTTTCAGAGCGATCGACTTCTATCATAAACAAGAGAAAGCGACAGGCCAGCCACCTATTCTCGTCTTTTCCGGGGGACAAGGACCAGATGAACATTTATCTGAAGCGGAAGCGATGCGTAACTTTGCGGTAGAGCAAGGTATTCCAATAGAACAAACACGTATGGAAGACCAATCGACGACCACTTTTGAAAATATGAAGTTTTCAAAAGCTTTAATCGAAGAAGAAACGAACGGTAAAAAATATCGCGCCCTCTTTTCAACGAATAACTATCACGTCTTTCGTGCAGGAATTTATGCAAAGTGGGCTGATTTTGACGCGCAAGGCATCGGAGGAAAAACGGCACTTTATTACTGGCCGAATGCGATGCTACGTGAGTTTATCGCAGTTGTCGTCATGCACAAAAAGAATCATTTCATTTTCATTGCAGTGACCGCTTTACTGTACGTCAGCTTTTTAATCATGAGTCGACTGCTCGTTTAATTGCTCAAAAAAACAACACTTGATCAAACGATGAATTGATCAAGTGTTGTTTTATAAGTCGATTCAATCGGGAGACTGCTTTGCTCCTTTTGTTGTTGTTCTTTTTTCATCCCATTAATCGTCAACATCATCGCTAATGTCACCGCTCCTACAATGACGATGACACCGATGATCAGTCCGATGACGAACGGCTTTCCTTTCATATTCGGGTCACTCCTTTTTTGTGCATTGTTGTTCCGCCAAATAATCCAGTGCTTCTTGATAATCTCCGAAGCTATCTTCTAACTGCTCTTCAAAATAAATATTCCATGCATCGAGCTCTTCTAACAAGACGAGTTCATTGCCACGCTCATCGACCCATACTTCTTCAATAGGTTCGTAAGGTGTTGTCAATAGGCGAATCGAGTCGGCGATAGCTTGCGTCAACTCTTCTTCTGTCGCTAAACGAATGTTGTGAAGTCCGCGACTATCCGGCTCATATCCTGGCAAATCGCCGACATAAACGAAGCCATTTCCATTCGGATGTAAATGTTGTACGACGACCGTCTTATCATATATACTTTCATCTAAATGATAATTCAATCGCTTCAGAGAAACTTCTTTCTTCGTAAGGTTTGGAAATTCTTCAATCACTTTTTGTTTCTGTTCAAATGTTAACATCATCTACCAACTTTCATTATCGGGTTACCCACTTTATAATAACGATGAGGGCTAAAATTATAGCGATGGCTACGGCAAAAAACCAATCGGGCGTACTGCCTGAACCAAATTCAAACATACGCATCCCCCTTTCTTTATCACTTAGTATACCATGAGACTTGTCATAGTTTCGAGAGGTGAACAATATGTGGAAAACAATTTTTAGAATAACAGTACTTCTGCTCATTTTATACTTTACGCGTCCACTATGGGAGAAATATACGACAGATTACATCAATTTGGACTTTTTACAACCTGTTGATGCAAAAGTTGAACAATGGACAGAGCGTGCTAAAACGAGCGAATGGCCGTCTCAAATGTGGGAATCGATTAAAACAAATGCTGAAGATGTTTACAATCGTATACGTGGCGTCGATAAGAAACCCATCCTAGAAGAAGTAACGGCTCCTTCGACTGAGACGCTCCCTTCTACAGTGGATTATGAAGGGGCTCTTTCTTTAGGAATCCCGCATGAAACGATTTTGGACGTGTTAGGAGAACCGAAACGCACCTTATTGAATGAATATCAAACCCTTTGGCATGTGTACCATGAAGATTATAATCGCTTCACGCTCATTGCCTATGATCAAAAAAATGAAATAGCTGGGTTGTATACAAATAGTCCAATCGCGCTTTTAAGTGAACCAGTCCAATATGGACACTCCAAAGAACAAGTGAGACGAGTATATGGAAAACCTTTAACTGAAATGACAAAAGGACGTACCATTTTCGTTTTGCAAGAAAACGAAGGACTCGATGTTTTTCAATTGGAAGACCGTTACGTTTATGCCTTTTACGATGAACATCGCAACCATACATTAACTGCGCTCCTTGTCGTTGCGCAAACGTTAGAAAAAGAAAGACAATCGATGTACGTCTCAAGCAGTCAATCTTTACGTAACAGTTATGAACAATTATTGTTTGAACTGACGAATGCGGTTCGTGTTCGCGAAGGGAAAAGCATTTTGCGCTTTCATGATGCGTTAGCTTCCACAGCGCGAAAACATAGTATCGATATGGCGAAAAATGATTATTTCAACCATACGAATTTACAAGGAGAATCTCCTTTCGAACGCATGCGAAAAGATCGCATTCATTATACGCAAGCAGGAGAAAACTTAGCTTACGGACAGTTTAGTCCCATTTTCGCTCATGAAGGACTGATGAACTCTTACGATCACCGTATGAATACGTTAACACCGAAATATACGACTGCTGGCATCGGTGTCGCCTTTAATGATGATGAAATCCCCTATTTCACACAACTATTTTTGAAAGAATAAAAAGACGAGTTTCCTTTCGATGAGCTGCTCTAAAAACAGCTTAGAAAGAATTCTCGTCTTTTTTTAACGGATTTCCGAAAGAAGTCTCCCATCCTCAAGGAGTGTGAAGGTGCGAATAGCACCAATGAATAGGTGGGAGATGAATTTCGGTTGGCTTTAGCCAAAGAATTTGGTAAAATATAGACATAATGTTCTTTGACAACTGGATATATGGAGTTGCATACGGAAATAAGAGCGAAAACCAAGCCCCTCGTATGCGTAAAATATCCAAGGTACTCAAAACATTGCGTATCAGTAGGGTTGGAATGCCCCGAATTCACGCTCGTGGAGAACACATAAGACTTGCTTGCAAGCTATGTTCGTGGAAGCGAGAAGCCCCCACTTCAAGTAGACCGTAAGGTTAACTAAGTGGTGGGTAGTTCACTGATTAAGCTAACATTAGTTTTTCGAGTTGGAGTGGCTCGACATAACCGTCTTTTCCGTAAGCGCGCATATTTCCACCAGAAATTTCATCGATGAGCATGAGCGCTCCTTCTGAATCACGACCGAATTCCAATTTAATATCGTACAATTCGAGCTGACGCTTCGCTAATTCTTCTTTGACGATTCCGGAAATTTGTTTCGTCATTTGTTCTAGTTCATCATATTCTTCCGCTGTTAAAAGTCCGAGCATGACGAGTCCATCTTTTGAAATCGGTGGGTCATTGCGCTCGTCATCTTTTAAAGTCACTTCTACGAAAGCGTCGAGTGTTTGGCCTTCTTCGCAGTATTGACCGTAACGACGGTAGAAACTTCCGACTGCGCGATAACGACAAATCACTTCGAGTCCGTTGCCAAACATCGTCGCTTTTTTCACCGTCATCGTCGCTTCTTCAATATTCGAAGATACGAAATGTGTCGCTACCCCGTGCTCCGCCATTTTCTCGAAGAAAAATGTCGTCATACGTAAACCAGATTGACCCATCCCATCGATTGTCAAACCGACTGTATTCGCTCCTGGATCAAAGACACCGTCCGTTCCTGTCACATCATCTTTAAATTTCAAAACGACTGTGTCGCCTTCTCCTTCATACACGTCTTTCGTTTTTCCAGCGTACAATAAGTTCATCTTCACTCGTGCTCCTTTTTCGACTTTTCTTCAGTATAAGCTATATTTGACGTGATAAAAAGAGATATCGTTCGTTTTTTATGAATATTTTATAAAGTTTTTTTAGGAATGTACGTTTTTAAAAACTAAGGAGGCACTCCGCTCTTCAATTTTCGATAACATATGCTATGCTTAAATGAGCAAATTGTATAGATTCACATAACCATTAGGGGAATCCTTTATAAAGGACTGAGAGAAAAGTGAAACTTTGATACCCTTATCACCTGAACAAGTTCGAACTTGCGGAGGGAAGTGGCTTATTTTCTGCATGCTTTTTTTGAAAATAGACCGTACCTCGAAATTCGAGGTGCGGTTTTTTTACGATTAAGTAAAGGATGAAATGATGATGAAATTAATTGCTGTAACGACCGACACATATGATTTTAGTCAATTAGGTGTAACAATTGTTGCCCTTGCTCCTTTTGTGGACGAATTCGTCATTCGTGAAAAATCGAAGACAGCTGCCGAGCTTTGTGAGTTATTTGATTTTATTTTAGAAAATGGTGTAAAACCTGAACAACTCGTCGTTCATGAACGCGTTGATTTAGCGCATGCTTATAAAATCCCAACGGTTCAATTACCGTATTACAGTATGCCTTTACACTATGCGACGGATGTGTTTCCACATATTCATTTTCGCAAGTCTGTTCATAGTTTAGAAGAAGCAGTTGAAGCGGAAAGAGCAGGTGCGCATTCCGTCACATTCGGACATCTCTTTGCGACACAAAGTAAAGACACACCGCCTCGAGGATTACAATCTATTGAAAAAATAAAAGAACAACTTACAATTCCACTCTATGTCATCGGTGGCATTCGAGTGGAACATGTTGAGACACTACATGAGCTACAAGTAGATGGCATCGCAGTCATGTCTTCCATTTTCCATGCACCTTCGCCTGTCGACTGTGCGATACAATTTGCAACTACGATTAAAGGAGAGACGAATATGAAATCAATTCAACTAAACGGTCAATTGTATGAACTTCCAGAGACAGTGACGACAATCGACCAACTCATTCAACATTTGCAGCTCGAACAACGTATTTTCGTCGTTGAGCACAATGAGGAAATCGTCGATCAAGAAGCTTTTAATACACCTATTTTAGACCGCGACAAAATTGAAATCATTCATTTCGTCGGAGGAGGATAATATGTTAAAAGTCGGAAATCACACATTCCAATCACGTTTATTTTTAGGTACAGGAAAATATCCATCGTTTGAAATTCAAAAAGAAGCGGTCGCGGTTTCAGAAGCGGAAGTACTAACATTCGCTGTACGTCGTATGAATATTTTTGAAGCGAGTCAGCCGAACTTTTTGGAACAATTGGATTTAACGAAATATACATTACTCCCAAACACAGCGGGTGCGAAAACAGCTGAAGAAGCAGTGCGCATTGCGAAACTAGCGAAAGCTTCAGGTCTATGCGACATGGTTAAAGTTGAAATTATCGGGTGCGACCGCTCTCTCTTACCTGACCCGGTGGAAACATTACGCGCCACTGAAATGTTGTTAGCGGAAGGTTTTACTGTTCTTCCTTACACGTCTGACGATGTCGTCTTAGCACGTCGACTAGAAGAACTCGGCGCACATGCGATCATGCCTGGCGCTTCACCGATCGGCTCAGGTCGAGGCATTTTAAATGAATTAAATTTGAAATTTATCATCGAACAATCAAAAATACCCGTCATTATCGATGCGGGAATCGGTTCACCTGCAGATGCGGCACTCGCAATGGAGCTTGGAGCAGATGGGGTTCTTTTAAATACAGCCGTTTCAGGTGCGAAAGATCCTGTAAAAATGGCAAAAGCGATGAAGCTCGCAATCGAAGCAGGTCGACTCGGATTTGAAGCAGGACGCATCGAGAAAAAAGATTATGCGGTCGCAAGCAGTCCGATAGAAGGGTTGTTCGTCGAGTGATTCACCGCTATGACCGCCAACAACGATTCGAACCGTTCGGCAAAATTGGACAAGAGAAATTGCGAAATGTTCGCATTTTCATATTAGGAGCAGGTGCTCTCGGATCTGCATCGAGCGATTTACTCGTACGAGCAGGCGTCGGACACGTAACGATTGTCGACCGCGATGTGATCGAATGGACGAATTTGCATCGCCAAACATTGTATACGGAAGAAGACGTCATTCAACAAATGCCGAAAGCAATCGCGGCGAAACAACATTTAGAAAAAGTGAATCGCGATGTGACGATTGATGCACACGTCGTCGACATTACGAAACATAATATCGAAACACTCATCGAAGGGCACGACGCTGTACTCGATGCGACTGATAATTTAGAGACGCGCTTACTGGCGAACGATTGTTGTCATAAGCTCGGCATTCCTTTCTTTATGGGAGCTTGTGTCGGCAGTTACGGTCTCACTTTTCCAATCGGTGTTCAAGAAGACGAGCCTTGCCTTCATTGCTTACTTGAAACACTACCTCCTGAGTCCGCAACTTGTGACACAGTAGGCGTCATCAGTCCAATTGTGACGACTGTCGCTGCAAGGCAAACAGCGCAATTGTTAAAATGGCTGCGAGAAGGAACGTTGACACCGAAATTACAATCGACAAACTTATGGACAGATGAACATGCGTCGATTCGAGCGACTGCGCTTCGAAAAGAAAATTGTCCATGTTGTGGGACGAAAAACTATCCGTATTTACACGCAGGACGTGAAACAGACGGTGCCGTACTGTGTGGACGCGAAACGGTACAATTGTTCATGCCAAAACAACGGACACTCGAACTCGAACAATTACAAACGCTCGGTGAACGACTGAAAGCACCGACTGTCGCTAATCCATTTCTCGTCTCGATTGAGTGGGACGAATATCGAGTCGTCTTTTTTAAAGATCGACGTATTTTTGTCCATGGGACGAATGATATTGTAAAAGCACGTGCTGTCGTTGCGAATATGATCGGTTAATTTAAAAAACAGCTTGAGCAAATGCTTAAGCTGTTTTTCGTTTAGTTTTTCAATTGTAAAATTAACACTTTTAAATAATCGAATTCACGGAATGAACGAGGCGTTCTAAAATCACTCGGTAAATGGAACTCTTCTACAATTTTATAATTGCGCCCTGCTTTTCGCATGCCTTCTTCTATTAGCTTTTTAAACTTTTTCATATCTAAGCTCGCCGTGTTTGTTGAAGCGATAATTGTCCCTTTACGCGCTGTCACATTCGCTGCGCGTTCTATCAACATATCATAATCTTTCGACGTGCTAAAACTCATTTTTTTAGAACGTGCAAAACTCGGTGGATCTAAGACGACGACGTCCCATTTCATCTGGTGACGTTCCGCATAATTAAAGTAATTAAACACATCCATAACACGAATTTCTTGAGCTTCAAAATCGATCCCGTTAATGCTCATCTGTTCGATCGTTTTCGCTTCACTACGTTTCGCTAAGTCAACGCTCGTCGTACTTTTTGCACCCCCTAATAGTGCAGCGACCGAAAATGCTCCCGTGTAAGAAAACGTATTTAAAACCGTTTTTTCTTCTGCAAGCTCGTCGCGTAAATAGCGACGCACCTCTCTTTGATCTAAGAAAACACCCGTCATTGGTCCGTCATTTAAATCAATCGCATATTGAATCCCATCTTGCTTCACCATTTGTGGGAATGTCGTCGTTTCACCCATGACGAAATCGTCTTGTTCGATATACTCGCCTCCACGGTCAAAACGCTTCTTTTCATAAACTGAACGTGGTTGCACTACTTCCATTAACACATCGTAAATGATGCGGCGGAATGAATAAGCACCTTCGCTATACCATTGCAACAATAATTGATCATTGTACAAGTCTACCGTCAAACCACCAAAATGGTCGCCTTCGCCATTCATAATACGATATGCATTCGTATTCGGGTCATCGTGTAAATCTTGGCGTAACTGATATGCCTTTTTAAATAACTTCATAAAATACGCACGGTCTAATTGAGTGACTGGATCTTTTGATACGATCCAACCGATTCCTTTATTTTGCACTCCATAATAAGCGGTTCCGTAATAAGTGCCTTGCGCACCTACTAAATCGAAGAGCTCCCCTTCTTGTAATTCGGGTAATCTCTCAATATAATCTTGAAGAATGAGCGGGTATCCCTTTTGGAATCGCTTCTCTTCTGACATGCGGAGACGTACTTGTTGATTCGTCATCTAACTCTCTCCTTCACGCAATACATTGCGTTTTCTTCGCTGTTCGTAATCCTTTTAAGTAAGCTTCTATTGTACCACAATATTCACGTTTAAACGAAGGGACGTGACAAAAGTGTTGTGGTTGTACGAAGAGTGGTTTCACTTTGAATAATCGAGATCCCCCTTCTTCAAATACTGTGGCAACAAACTGTGAACAAAAATAAGCATTTTTTCGTTCGATCTCAATATTGAAAGCTACGCCAAACAAACCTATGAAATTGTAGCGATAATGCGGAGCATTTTGTTCAAAATAACGAATCTTCTCGCGCATCGTATAGTATTGTTCTTCGGATACTTCAACAGAATAAATGAGACATTGCGCTTTTTGTAATAGTTTATGTGTCGTATTTTCCTTTACGAAACCACCGATAAAAGGATTATACATTTGTTTACGTCCGAAACTATACATCTCTTGTAGTTCGGAATCGAAAGCAATCGAAATATGATTGTATGTAGAGCGAGTGTAATAGCGAATCGCACGCGATAACATCGTATTCGTATTCGTGAGCACAATATAAATCGTCCGACTGTTCATTTCCATCACCCCTTTTTCATTAAAAAAGGCATTCTACGAGATTCATAGAATGCCTACGCTCTTTTCTCGTCTAATTGTATACGTTCTGACGAGAAGAAAGGTTTCTTATTTAATTGAAGTTGGTGCTAATTTTGCACGACGAGCATTTTGATTCATATAAATGACTGAATACGGCAATACGATTGTTGCAATCGCTGCCAATCCCAATCCGAAGCCTTCTGCTGTTAAGTGTCCTGTCGCCCAACCTAAACTCGTTCCGAACAAAATTCCCGTCATCATAGCTACGATAATTAAACGAATCATGTTACTCCACTCCTTCTCCGATTTCTTTCCTTATCTCCATCTTAATTGATAAGGATTATCAATGTCAATGATAAACTGGAGAATAATGTTTAAAGTTTCTGAAAAAGGTTACGTATAACAATACATATTAACGAAGGAGGAAGTATGATGACATATTATTCAATTCCAAATGTCATCGTTTTTTCAAACACGAAGGCTGTGCCAATTATGAAAGGACAAGAAAAATTAATTGGACATCTCACCCGTCCACAACAAACTCCTTTCGAAAGGTATGCCTCTTTTCAATTCGAACGTTTCGATCAAACGGTGACACGTACGATGGGCATTATGGAAAATGGTTGGAAACGTCTTTGGATTACAGAGTATGGTATTCAAACAGCGAAACAACGAGTTCATTTAAAAGAAAAAGCAGGTCACCATTTACTTTATTTTTGTGTAGAAGGCCAACTTGGTAACGATACGATTCAAATTTCTGAAAACTGGTCTGGGCAATTACATGTCACATTCAATCAAACGAAAATTGCGTACGTTGAGTTAAGTGACGATAAAAAACATATCGTGTTTTACTTTCATCAACCGATTAACGAAAACCATCCCTTTTTTGCATTCATTTTATGCGCACCTTATTTTTACCGCATTTATAAAAAAGAACATGACTTTATAGAAGAATGGGCAGATGAACGCTCTTTCTCTTAAAAAAACACGAACTCTCACTTTGAGAATTCGTGTTTTTTATTATTTGTTTTTTCTTCTTCCCCATAAACTTCCGAGAACGAACGCTCCTGCCACTGTTGCGAGTACTGTGTTCGTTTTTTTATTAAATACTTTTTTCGTAATATTTTGAGGACGTTCTGCTAAGCGATTCATAAAATAACTGTACCATTCTTCACCATACGGCACGTAAACCGAACAAGCATATCCCTCTCCGACGAGTTGTTCTTGAAGTTGTTGATCGAATCCATAAAGAAATTGAAATTCGAAAGCATCTAAAGGAATTTCTCGTTGTTGTACGAACTGCTTCACTTCTGCGATGATTTCTTGATCATGTGTCGCAATTGAAGTGAAAATACCGTTTTGTAATTGTTCAAACAATAATTTTTTATAGTTCGTATAAATTTCCTCTTTCGTTTGATAAGCGACAGAAATCGGTTCGTCATATGCCCCTTTCACTAAGCGAATCGGAACATCTTTATACTTTTTAATATCTTCTTCTGCACGATAAAAATACGCTTGAATGACCGTTCCTACATTATCGTATTCTTCTTTTAATTGTTCTAACATAAGAAATGACGGTTGGACATGCCCGTAATCTTCCATTTCAATCGTCACTTGCACACCGTAATTATACGCTTCTGAGACAATTTCCTTTACGTTTTCATAACAAAAATCAAAATCGATATCGAGACCGAGTTGTGTTAATTGTAAAGTGACCGTTGCATCGAGCGCCTTTTCTTGAATGAGGTGGATGAGGTCGAGATACTGTTCTTTCACATCTAGCGCTCCCGCTTTCTCATACAATCCATCTCCTAAATAAACGATCGTCGTACTTAACCCTGCATAGTTTAATTTTTGAACGACGGGGGTTAGTTCTGTCATTGTCGTTCCTGCTGTAATCGCACGGGCTCCAATTTTCGTTCCCCAACGCTTCGCATTTTCATTTAGCCAATCATTTTCAGCTAAATACGTGATCACATCTTTTCCTACACTCATGATATTATTCCTCCAATATCTTTCTTATCGTTCATTCCTATCTCTATTTATAATAACCGATATTCAAAAACTTGTATATGTACGATATTTTGACAAAAAGTAAAAGAGCTAGCTCAAACTCCATTTTGATATGGGTTTTAACTAGCTTTTTTCACTCTATTATTCTTTTGATGCTGGAGCATGGCGATGGACGACTTCAAATTTCGTCAACTTCGCACCGAGCATCGGGCTATCTTCTTGTTGTTTTTTTGCAGTTGGACTTTCATCATGCATTTTGCGTGTCGCACGGCTATTCGCCCAATTTTGGAAGGCATCTTCATTTTCCCATGTCGTACACACTTTAATTTCGTCATACTCTTCTTCGTTTAAACTTTTTAATACTTCCATCCAAACGAATCCTTCATACGTATGAACGGCTTTCGGTTGTGCGAAGCGCGCAAGCACCTCATCTGCACGTCCTTTTTTAATTTTAATTGTGTTTACTGCCATAATCATCATAAATCTCCTCCTTTCTTGTCATTATGCCACAAAATTTCAAACAATCGTTACATTCTGTTTTTACGTAAACGCACATCTCGTCGTCATTTTCGTCGGTGTGAAAAATGTCGTTCCCGCTTCTTCATAAATGGAAGCATCAATTTCAAAAATTTTTTGGAACATTTCTCGACAAAGGACGCATTGAGGTGTGCCATCATATTGAACTTTCCCTTTTTTCATGACGATGAGACGATCGCTGTAACGCGCCGCTTGATTAATGTCATGTAACACCATCACGATTGTCATACCGAGCTGTGCATTTAACGCTTTTACAAGTTCCATCACTTCTAACTGATGGGATATGTCTAGGTACGTCGTCGGTTCATCTAAAAGTAACACTTTCGGACGTTGAGCGATCGCCATCGCAATCCAAGCACGTTGACGTTCCCCTCCAGACAAGGAAGGTAAGACTCGGTCGCGATATTTTGTTAAATTCGTCACTTCTAACGCCCATTCCACGATGTCATAATCTTCTTCTTTCATACGTCCATACTTGTTCACATGAGGACTACGCCCAAATTCAATTAATTCACCGACCGTCAAGTCGAGTTGATGGTCATTCATTTGCGGAAGCATCGCTAATTGTTGAGCGAGCTTTTTTCGTTCAATCGATTGAATCGACTGTCCTTCCAATAAAACGGTTCCAGCATCTGGCTTTAGCAAGCGAGCAATTAAACGTAAAAAAGTCGACTTCCCCGAACCATTTGGACCGATTAAACTAACAATTTCACCTTTTTCAATCGTTAAATCAATCGCATCAATTTCAAAATGAGTAGAGTGTTGAAATTGTAAATTAGTCGTTTTGAGCAATAGGACCTCTCCCTTTCTGAATAATGTATAAGAAAAATGGACCTCCTAAAAAGGCGAGTAGTATACCGACAGGAAGTTCAAGCGGGGCAAATGCCGTTCTCGCGACCATGTCCGCAATGACGACGAGCACGCCTCCGCCGAGTGCAGAGGCAGGCAATAAATATCGATAGTCTCCGCCGATCATCATGCGTAAAATATGCGGCACGACGAGTCCGACAAACCCGATTAATCCTGCTACGCTAACCGCAATTCCAGCGAGTAACGTACTTAAAACGATGAGTAAAAAACGACTTCGTTCCACATTGTGACCGAGCAATTGAGCCATTTCATCTCCGAGGCGTAAAATTCGAATATGTCGAATGAAAAACAAAGATAAAATGAGTGCGATCATCGCATACGGGGCAATCATTTTAAACTGAACCCAACCGACTCCTACAATGCCGCCACTTAACCACGGGAGCGCCGCTTGAACACGGTCGCTATACAATAACATGAGCGCACTTAAAAAAGCTCCTAAAATTGCATTGATCGCGACACCGACTAAAATAATGCGTACGGGCGATGTTCCGGATTTCCATGACATCGCATAAATAATCATTGCGGTAATAAATGCTCCTGCAAAAGCTGCGAAAGGCAAAAATGCAATGTAGGCAGGCATGACGATCATAATAAATGTAGCCGCAAGCCCCGCTCCAGACGTGACTCCGATAATGCCTGGGTCCGCAAGAGGGTTGCGCATGACACCTTGTAAAATAGCCCCTGCAACAGCTAAACACATTCCGACAATCGCACCGATGAGCATTCGAGGCAGTCGCAATTCCCAAACGATGCGACGGCCGAGTGTATCTTCTTCTGAAATTAAACTTTGCCACACTTCTGAGATTGAAAATGGCACAGGACCGACCATTAAACTCGTAATACCACCTACAATAAGAATTGCAATTAAGCTAATCATCGTCCATTTTCTTTTACGCGCATAAGGGTGTTCATGTCTTTTACGCTTCGTTGCAACTGGTACTGAAAGGTCCATCTCACTGAACCTCTTGCAGTTGATTTTTCATTTCTTCTAAAGCATCGACAATTTTCGTACCTGGATTCGTTCCGAATAGATGAGAAGGCAATACTGTAACATTTCCTGCTTTTACAGCATCTAAGTTTTTCCATGCAGGATTTTTCATCATTTCGTTTTCAAAAGCGCCCCGAACCGCTTCTGGGTCTCCGTGCGTAATGAGCATGACAGCTTCTGGGTTACGTTCGATAATTTTTTCAACACTTAAACTCGCATATTGCGGATATTGATCTTCTTTCGGGAAATCGGCTGCGATATTTTCACCGCCTACTTTTTCTAAAATATCTCCAGAAAGAGAGGTCGGCAATGCTGCTAAATACGTACCTGGTGCACCGTATACGAGCAATGTACGAACTGGTTGAACTTTCTCAATCGCTGCGATATCCGCATCGATTCGATCGATTATTTTTTGCGCCTCCTCTACTTTATTCAACATGACACCATAATTTTTTAATGTCTTTTGAATATCTGCAACACTATTCGCTTCTGTATAGACAACTTTCATTCCTTGATTTTGCAAGTTGTTCGCACATTGTTGAAAGCTTGGTGGAACGATTAAAACATCCGGATTCGCTTCCGCAATTTTTTCGAAGTTCGGATTGTGTGGATTTCCTAATTCATGGGCTTCTTCCGTACCTGGAATAGCAGGTCCATGAGTTGTCGGGCGTCCGACAACATTCGCTCCTAATGCAACGAGCATTTCGATTTCTCCTGGATTTAAAGCCGCGAATGATTCCGGTGTTTTTTCAAAAGTGATTTCATTTCCTAACGCATCTGTTATCTTATTCGTTTGCTCGATTTCTGCTGTTGCATCTTCTTTCTCTTCCTCTTGCTTCGATACATCTGAACTTTCAGCACTGCACCCTACGATGATGAAGACGGTCAATAAAGCGAGCACTAGCATTAAACGATTCCATTTCATAATTCCCTCTCCTTTGCGAGCTCTTTTCTTTATTGTTCATATTAATTGATAATCGTTATCACTGTACATTACATTTTCCACTATCATTCTTCCGGCATTCGGGAAGAAATGCATTTTCAAAATGAAAAAAGACGCCCTACTGGACGTCTTTTATCCTTTATATTGTTGCATCGCATCACGCATAAATTGCGCTACTCCATCTCCTAATTGATCGAGATTTGCTTTAAATCGTTCATCTTGTACGTACATTTCTCCGAGTGCATGAAATGTCGAGAGCGGATAATCACCGAGCGTGTTTAATAATTCATACCATTCTTTCGTCACTGCTTGCGCTTCTTCTCCTTGTGGCTCTGTTCCAACGAGGGACGCATAACGTTTAAAAATCGCTTGCATTTGTCCTTTCACTTCTTGTTCTCGTCCTGCTACGGACTGGCGAGCCCAATCGACTGCGCTCTTTCCCCATTTTTGTTCCGCCTCTTCTCGATACGGGTCGTCGCTGAAGTTCATTCCTTCAAAACGTTCTTCATTTGTCATCGTATTCTCTCCTTCATATGTTTCAATCGTCTTTTCAATCGTCGCAATTAATTCATCATACGCATCGCGTTGCTTGATCAATTTCTCGCGTTGTTGTTGTAATGTTTCTAACTCGTTTTGTTCCTCATTTAACAATCGTTGAATTTGTTCAAGTGGCACGTGAAGTGCTCTGTAAAACAAAATTCTTTGCAGACGTGCGATATGTTTATCATCATAATGGCGATATCCATTCGCTAAACGATTCGGACGAAGCAAACCGATCTCGTCATAATGATGCAATGTGCGCACGCTCACATTCGCTAATGCGGCTACTTGTTGAATATACATCATGTTCTCCTTTCTATTATACTGTAAAGGATGACGTAGCGTGAACGTCAACCGTTTTGTTAAAAAGTTTTCACGTGAAACATATTAAGTGAATCTTTTATCATCGTTCGAACGTATAGAGGATAACGAAGAAAAGGAGTGATTGTATGTTAGTAACAACAACGCCAACAATTCAAGGACGCGAAATTACTGATTATCTCGGCGTCGTCTCGGGTGAAACGATTATGGGAGCCAATATCGTACGCGACATTTTCGCAAGCTTTACAGATGTCGTCGGAGGTCGCAGCGGTGCATATGAAGAAAAATTGACTGAAGCTCGAGAAACAGCACTCGCTGAAATGGAAGCTCACGCTAAAGCGCTCGGTGCGAATGCAGTCGTCGGAGTCGATCTCGACTTTGAAACATTGCGTGAAGGTATGCTCATGTGTGTCGCAACAGGCACAGCGGTTATTTACCGTTAATTTATACAAAAAAAGCTATGACCACTCACAAATGTGAATTGTCATAGCTTTTCGTTTTTAAACTTCTGGCACAGGATGTGCTTTTTCGTATTGCGACACATCTTCTTCTAACGGAATTTCTTTTTGACGCGCTTGTTTCGCTCCGACGAAGAATACCGCTGTCAATGTAATCGTTGTAATGATTGCTCCGATGTACGAAATGTTCATCGGTAAGTTAAAGCCGATTTTCGCATTTAAAATGTACGTCGTCGTTGCCATTAACATAAATATTCCCGGTATGAGCGCAATCCAGTAGTTTTTCTTACTAATGAATAAATACATCGCGCCGACATAAAGTGCGATGACCGCTGTCGATTGGTTCGCCCATGAGAAGTAACGCCATAAAATATTGAAGTCAATTTGTGTTAAAGCGATTGAAATAACGAACATCGGTAAAGCGATCATTAAACGTTTGCCAATTTTCACTTGTCCAATTTTGAAATAATCTGCGATGATCATACGCGCACTACGGAATGCTGTATCTCCTGAAGTGATTGGTAAAATGATAACTCCTAAAATCGCGATCGTTCCTCCAACTGCCCCTAACATCGTTGTCGCTACTTCACTAACGACTACCGCTGGTCCGCCTGCTGCTAACAATTCATTTAACTTATCTCCTGAGAATAAACTCATTCCTGCTGCTGCCCAAATCATTGCGATAATACCTTCTGCGATCATCATACCGTAGAAAATTTTACGACCTTGTCCTTCTTTTTCAGTCGTACGTGAAATGATTGGTGACTGCGTTGCGTGGAATCCTGAAAGAGCTCCACATGAAATCGTTAAGAATAATAATGGAAAAATCGGAATATTGTCCGGGTGTAAATTTTGAAGTGTTAACTCTGGAATCGGCGCTCCTTTTAAAATGAGTCCGCCTCCGATTCCGATTGCACTAATGACGAGTAACATTCCAAAAATAGGATAAAAACGTCCGATAATTTTATCGATCGGTAACAATGTCGCTAAAATATAATAAGCAAAAATAAGTACTAAAATAATTGTTAAAGCGACTTTTCCGTCCATTAAATTGTAAAGTAAATCAGCTGGTGCTGAAACGAATACCGTTCCGACTAACACTAATAATAAAAGTGAAAATGCGTTGACGACGTGCTTCATCACATTCCCTAAAAACTTCCCTGCTAATTCTGGTAAGTGAGCACCACGGTTACGAATCGAAATCATCCCCGTTAAATAGTCGTGTACGCCCCCTGCGAAAATTGCCCCAAGTACGATCCAAATGAATGCGACTGGACCGTAAAGCGCTCCCATAATTGGACCGAAAATAGGCCCAACTCCTGCGATATTTAATAATTGAATTAATGAGTTCTTTTTCGTATCCATCGGCACGTAATCGACGCCATCACTGCTCGTATAAGCTGGTGTTGGGCGATCTTTCGGACCGAAGACACGCTCGACATATTTACCATATGTTAAATAACCTACTACTAATAAAATAATACTGACGATAAATGTAATCATGCCATACTCCCCTTTCGAACGTCTTATTGTAGCTTTATTATAAAAGACTTTTTATGAAAAGAGAGCGTTTTCATGCATCATGTCGTTTCTGAACATTAAGATGTCGTTTTAAAGCGTTTACTTACAATGCTAGTCGCTCTTTTAGCTGCTTGACGTAGTTGCGACTGACAGGTAACTGTTCGCTGCGCCCCGTCACTTCTAGTTGAAATGCCCCGTTAAACCAAGGGGTTAGTTTCGTCACCTCATTTAAATTGACGAGATAACTTTTATGAATGCGGAAAAAAGGATACGCTTCTAAACGCTCTTCTAATTGCTTCAATGACATTTTCACTTCGTATGTCGCCTGTGACGTTACAATCATTGTCGCTTGCTCTTCTCGAAAAGCGTATAAAATGGTCGAAATGGAAATGTATTTAATTTCACCTTCGTTTTCAATCGCTAATTTATGAAGTGCACGTTTCGATTCGACTGGTGTCATTTTGCTTTTCACTTTCGAAATCGCTCGTGTTACCTCTTCGATGTTATACGGCTTTAATAAATAGTCTGTCGCTTGAACGCGAAAGGCATCGACGGCATATTGCGCGTATGCCGTCGCAAACACAATTTGCGGTGGATTTTTCAACGCTTGAATCGCTTCAGCCGTTTCGATTCCACCCATCTTTCCCATAGAAACATCTAAAAATAAAACATCTGGTTCATGTTGGACAGCTTGCACAATCGCCTCTTCGCCACTGCTCGCTTCAGCGACGACATCGACATGTAATTGTTCCGTTAATAAATATACTAACTCTTCTCGAGCATATCGTTCATCATCGACGACAATCGCTCGTACTTTCTCTGTTAACATGTTGTTCCCCCTATGCATCAATGACAAATTGTACTTTCGTTCCTTGATCAAGTTCACTGTGAAACTGTAAAGCTGCCGTCGGACCATACGTCATCATTAAGCGACGATTAACATTGTACAAACCAACGCCTGTACTTTCTGTCTCTTTATCTTTTTGTTGTCCGACTTTTTGTAATTTTTCTTCCGTCATTCCTAAGCCGTTGTCTGAAACTTCTACTTTCACTTTATCTCCTAAACAGTCAATCGCAATCGTCACATAACAATGGCCTTCACATCCTTGCATCCCATAGCGAATCGCATTTTCAACGAGTGGCTGAATCGACAGTGGCGGTATTTTCGTTTCTAATGCCGCTTCATCAATTTGTTGGACGACCGTTAATTGGTCGACAAAACGCGCTTCTTCAATCGCGACATACGCTTGTACATGGGCGAGCTCTTCTCGAATCGTAATGAAAGGCGCTTTCGTTCGCTCGACATTTTGTCTTAAAAAATAAGAAAGCGACGTCAATAAAGAGCGCGCTTCATCCGGTCTCGTCCGAATGAGTGAGATGATGACATTCAACGAGTTAAATAAAAAGTGTGGGCTAATTTGCGCTTGCAACGCTTGAATTTCCGCTTCTTTCGCTAACTGGTGAAGTCGCTCTGCATCCGCCAGTTCCAATTGATCATTTAATAAGCTCGCAAGTCCACGAATCATTTGAATCGTCACTTCATTAATATCTTTTTTAGACGGGTAATACAATTTCAACGTTCCTACTGCTTCACCGCGAAGTTTTAGTGGCGTGATGACTGCAGCTTGGAGCGGACAGTCGGGGCGTTGACAATGAATCCGTGGCCCATCTGCGACGACTAATTCCCCTTGCTGCAACACTTCTCGCGTTAAATGTGTTTGAATTTCACTAAGTGGCTGATGGTGATCGCTCGCGATGCCGACATGGGCTAAAATTCGCGACTCATCCGTAATCGCAACAGCGACCGGATTTAATTCTTTATATAAAATGTGACACACTTGCTCTGCCGTATGCGGTGTCATCCCTTGGCGCATGTACCCAATCGTTTGATTGGCGATGCGCAACGTTTTCTCCGCTTGCATAGCACTCGCTTTCTCCTCTTCATCAGACACGCTATAAATGATCAACATGAATAAAGCCGTACCGATTCCGTTTGCGATAATCATCGGCAATCCGATGACAGAAACGAGTGCCCATGCTTGATCGAACGGTTTCGAAATGAGTAAGATGAACGACATTTGGAACGCTTCCGCGAGAGCTCCTACTAAAAAAGCAATCGGTGTCGATATGCGTTTATTTTTTCGATGTAGACGACTTGCGACTCCTCCTGAAATAACGGTCGACACACTACAAGCGACTGCAGTAAATCCTCCGAGCATAAACCGGTGCGCCCCTGCGATTAATCCCGCTCCGATTCCGAGTCGCGAGCCCCCGAGAAGCCCTGCCACGACGACCCCAATGACGCGCGAATTCGCAATCGCTTCTTCTTGCGCTAAATTGTTGGACACACTTTCGAAGTGAGCAGTCGACGTATTGAACGATACCCCAAAATACGTACCGATAATGCCGAATAAACCGAATAAAATAATGGCGGATATATTTTGTTTCCGACTCAATTTATGATGTTGCGTCATCATTTTAAAAAAGCGAAAACGTGTTAAAACGAAAGCCATCGCCACAATAATGCTCACGCGTTCTAGCATAATAATAAATAAATCGGCCATGCGCTCACCTCTTTCATTGCATTTAAAAAACGTGTTAGTCTCTACTAAGACTAACACGTTTTGCGAATGACTAAAATCGTTTTGTAAATTTATTACGGATGATAATCGCAGATGAATTTAACACGAGTAACGCGACGAGTAAGACGATGATCGTCGCTGCCGCTAAGTTCGCATATTCCGCTACGAGTGACGAATCGAGCGTCCAGTAATAAATTTGCATCGGCAACACAGTAAACTTATCGAAAATACTTCCTGGGAACGGAATGAGCAATGCTGGAATTCCGATGACGACGAGTGGTGCGGTCTCTCCGATCGCACGAGATAATGCTAAAATCGCCCCTGTTAAAATTCCAGGTAATGCGACAGGTAAAACGACGGCACGAATCGTTTGCCACTTCGTCGCTCCCATTCCGAGTGAACCTTCTTCTAAAAATTTAGGGACGGCTCGCAACGCTTCTTGACTTGCGACGATGACGATTGGCAAAATGAGCAATGACATCGTCAGTCCTCCAGCGAGAACGATATTTCCTAAATTCATCGCTCGGACGAATACTGTTAAGCCTAAAATTCCGTAAACGATCGAAGGAACTCCCGCTAAGTTTGCAATATTCGTCTGAATAAATTCAGTAAATTTATTTTTCTTCGCATACATTTCTAAATAAATAGCAGTTGCGACACCGAGAAACATCGTTACAGGCGCCACGACAATCATGAGCCAAAACGTACCGAGAATCGCTCCCATAATGCCTGCACGCTCTGGATTTGTAGACAATTTCCCCGTCAAAAAGTTCCAGTTAATGTAGGAGATCCCTTCAGATAAAACACGATAAAGTAAAACAGCTAATACGACAAGTCCGAACAAAGTAGAAAGAAAGAAGATGCCTTTCGACACTTTATTCAATAATAAACGACCATTTAATTTACGTTCAAATTGTTGTGCTTCTTGAACATGTTCCATCTTAATACACCTCTCTAAACTTGCGTGATACGTAGCGTGCTAACACGTTCATAAGCAATGTAAAAATGAACAATGTCATCGCGACAGCATACAAACTGTAATAAACCGTTGAGCCTGCTGGTGCATCTCCACCTGTTACTTCGACAATATACGCTGTCATCGTCTGCATCGATTGTGTCACATCGACTGTGAAGTTTTTCGTACTACCGCTCGCAATCGTCACGATCATCGTTTCACCAATCGCGCGTGAAATCCCGAGTACGAACGATGCGATAATTCCAGAAAGCGCTGCAGGAATGACCACTTTACGCGTCACTTCCAATTTCGTCGCTCCTAAACCGAGCGCTCCTTCACGCATCGATTGTGGCACAGAGCTCATCGCATCTTCTGATAAAGAAGCGATCATCGGGATGATCATCACTCCCATGACGAGACCTGGACTTAAAATATTCGTCGCTTCTAGGCCTGGAATTAAATTTTTCAAAATCGGTGTGACGAATGTGAAAGCGAAAAATCCGTAAACGATTGTCGGAATCCCTGCGAGCAGTTCCAACATCGGTTTTAAACGTTTGCGCACTTTCTCAGACGCATATTCACTTAAATAAATCGCCGTCATTAAACCGATTGGCACAGCGACGAACATCGCGATCAATGATGACAACATCGTACCCATGACGAGTGGTAACACACCGAACTCCGGGTTTTGACTCAGCGGTTTCAACACTGTGCCTGTAACGAACTCTACAATAGGGACCCGTTTAAAAAATTCTACGGTTTCCGTCAGTAACGTAATGACAATTCCAATTGTCGTCAATACCGAAATACTCGCAATGACAAAAAGTAAAGACGGAATTGATTTTTCGAAATAGTCTCGAAATGTTTTTTTCTTTTTACGTTCTTCAATCAATTGCCGTATATTTTTTTCCTGTTGTTCTTCCATCTGTTCCCACTCCTCATGGACAAAATGAGATGAGCATAAAGGGCGCTCATCTCACTTTATATCATTCTTACTTATTTTAAGCCTTCTAAAAATGTAATGTTCTCTTGTGCTTCAGCGTCTGGAATTGGAGCGAATCCAGTTTCACCAGCGAACGTGTTAACGTTATTCATCGCATAAATTGCGAAGTCTAATACTTGTGGTTTTGCTTTCGCATTGTCGACGTTTAAGTATGTGAATACAGGACGTGTGAAGTCTGCATAGTCACCATCTTCTGCGATTGTTTCTAATTTCGGTTCTACTGGACCGTTTCCGAAATCAACATGCACTGCTTGTAATTGATCTGTGTTGTTCACGTAGTAACCGAAACCGAAAAATGCGATACCGTTTTTATCTTCTGATACTAATTTTACTAATGTTGAATATTCTTGCTGTAAGTTCACATTGTCTGCTAAGTCTTGTTTATCGAGAATTTTTTCATAGAAGAATTCGTACGTTCCGTGGTTTTCGTTCGGTCCCATCGGTGCGATATCTTCTGCTGGCCATTCTGGATTAATGTCTGACCATTGTTTCACTTCACCTTTGAAAATAGAGATTAATTGTTCTGGTGTCATTTCATTTGCCCAATCGTTATCTTTATTAATAACGAATGTTAAACCGTCCAATGCGACTTTCAATTCTTTCACTTCGATCCCTAATTTATCTGCTTCTTCTTTTTCTTCATCTTTAATTTCGCGTGATGCGTCGTTAAAGTCTGTTCCATTTTCTACGAGGAACTTTTTAAATCCTGCGCTCGTTCCTGCACGGCTCACTTCAACTGAAACGCCTTCTTGTTCGTTTAACATATATTCTTCTGCAACGCGTGACATTAATGGGAATACTGTACCTGATCCATCGATGACGACACTTCCTTCTAACTCTTCTGCTGAAGGTTTGTCTCCTTCGTCTCCGCCTGTTGCGCCTTCATTATCTTCTTTCTTGTCATCGCCTCCACAAGCAACGAGTACGACTGCTAATGCTGCCATGACGACTGTAAGTAACCATTTTTTAAAATTCATTCGAATTGTCCTCCCTTGAACATTCATCTTCTTTTTGAAGTAAGTATGTATCAACTTCACTTATGAGTATACGAGTGAATTATTAATGTGATTTGCGATATTTGTAAACTATAAGTAAATTTAGGTTATTTTAGAAAATAAAAAAGCTACATCCTATTAAAGATGTAGCTTTTTACAATTAACCGAATCGGCCATTAATATAGTCATGCGTTAGTTGATCGGCTGGTTCATTAAAGATTGTTGACGTACGGTCATATTCAATCACTTCTCCATTTAAGAAAAATGCCGTGCGGTCTGAAATTCGTGCCGCCTGTTGCATATTGTGTGTGACGATAACAATCGTTACGTCATTTTTAATTTCTTTAATCAGTTCTTCTACTTTATTCGTCGAAACAGGGTCGAGCGCTGATGTTGGCTCATCCATTAAAATAACTTCAGGTTCAACAGCTAGTGCGCGAGCGATACAGAGACGTTGCTGTTGTCCTCCCGATAAGCCGTATGCATTTTCATGGAGACGGTCTTTCACTTCATCCCATAACGCCGCTTTTTTCAAGCTATTTTCAACGACTTGCTCTAAAATTGCTCTGTTTTTAATTCCGTGAATTTTCGGTCCGAATGCGACGTTTTCGTAGATTGATTTTGGGAATGGGTTCGGCTTTTGGAACACCATTCCGACTTTTGAACGCAACATTTCAACCGGCATCGAACGATCTAAAATATTATCTCCTTGAAACGTGACATTTCCTGAGATTGAAACGTTCCCTGCAAGTTCTACCATGCGATTCAACGTTTTTAAATACGTTGACTTCCCGCATCCAGATGGTCCGATAATCGCCGTCACTTCTTTTTCATGAATTGTTAAATTAATATTTTTTAACGCATGTGACGTTCCGTACCATAAGTTTAATCCATTCGTTTCGTATACTGGCTTATTCCACTGAGCATTTTCCATGACGCGCAACTTCACTGCTTCTGTTCGTTCAATGACTTGTGTCATTTATAAGTCCCCTCTCATCGATTCATCAACCGTTACATTTTACTTACGATAAGCGTATCAAATGAATGTTGAGAGACTATCAAGACTATGTAAAGAAAACGTAAAAAAGTGGAACGCTTTAAACGTTCCACTTTTTAGGATTAATCGATTCCCATTTCAGCACGTACCACTTCTGCGATACGCTCGACTTGACGATTACATTCGTCTTCGCTCGGCGCTTCTACCATGACGCGTACAAGTGGCTCAGTTCCCGAAGGACGTACGAGTACACGCCCATTTTTACCGAGTTCTTCTTCCACTGTACGAATGACTTCTGCTACTGCTTCATTGTCTGTCACATGATGTTTATCCGCAACACGAATGTTGACGAGACGCTGTGGATACACCGTCATTTCTGAAGCGAGTTCTGATAATGGTAAACCTGTTTCTTTCATAATATTGACGAGTTGAACAGCTGTTAACAAGCCGTCGCCTGTCGTATTGTAATCGAGGAATACGATATGACCGGATTGTTCTCCACCGAAGTTTAACGTTTGTTCACGCATCGCCTCGACGACGTAACGGTCACCTACTGCTGTTTGAACACTTTCAATACCTTGTTGTTCCAACGCTTTGTAGAAACCGATATTGCTCATCACAGTTGATACGACAGTCGATTTCGCTAATTTTCCTTTTTCATTCAAGTACTTTGCGATGATGAACATAATTTGGTCACCGTCGACGATTTTACCGTTTTCGTCTACTGCGATTAAACGATCGCCGTCGCCATCAAATGCTAAACCAAGTGCCGCTTCTTTCTCTACGACGAATTGTGCAAGTGCTTCTGGATGTGTCGAGCCGACGCCTTCGTTAATGTTCAAACCGTCCGGTGATGCACCCATCGTCGATAAATCAGCTTCTAAATCGGCGAATACGTGAGTCGCAAGAGATGACGTTGCACCGTGTGCACAGTCAATCGCAACGTGAATATCCATAAAGTCTGAGTCTACCGTTTGTTTCAAGTATTGAATATATTTCTGTCCGCCTTCGAAGTACTCGGTAATCGTACCAATATTGCCTCCGACTGGACGTGGCAATTCATCTTGCTCTGCATTTAATAAACGTTCGATTTCATCTTCTTGCTCGTCTGTCAGTTTGAAACCATCTCCAGCAAAAAACTTAATGCCATTATCTTGAACAGGGTTATGTGACGCTGAAATCATGACACCTGCTTGGGCATTCATCGCACGTGTTAAGTAAGAGACACCCGGTGTACTAATGACACCTAATGTCATCACTTCAACGCCGACTGATAGTAAGCCAGCAATGAGGGCACTCTCTAACATCGGCCCTGAAATACGCGTATCGCGACCTACAAGTACTTGTGGTTTTGTCGTTGCATCTTTCGTCAACACGTAACCACCTATACGCCCTAATTGAAATGCTAATTCTGGCGTTAACTCCTTGTTCGCTACACCGCGAACTCCATCGGTTCCGAAATATTTCGTCATATCATTTTCTCCCTTTCAAACTTTTCATCTCGTTTTAAGATACATTTGTTTCTTCTACAGTGATCATGAGCTCTTGTACATCAAGTGCCCATTTCACATCATTCGGTCCTTGTACTTGGACAGGTAAGCGAGATTGTCCAACTCTATGGATGCTAGATGCATCAACATATAATTTAAAATTTGAATTGTTTAAACGATCCAGTTTTGACTTTTGACCTGTTATCGTTAATGTTGCCGTAGATGGCGAAATCACATTTGCTTCATAGTGCTCATCTAACCCTTCGATTTGAACGGGTAATTGTGAGAGTTTTTTGGATGTTTCTTGTTCCTTATCTGACTCTACATCACTTTCTACTTCAGCCTCTACTTCTTCATTTGTTTCAGGTTCCATGATCGTCTCATTGACATCCACTTGAACATTCACTTGTACAGTTTCAGGATCTACGCGTGATGCTCCTTCTGGTATGCGAATTGGCATTTTCACAGCACCTGAATTTTTCACTTTACTCAAATCAACTTCCACTAACAATTCATTTAAACGCTCAAGATCTTTTTTAGAACCAAACACAGTAGCAGATGCCGCATCTAGCGTCATCGAACGAATCATCACGCCTGGTACAGCCTCGCCCACTTGTGTCATTTTCAAAGGTAAACTTTTACTAAATTGTTCGATTTCTACTTGCACTGATACTTCTTGTGGCTCAATGGAAACATCTAATTTATTTAAGTCTTTATCTAATACACGAACTCTCGCTTTTTGTTCGAATGATTTTGTTACACCTTTTTCTACGTCGATACTTACTTTCACATATTCAATCGATTCAATGATGCTTTTCGCGCCTGTCACTTGAACTTGTTTCGGATTGACATCAATTGTAGATACATAATGCTCTTCGCCAATCGATTGTTCATTTAGTTCTGCTTCTACCGAAAACGTCGCGGTAATCATTTCTTCAATCTTCACTTTAATGCGACTTGGGTCAGAACGAACAGACAATTTGTCAGAAATATTTTCATATTGAATCATGACATAATGTTCACCGAGTGGCAAGTTCGTCAAGTCAACAAGCGCTGTGAAATCCTTTGAAAGTCTCGTCGATTGGACGATATTTTGGGGTCCTTCAATCTCGACATCTATCGTTTCTGGAACTCCCGTAACGACTAAGTTTTGTTGATCATAAAACACTTCAACAGGCACGTCTCGAATGACGTCAATCGTCTCTCCGCTTGCTGAACGCATTTTCTTTTCTTGCTCTGCTTGTACTGAGAAAAATAAGATGAGAGCGAGAACGAGCGCAGTGAGGCGAAGAAACCATGGACTATCCATAAATTTATCCATCTTTCTTCTTCCCCCATTTCCATACATTTGACTCAACGAGAGCAGTTTCATCCGCTCCGAACCACAATTCAGTCAAACGCTCTTCAAATTCATCAATTGTTAAGTTTCGCATAATATCGCCCGCTACCGTTAAACTAATAGCTCCTGTTTCTTCAGACACGATGATTGTGACGGCATCTGTCTCTTCACTAATCCCTAATGCAGCACGATGTCGTGTTCCTAAGTCTTTTGAAATGAACGGACTTTCAGACAAAGGTAAATAACAACTCGCCGCCGCAATTTTATTTTTTTGAACGATGACCGCTCCGTCATGTAACGGTGTGTTCGGGATGAATATATTAATAATTAGCTCTGACGTAATCGTCGCATCAAGCGGTGTTCCTGTTTCGATGTATTCGCTTAATCCCGTTTCTTTTTCAATCGAAATAAGAGCTCCAATTCGACGCTTCGCCATATAGCTAACTGACTTTTTCATCGCTTCAATTAAACGTTTTTGCTCTTCATCTTCTTGAAGAGAAGAACGTGTGAAAATCTTTCCTCGCCCTAATTGTTCAAGCGCTCGGCGCAATTCTGGTTGGAAAATAATAATGACAGCTAAAAATCCAAAGGTTAATACTTGCTCCATCATCCAACCGAGCGTGCTCAAGCCGAAAACTTCCGTTAGGAAACGCACGATTAAAATAACAAAAATTCCTTTTAACAATTGGACAGCTTTCGTCCCTTTAATAATAGTAATTAATTTATAAAATACGAACCAAACGAGCAAAATATCAATGATGTTTCGAATCCATTCACTCGCTTTCATCGTCATTAAGAAATCTAAATTACTCATGCGCTTCACCTCAATTCCATTCCGAAATAGTATCTATTTATTATAGCATACACTGTAACAGATTCCTTCTATTTTCAGACGTCCTATCGCTGAAGAGGTTTCCATTTCCAGTAAAAGATAAAACGAAATTTAAATATTTTTTGGCTTATTTGAAAAATATTTAAAAGAAACTCATTGACACATATTCATTCAAAAAAAAACTGCGCTTCCTTTATTGAATAGTGACAACAAAGGAAGTGCAGTTCATCAATTTTACTTTTAATTATTCTTCAGAAGAAGAGAATATATTTTGAACAGTCGTTTTAATTTTGTACCATAACCAATCAAACGCTTGATCAATTTCTTCTACTTCACCTGTAATGACAGCTGTAGAAGCCATATATTTCGTACCTTTAATGACGGTGACATCACCTTGAACTTCTCCTTCGATGCGCAAGTCCCCATTTTTTACGACGAGGTTACCATCGACAACAGTTCCTGCTGGCACGATGACCGTATTCCCATCGACAACTAAATTAGGTTGTTTCGTATACGATAACTGCTGATCGTTTCCGTAAGAAGAAAACAATGTCACACTCATTAAGACGAGGAACATCGCCGCAGCTGTTAACATCGGATACTTTCTTAAAAATTTTCCGATATGCAGCTTACGCTTTTGCTTTGGCAATTGTGCCATCACATTTGCTGTGAAATTCGCTGACGGTGCGACCGGCTCTAATTGTGAAAAAAGAAAGACGGTTTCTTTTAATTCGTTCATATGTTTTCGACACTCTTCGCATGATGACAAATGTTCACGCAAATTTGCTTCTTCTTCAATAGTAATATCGCCATCTAAATAGTTATGCATTTGTTCTACGATATGTTCTGGACAACGTTTCATTTGCTTCACCCTCCTACCAATTTCCCATCATTTGTTGTCGAAGAGCTTCTCTTCCTCTATGCAACCTCGTCTTGACAGTTCCGAGAGGTAAATCTAAAATTTCCGCAATATCTTTCAATGATAATTCCTCCATATAACGTAGAACGATCACTGGCCGATACGTTTCAGATAGTCGACTAATTTCATATTGAACGCGCTCTTGCGTCTCCATTTTTTCTAATTCTTCTTCCGGTAAATCTTCCGCTGACTCCAACTGAGAATACATGTCTAACCCTTCTGTTCCAGGCACTTCCGCATCTAATGAATAATCTGGCTTCTTCTTTCTTAATCGATCGATACATAAATTCGTCGCAATTCGAAATATCCAAGTGGAAAACTTTCGTTTTTGGTCAAACTTATGTAAATTCGTATAAGCCCGAACGAACGCTTCTTGAGCGATATCCTCAGACTCTTCGCGGCTCCCTAACATCCGGTAGCAAACATAATACACTCGATTTTGATATAGCATAACGATCTCTTCAAATGCTTCTTGTTTACCGTCTAATACTTCGTTTATTCGTTTATTTACTAATTCATCCACGTGCGCCTCACCCTCCGCTCTGTGCGGCTGTCTCTACTTTACGTTCGACAATGCATTAAGTTTCATTTACAGTGAATTTTTGTCGACTCGATCAAATCGCAGTTGTGAATGGGAGCTACGATTTCTCGTTTAGAACATTAAATGAGTGTTTCTCCTAATAAAGAACCCATTAATGTGACAGCGACATCGGCTGTTTTATTTTTTTCGTCTAAAATTGGATTCACTTCTACAAATTCTGCTGACGTAATACATTCGGCTTCTTGTAACATTTCTAATGCTAAATGACTTTCACGATACGTCATTCCTCCATCGACCGGTGTCCCTACTCCTGGTGTGTATAGAGGATCTAAACCATCTAAATCTAATGAAAGGTGCACACCGTCCACTGCACGTTCTTTCAAATGGTCGAGCGTCTTCTCCATGACAGCCGTCATCCCATACTTATCAATTTCATGCATCGTAAATACAGTAATGCCTAACTTTTGGATTAATTCACGTTCCCCTGGATCAACCGAGCGCGCACCGATAATAATTAAATTTTCAGGTTGGATGAAGTTTCCATTATGAAACAATGTCGTTAAACGTTCATGTCCATATCCCATACTGACAGCGAGGGGCATGCCATGAATGTTTCCAGATGGTGATGTTTCAGCTGTGTTCATGTCCGCATGTGCATCGAACCAAATGACACCTAAATTGCGATACGTTTGAGTTAAACCTGCTAAAGTTCCGATAGCGATACTATGATCTCCCCCTAAGACGAGTGGAAATCGCCCTGCTTTTACAATATCGGCAACTTTTTGCGCAAGTGCTTCATTCGCTTCTACTACTTCGTCTAAATTTTTCAAACGTTCAGCTGGATTTGGCTTCTTTTCAACCGCGCTTACTTGTATATCCCCTTCATCACATACTTCATGTCCTAAAGCCTTTAAACGTTCTACCGCTCCCGCATAACGGATTGCACTCGGCCCCATATCTACCCCACGCCGACTTTGTCCGTAATCTAATGGAACCCCTACGATTGAAATATTTAATTCTCTCATTCACCATTTCCCCTTTTTTCTTCATTGTAGCTTGAATAGAGAAACTTTTTCAATATGAAAAACCGAACTGCATGATTACAGTTCGGTTCGCATTCATTTATTGAATACCGACGATGCGATTTTCCAAAAAGAACACACATTCTACTGGTGCAATCGGACGACTGTAATAATAGCCTTGCCCTTCATGACAACCGAGCGATGCTAATATTTCTCCATGTTGCTTCGTCTCTACCCCTTCAGCAACGATGTTTAAACCGACCGTATTTGCCAATGTGACAATCGCACTAACAATCGCCTTACTATCTTCATTTTCATCAAGATCTTGAATGAAAGCACGATCAATTTTTACTGTGTCAACAGGAAGTTCTTTAATGTAACTAAATGAGCTGTATCCTGTTCCGAAATCATCGATTGCTACTGTCGCACCTAAATCTCGAATTTGTTGAATTTTTTTGCTCATCTCATCTTTATTCACAAATGTGCTTTCGGTCAATTCCACTTCTAATTGAGTAGGGGAAATATGATGACATTGTAGTGCTTGCTGAATCATTTCTACAATATTCTCTTCTTCGATTTGAATCGTTGAGAAGTTCACAGCCATACGTAAATTAGTATGCCCCATCTCTTCCCACTCACGCAATTGTGCGAGCGCTTCGTTCAAAATCCACTCTCCAAGGGGAACGATAACTTTTGTCTCTTCTGCCAATGGAATGAACCGATCTGGTGGAATGCGTCCGAGATCTGGATGATTCCATCGAACGAGTGCTTCAAAGCCAGTCAATTCTAATGTTTTTAAATCAACTTTCGGTTGATATTCTAATTGGAAATACTCTTGCTCAACACTGCGTTTTAACTCGTTTTCCAGTAAGATACGCTCCAAAGTTTTAGATACCGTTCCCAGTTCATATAGCGCTAAAGAGCCGCCACCTTCTACTTTGACTTTCTGCAATGCTTTTTCAGCTCGAGTTACTAAGTCCGATGCTTTCGTAGCGTGCTCAGGGAATAAAGACATCCCGCTACTAACGGATAACTCGTACTCTTTATCATCAATTGCGATTGGCTCTTGTAGATAAAGGCGAATTCCCTCAGCTAATTGCATCGCATCTTCTTCATTCTGAATACGACTTAAAGTGAAAGCAAACTCATCGCCAGAAATACGACCGATAATATCTTCTTCTCCAAGCACTTCTTTTAAACGATTGGCGACGACTGATAATAAATAGTCACCCGCTTGATGTCCTAAAGAATCATTTACATAGCGAAAACGATCAATATTTAAATGAACGAGTGCTAAGCATTGTTCATTCGCAATCGTATGTTCTAATTTTTTATATAAATGACGACGAAAAGCGGTGCGATTCAATAAAGTCGTTAACTGATCATTCGATGCTAAATCTAAAATGCGTTGCTCGGAAATTTTCTGTTCTGTAATATCGTGCATGACGATAATATGATCTCCTAAATATTTTCCTTCATCTTGGATTTGATACATATTTGCACGCATATAGGCTACGGTCTGATCACTTTTTAACACACGAAACTGTAAGACTCGTTGTGACTTTGCATACTGCACGACATTACGCAAAGTGCTCGTCCGATCACTTTCATAAATAATATCGCTAAAGTCTGTACGCTCTAATTGCTCTGACGGATACCCTAACAATTTTCTAAATGAAGGAGATGCATATTTAAATTTAGATTCATTATCAATGACAGCGATAAACTCTGATGCATTTTCTGTAATGAGACGATACAACTCCGCATTATCGCGAATCGATTCTTCCATCTGCTTCTTTTCAGTAATATCCCAACGAATTGAAATATATTGAATCGGCTTACCTTTCTCATTTAAAAATGGCACGATTACTGTATCTACCCAATAATAAGTTCCATCTTTCGCTCTATTTTTAACTTCACCACGCCAAATCTTTCCTTGTCCAATTGTGCGCCACATTTCTTTAAAGTATTCTTTTGAGTGATGTCCCGAATTAACAATATTATGATTTTTCCCAATTAATTCATGAGGTTCATATTTAGACATGCTGACAAAATGCTCGTTCGCATATATCACTTTTCCTGTTGGGTCAGTAATTGCTAAAATAGCTGATTGATTAACGGCGGAAGCCACATCTTTCGCCATTTTCTCTGGGTCTCGATCGCCACTTTCACCTATTACTTCTGTTATATTATCTATCAAACTTTTCACGAGACGATCCCTTCCTCTCAACAGTCATTCGATTGATTAGACATTCTGCCTAAATCGAACACTAACTATCCCTTTATAATTACGTTCTATTTTCCTAGTGTAAATATTGTAAACTATTCTTCTCTCTTCATTTTATCATTTTTTTAACATTGTATAAATAGCTTTACTTCATTTCTCTTGGAAAGTCAGTTATATTTATTCACAATTACATCTGAATGTCACGATTATATTTTATTTTATTACAAATTACAAAAAAGTTGCAGAACAAGTATATTCTGCAACTTTTTTAAGTATTATAAGGACTGGGGTAGCTGGATTCGAACCAACGAATGACGGAGTCAAAGTCCGTTGCCTTACCGCTTGGCTATACCCCATAATGGTGGTGGGGGACGGATTCGAACCGCCGAACCCTGAGGGAGCGGATTTACAGTCCGCCGCGTTTAGCCACTTCGCTACCCCACCTTAGGTTATTTGATTTTAAACATAAAAATGGTGACCCCTACGGGACTCGAACCCGTGTTACCGCCGTGAAAGGGCGGTGTCTTAACCGCTTGACCAAGGGGCCACATAAAATATTATTTTGACATCCATTTAGTACTTTAACAAATCTCTTACAATATTGCAAGCTTTTATTAAATATATAGTAAAGCTTCCAGCCGGGATCGAACCGACGACCTCATCCTTACCATGGATGCACTCTACCTACTGAGCTATGGAAGCAAAGTAGACATAAAAATGGCTCCGCAGGCAAGGCTCGAACTTGCGACCGATCGGTTAACAGCCGATTGCTCTACCACTGAGCTACTGCGGATTCATCCTAGTTGTCTTCCTCAAGACAAAATTAATTATAGCATAAGTAAAACAGTTGTCAACGTTATTTATAAAAAATCTTTTAAAACGAAGAAAAGATGCCGAACCTCTTCTTATCCCGAAGTTTCTCAACATCTTTTCTTTTATTATGCTTTTTTCTTTTCTTGTTTCTTCGCTTTTCTTTCTTCGCGACGAGCTTCTAACTTCGCTTGGTCTTCATCTGACTGGCGATTGTATTTCGGCAAAATTAACAATTGATAACTGTTAACCGCAACGAGCGGGAAAAGTAAAATTGTCGACCATTGTTCGATGTTCCCTGTCTTGACCATTAAAGCAGGTAACCATTCTAACGTCGTAACAGCGATCATAAAGAACAATGCCGGAATAAATGTATGTTTTTTCGTCCATTGTGCTTTCAAATATGCTGTGACGAAAGCCGTTCCTAATAAAACGATCATCCAAAAGACGTAAAGTCCAACATAATCAGAATTCCCTTTCATAAAACGGAAATAAATTAAATCAAAAATGACGAATCCGATAATGACGACTTGAACCCAGTTCCATAACGTAAGAGAACGGAACATATTGACACCGAACTGATGAATCGTTAAATACGCAAAGAAACCCATTTGCGCGACGACACTCATCGTAAACCCTAAAAAGATCATCCATAAAAATGCACCTAAAAACTGAAAGTATTCGCCGTCTGCCCACATACTCGAGAAAAATTCCCAACGTACAACGAGACCGACGACCGCTGTAATGGCTCCACCAATGAGTAGCGCATTAAAGAAAAACTTCACCCAATTTCGTATTGTCACAATGTATTCCTCCATTGTTTATCATTAGTTATTAGTCTAACAACTGATTTTTAAAAAATCTATTCATTTTCTCACTGTTCACCGATTGTTCTTGTTTAAACATAGTGAAAATCACAAGTAAACTTGCATATTGCTGTGCGAAGTTCACTTGTGATTCAATTAAACTTACTTATGCTTCTGTTTTCTCGATAACTTTTTGTGCTACTTCATGATAAATTTCACCGATCGGGTGATTTTTCGCATAAACAGAAGGTGCGAAGTCTTCTTCGTTCCAATCTGGTTGTCCGAGTGGAATTTGTCCGAGTAATTCGGTACGTAACTCTTCTGCTAAGCGTGGACCGCCTCCGCTACCGAACACGTACTCTTTCTGGTTTGAAACTTCTGATTGGAACCATGCCATATTTTCAATAACACCTAAAATTTCATGGTCTGTTTGTAACGCCATCGCTCCAGCGCGCGCTGCGACGAATGCCGCTGTCGGATGCGGTGTTGTGACGACGATTTCTTTCGATGCTGGCAACATTTGGTGAATGTCTAATGCGACGTCTCCAGTACCTGGTGGTAAGTCGAGAATTAAGTAATCTAAGTCTCCCCACGCGACGTCTCGGAAGAACTGATCGAGCACTTTACCGAGCATAGGACCACGCCATACGACAGGCGCATTATCTTCCACGAAGAAGCCCATTGAAATGACTTTTACTCCGAAGCGGTCAACCGGTTGAATAATACCGTCTTCCACTTTCGGTAAATCGCGAATTCCCATCATATCTGGAATACTGAATCCGTAAATATCTGCGTCAATTAAGCCTACTTTTTTGCCAGCACGTGCAAGTGCTACAGCTAAGTTGACCGATACTGTCGACTTCCCTACCCCACCTTTACCTGAAGCGATTGAAATAAATTGCACTTTGCTAAGCGGTGACAAAATATCTTGCGCTTCCGCTGCTGTCGCAGAACCACGGAATTTTTCAAGCGTTTCTTTCGGCAATTCTTCAAAACGAATTCCGACAGTAGCCGCTCCCGCTTCTTTTAATACTTCAACGACTTTCATTTGGAAAGCCATTTGCTCTGGTGTATTTAACACCGCTAATGCAACTTTCACACTGACGTGTTGTTTCTCTTCTTTAATTGACACTTCAACGAGCCCATCTGTTTCCGCTAAAGTTTTATGTAAAAACGGATCTTCTAAAGCTCCGACAACTTCTCGAACTGTCTGTTCAGTTAACACGATGAAACACTCCCTGTTTGTATATATTTATCAAATTTTAGTATATCATATTCAACTCTTTGTACACGATGAAAGCGACTTAAAAAATCGAGAGTACGTTGAAACATATACTCTCGACTTTCCACTCACTCGTCTAAACCTGTTGGAATAACGACTTCCCCGCGCCACTCAATCATACCGCCTGTCATATGAGCAACCTTGAAACCTCGTGCCGCCATATAATCCCCTAAAGCACGCGTACGGTTCGCCGCACGGCAAATTAAAACATATTCCGTTTCAGGATCGAACTCCCCTAAACGAGCAGGTACCGTGTTCATCGGGATGTGTACAGCTCCTGGAATCATGCCCGTCGCCACTTCAAAATCTTCTCGAATATCGATTAAATGAAATTGCTCTCCCTCGTCCATACGACGCAATAATTCATCGGTTGAAATTTCTTGTAATACATTCATTTGACAAACTCCTATCTCAATTAACTTTGTTTGTTATAAGTATATCGATGAATTGTTTAATTAACGATAAATTTGTTTGAAATTAATGATTTCCTCCTAAAAAATAAAAATGCGCTAGCTCACAGAACTAACGCATTGTAAAACGTATTTAATTTTTAATCGTATTGATAGAAACCGCGACCTGATTTGCGGCCGAGCCAACCTGCGCTCACGTACTTGCGCAATAATGGGCATGGACGATACTTGCTATCTCCTAATCCTTCGTGTAACACTTCCATAATAGATAAGCATGTGTCGAGTCCGATAAAGTCAGCAAGTGTTAATGGTCCCATCGGATGGTTCATTCCGAGTTTCATGACAGCATCAACGTCTTCTACCGATGCAACGCCTTCATATACCGTGTATACCGCTTCGTTAATCATCGGCATTAAAATACGGTTCGCTACGAAACCAGGGAAGTCATTTACTTCTACCGATGTTTTATTTAATTTTATGCACATGTCTGCAATTTGTTGGTACACGTCATCGCTCGTTTGTAACCCGCGAATTACTTCTACTAATTGCATGACGGGTACCGGATTCATAAAGTGCATGCCGATCACTTGCTCAGGACGATTTGTCGCTGCACAAATGTCTGTAATCGGTAATGATGATGTATTCGATGCTAAAATCGCATGTTTCGGTGCAATCTCATCGAGCTGTTTAAAGACTGATGTTTTCACGTCCATATTTTCTACAACTGCTTCGATGACGAGATCGCAATCTTGCGCATCATTTAAAGTAGATGAAGCTGTCAGACGCCCCATCGTCGCTTGCTTCTCTTCTTCCGTCATTCGTTCTTTTTCAACCGCACGTGCGAGCAATCCTTCAATGCGACTCATCCCTTTACTGAGTGCATCTTCATTCATATCGTTTAACAATACGTCATATCCTGCTTGCGCACATACTTGAGCGATGCCAGAACCCATCTGTCCCGCTCCTACAACCATTACTTTTTGAATAGCCATTCCATTCCCTCCCATGTTAGAAACCGCTTACAATTATTCGTAAACGCTTATGTAAAAATACGTTCTCTTTTAGTTTAAACATTATTTAGGAGATTTGCAAGAGAGGAAAAAAGGTTCTCCATATGAAAAACCAGTCACTTCAAAATGAGTGACTGATTTCTTTTAAGGCAAACAATGTTTCGAATTGTGCATCAGGAAAAGCTGAAAAATGAGGACTATCCGGACCAAATGTATGTGTTAAATCGACCCATTTCCGACTTTTCAAATAATTCATCGCTTCTGCTAACCGTTCTGCCATAAAGCACTCCCCCCTTTGTATTATGATTCATTATACAAAAAAGATTCACCTTCGCATCAATCTCTTTCGACTAATGTCGCAATCCCTTGCCCGACTCCGATACACATCGTTGCAAGGCCGAGCTTCGCGTCACGACGCTTCATCTCATGAAGCAATGTCGTTAAAATGCGTGCGCCACTTGCGCCAAGCGGGTGACCGAGAGCGATCGCACCACCGTTCACATTCACTTTATCAACTGGAAGTTGTAAGCCATCTATACAAGCGAGTGCTTGCGCTGCAAATGCTTCATTCAACTCGATTAAATCGAGTTCTTCCACTGTTCGATTTGCACGTCGCAATAACTTTTCTGTCGCTGCGATCGGTCCAATGCCCATCACACGTGGCTCCACTCCTGCTGTCGCAGACATCGTATAATAGCCGAGCACGTCGACTCCGAGCTCTTTCGCTCGCTCTTCACTCATTAATAGTAAAGCGCTCGCTCCGTCGTTCACGCCTGAAGCATTGCCTGCTGTAATCGTTCCGTTTGGGAAAAGCGCACGTAATTTTTGAAGTCCTTCAATTGTCGAATCGGGACGTGGATGTTCATCGACAGAAACGACTACTTCTTCCCCTTTTCGTGTCTTATACGATACAGGAACAATTTCATCCGCAAAGCGGTCTGACTGTTGTGCCTCTTTCGTTTTCAATTGCGATTGAAGCGAAAATTCATCTTGTCGTTCACGTGAAATATTATAATCTGTCGCGACATTTTCAGCGGTTTGAGGCATCGTGTCAACACCGTACATTTCTTCCATTTTCGGATTGACGAAACGCCAACCGATCGTCGTATCTTGCAGTTGCATTTCTCCTCGTGGGAATGCTCTGCCTGGTTTCGCCATGACAAAAGGTGCGCGAGACATACTTTCCGTACCGCCGGCAATCATCACATCCGCTTCTCCTGCTAAAATCGTACGCGCCGCAAAGTTAACCGCATCTAACCCTGAGCCACATAAACGATTCAACGTCGTGCCACCAACTTCAATCGGCAATCCTGCCAGCAAAGCGGACATTCGTGCCACGTTGCGATTTTCTTCTCCTGCACCGTTTGCATTTCCAAAAATGACATCGTCAATCGTAATCGGATCAAGCGCTTCATTTCTTTGTAACAACGCTTGAATGACGATCGCTCCTAAGTCATCTGGTCGAATCGAACTTAATTCTCCTGCATATCTTCCAATCGGTGTACGTACTGCATCTACAATCGCTACTCTTGTCATCGTCGTCACTCCTTTAATAATGGTGAAATTGTATATTGTAAAGATGTGGATTGTTCAATATCTTGTAATGTATAACCTTCTGACACTTCGATGAGTTCATAATGATCTTCTTGCCACTTGAATGTTGCGCGTTCTGTAATAATTAAATCCGCTACTCGTTCTGACGTAATGGGAAATGTACATTCATCCAATAACTTTTGATCGCCGTCTTTTGACGTATGCAACATCGTAACGATCACTTGTTTCGCCCCTTCTAGTAAGTCCATCGCTCCTCCGACACCGACGATATCTTTTCCAGGAATCGCCCAGTTGGCAATGCGTCCTTTCGAATCAACTTGCAAAGCACCGAGTATCGCTACATCGATATGTCCGCCTCGAATCATGGCGAACGAGTCGGCACTATGGAAATACGAAGCACCGATATCTTCACCGACAGGGAGTTTACCTGCATTGACGAGTTGTGGATCGACATTTGCTTCGTCTAACTCTGCCACCCCAAGCAAACCGTTCTCCGTATGGAAGTAATAGTCCCCCTCTTCCAAATAATTCGGCACGAGTGTCGGGATACCGATTCCGAGGTTAATGACCGCATATGGTTCAATATGAGACGCTACTTTTTGTGCAATAATTTGTTTAGGATTCATAACGTACTTGCCCCCCTTCTAACAATGTCGCTTTGCTCAAAACGAGATGATCGACGTATAAGTGCGGTGTTGCGATCGCTTCTGGATCTAATTCGCCGACTGGTACAATTTCATCGACTTCCACGATCACTTTTTTACCTGCTGTCGCCATCATCGGATTGAAGTTGCGCGCTGTTTTGTAGTACGTTAAATTTCCGAGCTCGTCCGCTTGATGCGCTTTAATGAGTGCGACATCCGCGTGTAAAGCTTCCTGTAACACATATGTCTTCCCACCGAACTGTTTCACTTCTTTTCCTTCTGCGAGTTTCGTTCCCGCACTCGTACTCGTATAAAACGCTGGAATCCCTGCTCCTCCTGCGCGAAGTGCTTCCGCTAACGTTCCTTGTGGGATGAGTTGCAGCTGCAATTTCCCTTCGTTATACATACGAACCGCCTCACGATTACTCGTAAAATACGAACCGATCGCTTTTGAAATTTTGCCTTGCTGTAAAATCCGGCCGAGCCCTCTGCCTTCTTCCCCTACGTTATTACTAATAACGGTTAGTTCATCCACTGCACGACTTTCCAACGCTTTTAAAATCGTCAGCGGGCTTCCAATTAATCCGAAACCGCCGACCATCATCGTTTGACCTGAGTGAATCATATCGGCCGCTTCTTCAGGCGTAATCACTTTATTTCGCATCACAATTCCTCCTTTAAAAAGTTCGTAAGTCGTTCTATCACTTCTCGTTGTTTATTAAATGCTAGTTCATAATGATTTTGATCCGTTTCGAACACTGTCACATTCGACTGCTCTTGAAAAATACGGTAATTGTCTTTCGTAAAAAGTGGTCGTTCTCCGAGAGGCCCTTCCCCTGTAATGAGGTACGTCGGTTTATCGTTCGTCTCTACATAATGCGCCACATCGTAGTCATAAAAACTATCGAAGTCTTGTTTTATTTTTTCAGGGTTCGCCACATTTCCGAATGCTCCTTCTTTCGGTCGGCATTCGTAGCGGACCGCTTCTAGCACATCTTCATCGATGGTGACTTTTAAATTTTTATAAATGGTTGTCGTTTCTTCCACATATGGCTCACACGTGTCGTACTGATTGTTCATGCGACCGAGCGACGGGTAAACGAGCGCTTTTCCTTCTTCGTCGACGTGTCCACCACCATCTACTAAAATGACGCGTTGAACACGGTCTGTTTTCGTTGCGACTGCTTGAGAAATGTAAGCTCCCATCGAATAACCGAACAACGTCACATTCGTTAACTGAAGTTGATCCAGCAATTCTAAAACATCGTCCACATGCGTCGGAATGCCACTATCTTCTGTTTGCGCTGAACTGTCGCCACGACCTCGTAAATCGATCGCAATCACTTCATACTGCATTTGAAATGCTTTGCGATATTTCGTTAGTTGATGACGGTTACCTGTAAGTCCGTGAATCATGACGATCGTGCCATTTGTTGCATGCTCTTCTCCGTACACCGCGTAATGAAGATGCCCACCGTCTCGCAATAATATATTCATATTCGTTCCTCCTCATTTCACTGTAAAAATCGCATATTGTACGCCGCTCGGTAATCGTTCTCCTGTCGCGACGAATAAATGTTTATTCATCCAGTCATATTTCGGACTGTCCGTTTCAAAAATCGGCGCATGGCGGAAATAATAATCTTCTTTCGGCACATGCTCTCCTCGCCCAAGTCGCTCTAACACTTCTTTCGGACCTGTCCGAATGCCGCGATACGTCATTAAAATCGTTGCGCCATCATCTGTTTCAAGCACGATTTTCACATCTTGAATGATCGTGCCATCTTCACGAACGACGATCCAATCCGACCCTCCTGGACGCACATTCGCTTTAAAGTCTGGACCTTCTAACACGCCTCCTGTTACGCCAATAATGCGACGAGCTGCTCCGTTGTATGTCTTACCTGTCGTCGGAAATTCAGTTTCTACTTCTAATGTCATATTGCATAAAAATTGTAAAGTTGGTGCTTCGTATAATTGCATGGAACTCTCTCCTTTAAGTATGATAAAAAACAAAAAACGGCATTAATCAAAGGTCTACAAAGACCTAAGATTAATGCCGTTATTTACTAAGGTGTAGAGGTAGGGTAATACCTCCTGTTAGCAAAAAGGCGTTCTTATTTTTTTATCACTTCATCAACGAATCGTTGATGAGCGTTTTTTAATGCGACGATAATTGATTGCTGCGACGGTGCGAGAAAATGTTGTTGGATGCGTTCGATAAGGAGGTCGAGATCCGTATGAAAATTCGCTCCTACTACTAATTGCTCCAAGTACTGTTGCGCAAGCTTCGTCACAAATGTAAATTCGACATTACGAATGAGATGCGTCTCTTTCTCAATCTGTAACACGATACCAGAATGTTTAAAACGCTCATACATTGCAGAACCTTGAGGGGCTTTTGAATAAGCCGTTACTAATATCGTATCCATAACATGAGCCACCCTTTCAATCATTCTGAATGTATCATTATCGTATCAACGTCTTCATTTTTTGTCAACTATGAAAGCGCAAGCAATTGCCTAATACCAATCTTTTTAGCACTTGTTATTGACAACGATAAACAACGTCTGATACGATTATCTTACAATTCTGATAAAATGAATGCAATTTCTTTTTTATAAAAAAGAAAGCAACTTGCCTTCACTCTAACTGAAAAATATACCCTATTTTTCAACCATTAGACTGATCACGGCATGAAATGAAGAGACTGTTCTCTTCGTTTCATGCCGTTTTTTATTTTGTCAGAAAAGCTAAAATATAGAGAAGGAAGTGAACGTATGAACATTCAATCAGTTCAAATTGATATCGTTGATTTGCCGACGATTCGTCCGCATCAATTATCGATGCACACGATTACGATGCAAACGATCGTTGTTGCACAAGTACGTGACACAGAAGGGCTTGTCGGTTGGTCAGAAGTCGCAACGATCGGAGGGGCTTCTTATGGTGAATCGACACCAGAAGCGATAAAAGCGAATGCCGAAGTATACATCGTCCCGCATTTAATCGGCAAAGATCCAAAACAGTTCAACCGCATTATGCATGATGTTTCAAAGTTTGTATCAGGCAACACGTTCGCCAAAGCACTCATTGAAGGAGCTTTGATCGATTTAGCCGCGAAACAACGACAGTTACCTGCCTATGATTTACTCGGAGGGAAAATTCATGACGCTTTGCCGATCGCTTGGACTTTAGCGAGCGGAGATACAGGAAGCGACATCGAAGAAGCGAAAGAACTGCTCCATCAAAAACGCCACAATATTTTCAAGTTAAAAATCGGTGTTGGAGATGCGATGAAAAACGTCGAACATGTGTTAAAGATTAAAGAAGCGGTTGGAGATCAAGCGCGCCTCACTGTCGATGTCAATCAAGCATGGGATGAACGTACGGCCTATTATGCAATCGAAGCGCTGCAAGATGGCGGTGTTTCCATGATTGAACAGCCGTTACCGAAATGGGATTTCGAAGGAATGCAACGATTGACGGAGCGTTTCCACGTTTCTATTATGGCAGATGAAGGAGCGAACGATGCTCATGAAATTTTCCAAATCGCGAAACATCGCGCAGGAAGCAGTATCGCCCTTAAAATTTGTAAGGCAGGTGGCTTACTCGCAACGAAAGAAGTCGCAAGTATCGCACGAGCAGCGGGTCTTGAGCTTTACGGCGGAACGATGATTGAATCCTCTCTCGGATCAGCGATCGGCTTACACGTATATGCTACATTGCCAGAGCTACAATTCGGTACAGAGCTATTCGGTCCGTTATTATTCCAAGATACACTCACGACAAACGACATCGAATACCGCGACTTCCAAGTACACATTCCAGAAGGCATTGGATTTGGTATGACAATCGATGAAGAAAAATTAAAGCACTATAAACGTCAATAACACGTATGAAAGAGCGAGTTTATTTCAAAGACTCGCTCTATTTTTTTACGCAAAAAACCCTTCAACTGTTTGAGAGCGGAACAGTTGAAGGGTTAAAAGGTCGGTTTCGTTTCCATGTTTGTTTCAAGCGAGTGTTCGTCTATTCAGCATGTTCTAACTTTGAAAATTGTCCTGCATAATACGTCAACGCTGGCGCAGTCGTATAGGTGAAATCTTGTACTTCTCCTAAAAAGAGCACGTGATCCCCACCGTCATATTCTGCCCACGGTGTACATTCGATATGTGCCAATGCTCGGTCTAGTTTTACCGTATGCACACTTTCATGCCAATCGAATAATTGATTTTCGTTCGGGCGACCAGCGAAATGCATCGCCACAGCATGTTGATCTTCCTGCAAAATATTGACCGCAAAAGAGTTATTACGCAAATATTCAGCAGCCTTCGTTTTTTTATCGACTGACACTAAAATTAAAGGTGGATCTAATGACACCGATGTGAAAGAGTTCGCTGTGAATCCGTGATACCCGTCTTCCGTTTTACACGTTACGACAGTCACCCCTGTCGCAAAGCGTCCCATACAATTTCTAAATTCTCGTACGTCCATATTATTTCCCCCTTATCATCGCTACCGCTTCTCGATTTAATAAATCGTTCGCTAAAGCTTGTTGATTTTTTTCTAACAATTCTCGAATACGTGAAGAAGAGATACGTAAACCAGCACGACATGTAATCTCTTCAAATTCATGCGTACAAAAATGTTCTCGAAGCATGTGAGCTGTTCCTCGTTGATCTTTTCCGAACTTGAAATCATCGCCGACCCAAACTTCCATCGGGCGAAGTCTTTGCAGTTCTTCAATGAACTTCTCAGCTGAACGCGTTGCGTAATTCTCATCAAAACGCGCGAAAATTGTATAGTCTACTTGCATATTTCTTAAAAACTGACATTTCTCCTCAAGCGGCGTCAACAATTGTTTATTTTGAAAGAATACTTTAGGTGGTGGATCGAATGTGTATACGACTAACGGAACTCCCCAAAGTTCAGCTCGCTGTTGCGCTTTTTGAATCAACTGTTGATGGCCACGATGTAAACCATCAAAAGCACCGATCGTCACAATCGCACCGTCTAAATCGAGTTCATTTTCTCCGTATACTTTCATTTTCGCACCTCCTTGTATTCAAAATAGGAAAAGAAGAGGCATTCTCGCAAATGCCTCCTTTTCTATCATTTATTGTTCACGCATGACGAAATCGAGTTTCGCTTCTTTACGTCCGTTATTTTCTTCAATTTTCGTCATTAAGTCTAGACGTACACCGTCCGCAACGTCTGTTTCTAACCATTCATCACCTTCAAAGAATACTTGTGTAATGAGTGTTTCGTGTCCGTCCGCTTCAAACATGAAGTGTAAGTGAGCTGGACGCATCGGATGTTGATCCGTATATTCTAAAAACTCTCCAGTCGGTCCGTCTGTCGGAATCGAGTATGGTAAAGGTACGATGTGACGCACTTCGAAATTACCGTTCTCATCCGTGTAGAAATGTCCGCGGAAGTTGTAACGTGGCGCATCTGAATCGAATGCTGAGTACTTCCCTGACGCATCGTTTTGCCACATTTCAACACGGCAATTTGCGATTGGTTGACCGTTAACGCTGCTGACATTCCCTTTAAAGTACATTTTTTCTCCCGCTTCATCTGGTCGTTGCGTTAAGATGAGTGCATCTCCATCCTTCTCTGTTAATTCCGGTGATCCTTCGATGAAGTATGGTCCTAAAAGTGACGGCTGTGTACCTGGCTTGTCCGTGTACATTGCACGCAATACGTGTGTTTCTAAAAAGACGTCTGCGAAAAGTGGCAATTCGCCTTTACGACCGAGACGATCTGCCCAGTTTACGAAGTTTGTATACTCTTCGTGGTTTAATTTAGCTTCTTTTAAAAACTCCTGAATGTGTTTAATGAATAAACCGAATACCTCTACTACGCGTTCATTTTGTTTGCTCATTGTAATTCCCCCTAAATTTTTATGTTTTATTTTTCTTCAATGTTGAATGTTACGTTCATATCATCTGGGTTAATCCACGTATCGTTCACCCATCCGTTCATGTCGTAATCATCCATACATTGTTGTGCGAAATCTTCAAAATACTGCGCCTGGCCGCGTTCTTGTGCCATAAATAAGTTTTCCATACGGATGTTTTCGTTATTTCCTGAATAGTTTCGTTCGTACAATTCATGTCGACCTCCGTACTCAGTACCGATGACATCCCATAACAATTTAATCACTTTAATTTTCTCTTCCGCTTCAATCCCATTCGATCCACGATATAGCTGATCGATGTACGGACGAAGCTCTTCATTTTGGAAATCTTTCACGCTAGATGGCTGTACAATTAAGCTACCTGCGACGACTGTTTCAATAATGTCTTTAATGCGTGGCCAACCGTCCGACATAAACACACGGTACGCTAAACCGTAATCGATATTCGGAATAACGGTGCCGTTCGCGCTCGGCTGTGGATTTAATGCCATCGCATCACTTAACGCCCAGAACATGTTACGATAAGCGATCACTTCTCCGATTTGCGCTTGTACGCCACGGAACTTATCCGTTCCATTGCCACGTAAAGCTTTCATTAATAAACCGGATACGAAGTCGAGCTTCACTGCTAAACGTGTAACTCCGTGGAATGTGAAACGGTTTAAGAAACCACTTTCTGCGAAGAAGCTATTCGCTTTGTCGACATCGCCATTGACGAGAACGTTTTGCCACGGGATGAGTACTTTATCAAAGATGATGACCGTGTCGTTTTCATCGAAGCGGCTACTTAATGGGAAATCAAATGGACTTCCTGTCACCGCTGCGTTCAACTCGTAAGATGGACGACTAATTAATTTAATCCCTAGTGATGCCATATCTGCGACGAATACGAGCGCAAATTCTGGACTCGGAATCGCAAGTGCACCGTAATGCGCGATAAAGTTATAATTCGTTAATGCCGAACCTGTCGCAACCATTTTGGCACCGCTTACAATAATCCCTTCATCTGTCTCGCCCACTTTATGAATGAAAATATCTTTCACTTCGTCGATTGGCTTATCGCGATCGACTGGCGGGTTAATAATCGCATGGTTGAAGAACCAGTTTTTCTCTTGTGCTTCTTTATACCAGTATCGGGCGTTATCCGCATATTCCCCATAATATTCAGGATTCGCTCCGAGTGTCGCTAAGAAAGAAGCTTTATAATCAGGTGAACGACCCATTTGGCCATATGTGAGACGTGACCATGCAGCAATCGCATCACGCGTTTTAAACAAATCTTCCGGAGAAGTATCGGGTTGGAAGAAACGTTGCGTATATCCTCCATTCCCTGTGTCTGTCGGACGTGTTAAAATATCTTTCGTTTCTGGGTCATGCAGTGCATCGTACAGTCTTGCAATCGAGCGAGCACTATTTCGGAAAGCAGGATGCGTTGTAACATCCTTTACTTTCTTCCCATGCAACCAAATCTCTCGACCGTCCTTCAAACTTTCTAAATACTCAGCTCCCGTAAGTGGTAACCTTGAATCTTGACTCATACAAAAACCCCCTTCGAATGATTTGTAATCGCTTACTTGTCTATTATGTTACATTTCACTGACAATTCTGTGAACTGTAAAAAAGTATAGACTGTTCGTAAGAAACTACATCTTTTTAAAGGGGGGGAGCGTGAATTCCTCTATTTTTACTAAATTATTTGCAATAAGAAGTGAATTTGAATAGCAAATTGATATTGGAACCGATCATGTCCTGATTTTAAATCCATTTTACTCAATTTTTCAATGCGATCGAGACGATAACGGAGTCCGGCAATCGATAAATGCAATTCATCGGCCGTCTGTTGCAAATTGCCATTGTAATCGAGAAAAATCTTCAACGTAATGAGCAACTCTGTTTCATTGTCGCGGTCGTACTCGATAATCTCTCCGATGACCGACTCATAAAATTCGATCATTTCATCATGGTTCGTATTGTTAATGAACATCATGACCGATTGAACCGAACTGTAATTCGTCATATGGTTTTGATGTGGATAGACGAGTGACAAAAAATCACATAATCGTTTCGCATCTATATAGCTTTTGCTAATGTCACGCAATTTCTCTACTTCACGCCCGACCCCGATATAAATACGACTGCGAGGAAATTGATCGGTCATCTCTTGCAAAATCGTCGTCGCAAATAAACGATAACGCTCCTCCATCTGTTCGGAAATGAGCATCGTCACATATCCTTCTCGCATAAATGTTTGAAACTCTTCGTAATGGTGAGATAAATAAGCGACCGCTTCTTCACTATCTTCTTTGCGTGACAGTTTAAAGCTAACGACCATGTACGACGCATCCGCATCGAGTTCGAACAGTGCCGCTTGATGTCTTAACGTTAAGTCACTCGTGAAACGACCATTCATGATATCATCGATAAAGTTCGAGCGCTTCGTCCAAATGGACTCCATCATTTTCAATTCGTGATACATTTGAATTTTTAACACGACGAGCGCTTGTTGGACGAGTAACTCTTCTCGCTGTGTCAACGGCTCTTCCACATCAATTAATAACGACCCGAGCAATTCATCTTTCGACACGATCGGATAGCGAATCTCTTCTCGCTGTTCGAGTGGCGACTCGACTGTTGAAGATGCAAGAATGGCTCCGTACTTTTCAACCCGTACTGTTTTTTGTAAACAATCTCGCAGTAAAGATAAAGTCGTTTCAATATTTTCATCCGATAAAAAATGCTCCGTTAATAAATCACGAAACTGTTTCGCTTCATCGATATGTTGATGCAACAATTCCATTTGACGATACGTATCTTCTAAAATGTCATTCATCGATTCTTCTTTATAATATTTCAAATCTTTTTGGTGACATGCATCTAAATGCTCCACCGTACGCGCTTCAAAATAACAAGCTTCGTCCCCTTTCGCACGACAAGTGAGCTCGTACGCTAACACTTTATGACCGAAACTAGCAGACAAATAACCGCTCGCATAACCGAGTAAAGACCAACACGAAAACTCTTCACGCACGCCATGCTTTAACAAATGAAGATCCGCTTCATACGAATTGCGCCAATATCCAGAGAAAAACAAGGCATCGTCTGTTATTTCGATTTGATTCGGTTCTACAGTGACGACACCCGCAATCGTATGCATGACAGGCCCTGCTAACAACAGCTCCTTGAGCGACGTCCAATCATATTTCGCTTGTAACGTCTCCGCATCTCGATATCCCCACGACCAACCGAAACGCATTAAAAAACCTTTCGCTCGCTCAATGCCAAGCGTATGAATGAGATCCGCACTTAAAATTCCGAGCGCCTCATTCGAAAACAACACGACGCGCTCTTCATGCAATCGAATGACCCCAGTACGTCGATTCACGTCGAGCACCTCTTCTAAAAACAACTGATTCGCTTTCATCCAAACTCCCCCTTCATTTCCCTAATGTACAATTGTTTCTATCGTAAACGATTTTGTAACATTTTGTTTACTTTTTGCATTAAGAGCACGATAAATAACCTTCCTCGCATAAGGAAGGTTAGATAAAGGAAGGATGAAATTTAAAATTAAAAAATCCTTCCCCACTGATGTGAGAAAGGATTGAACGTGTAATGTGAAATTAACGTTTTGAGAATTGTGGTTTACGACGTGCGCCGCGAAGACCTGGTTTTTTACGCTCTTTCATACGTGGGTCACGTGTTAAGAAGCCTTCCGCTTTTAATACTTTGCGGTATTCAGGATCTACGTTTAAAAGTGCACGAGCGATTCCGTGACGGATTGCTCCTGCTTGTCCTGTGAATCCACCACCGTTAACGTTAACGTGAACGTCATAGCTACCTAATGTTTCTGTAACTACGAGTGGTTGTTTCATTAATTCACGAAGTGTTTCAAATGCGAAGTAGTCATCCGCGCTACGTTTGTTAACGATGATTTGTCCATCACCAGGAACTAAACGTACACGAGCTACTGAACTTTTACGACGGCCAGTGCCGATATATTGTACTTGTGCCAAAGGTTTTCCTCCTCTTTAATTAACCGCGAAGTGTGTATACTTCTGGTTGTTGTGCTGCGTGTGGGTGATTCTCGCCAGCGTAAACGTGAAGTTTACGGTAGTTTGCACTTCCGAGTGGACCGCGTGGAAGCATACCTTTTACTGCGAGTTCGATTACGCGTTCTGGGTGACGATTGATCATCTCTTCTGCAGAACGTTCTTTAATGCTACCTGTGTAACCTGAGTGACGGTAGTATTTTTTGTCTTTCATTTTGTTACCTGTTAAATGAATTTTTTCAGCGTTGATGACGATTACGTTATCGCCTGTATCAACATGTGGTGTAAACGTTGGTTTATGTTTTCCACGTAAGAGTGCAGCGACTTCTGTTGCTAAACGACCTAAAGTTTGACCTTCAGCGTCTACAACTAACCACTTGCGCTCCACTTCGTTAGCTTTTGCCATGAATGTTGTACGCATTTTCGTTCCTCCTAAATATAAACTACGAATCTCGTTTTCTCTATCCCTAAACACAAATGAGCTTTCCGGGGCTACTTGTGGGGTTATTGAAATACCATTTAATATCATATCTTTTATTGTTAGTAAAGTCAAGCGTTTTTAATGAAAACACACGGTAAAGTTGTATTATTCTGTATAGTGAACTTCAACTAAGTATAAACCGTGTGATGGCGCTGTTTTCGCTGCTTTTTTACGATTTTTCGCAGCGAGTATTTCTACAATCGAATCGGGATCATATTGTCCTCTTCCGACCGCTAAAAGCATACCTGCAATCGTTCGCACCATATTGTATAAAAATCCGTCGCCTTCAATCGTCATATGCAATTCATCGCCAAACTCTTCAATCGATAGCTTTTGAATCGTTCGTACACGATTTGTCGTCGCTGTTTTCGTCGAACAAAAACTCGTAAAATCATGCGTGCCAACAAAATGCTTTGCAGCTTGGCGCATTTTGTCAACATCGGGATAATGATAGCCAATATGCACCGCATAATTCCGATGAAACGGACTTTGAATGGGTGTTCGTTCCCATTTGTAAAGATACGTTTTACCCGTTGCGTCATAACGCGCATGAAAATCGCTCGCAACTTCTTCTACCGCAATAATTCGAACATCGCTCGGCAACAACGTATTCATTGCGATGCACCATCGCTCTTCTGGGATGGTGAGCGGTGTATCGAAGTGAATCACTTGCCCGAGTGCGTGAACACCTGTATCTGTTCGGCCACTCGCGACAGAAATAATCGAATCATCTTTATGAATTTTGCGCAAAGCGCGATCGATCTGTTGTTGGACTGTTCGTCCTTCATCTTGAATTTGATACCCGTTAAAGTGTGTGCCATCATATTGTACAATCGCTTTTAAACGTCGCATGCATCGTTATCCTTTCATTCGCAAATACAAAAGTACCCCTGAAAAAGCAAAAAGTACGAGTAATACGAGCGTATCACGCCCTTGCCAAGCGAGCTGACGATATCTCGTACGCCCTTCGCCTCCACGGTATCCTCTCACTTCCATCGCTACCGCTAAATCGGTCGCCCGTTTAAATGAGTTAATAAAGAGTGGAATTAAAAGAGGAACGACCGCTTGGAAACGTTCTTTTAACGTTCCGGTATTTAAATCAGAGCCTCTCGCTACTTGCGCTTTCACAATTTTATCTGTCTCGTCCATCAATGTCGGGATGAAACGTAAAGCAATCGACATCATTAACGCTAATTCGTGGACAGGAAATTTCAACGCATTTAAAGGATTCAACAATTTCTCAACACCGTCTGTCACGGAAATCGGTGACGTCGTTAATGTCAATAAAGTCGTCATGAAAATTAACGTAAAAAATCGAATCGAAATGAAAAATCCTTGTTTCAGCCCTTCTTCATAAATGTGAAAACGGCCAATTGAAAACAACACTTCTCCACCTTTTGTGAAAGCAACATGCATTAAAAATGTAAATAAAATTAAATAAAATACAATTTTCAATCCGTTAAATAAAAAGCGAAATGGAATTTGCGTCAGCCAAACAGCGAAGAAAGTGAATGCTAACAATAAGCTATATGATAAAAGGTCATTCGCCAAAAAGACAGTGAAAATAAAGAAGAAAATAAATAGTAGTTTCGAACGCGGATCTAAGCGATGAACAAAGCTTGTACCGGGCACGTACCTACCGATAATCATTTTCTCAAGCATGAACATCCCTCTCTTTCAATAGACGGCTGTATGCTCGTACAAATTGTTCTTCCGTTAAACAAACTTCTCCGAAAGAACGACCTAATTTTTCTTCAAGTTGCCGTTGGAAATGATACACTTGCGGCAACTCCAATCCGTTATCGAGTGCGATATTCGTACTAAACACTTCTTCAGGACTCGCTTGAGCGACGGACGTTCCCGCATTCATGACGACGATGTCATCCGCATAATGCGCCGCGTCTTCCATACTATGTGTCACTAAAATCGTCGTGAGATTCTGTTCTTCATGCAAGCGCAAAAATAAATTCATAATTTCTTTCTGACCACGAGGATCGAGTCCTGCTGTCGGTTCATCTAAAATGAGCACTTCTGGTTCAAAAGCTAAAACACCCGCAATCGCAACACGACGCATTTGACCTCCTGATAAATCAAACGGAGACTTTTGTAAAACATCTTCCGGTAATCCTAATAGAGCGACGAGTTCATGCGCTTTTTGTCGCGCTCGTTCTTCCTCCATTCCGAAGTTCATCGGGCCAAACATAATATCCTTTTCAACCGTCTCTTCAAACAGTTGATGTTCAGGGAACTGAAAGACAATCCCGACTTTCGAACGTAAGTCACGCAACACTTTCCCTTTCGTATGGCGCTCGACTGTCGTTTCACCAATTCGAACCGTGCCCGTCGTAGGCTTTAATAAACCGTTCATATGTAACAGAACAGTCGACTTACCAGAGCCTGTATGACCGACGAGTGCGGTGAAAGAGCCACTTTTAATATGAAGGTTGACATCTTCTAACGCTTTCGTTTCAAATGGCGTATCCGCAGCGTAGCGATACCCTACTTGTTGAAATACAATGTCCATAACTGTTCCACCAACTTTTCTTCCGTCAATTCATGCGCGACGTTAATCTCTTCTCGTTCAAGCAAATTTGCTAAACGGAGAGTGAATGGTAAATCGAGTCCGATTTCTTCTAACTGTTTTCCGTGACGGAACATCTCTTCAGGTGTCGTCTGGAAAAGTAGCTTTCCTTCATTCATGACGAGCACTTCATCGGCAAGCAAAACTTCCTCTAAGTCATGTGTGATTGAAATAACCGTCACATCGGTCGTTTCTTTTAATTCCGTTACGGTCCGCATGACATCTTCCCGTCCTTGAGGGTCGAGCATCGACGTCGCTTCATCTAAAATGAGAAGTTCGGGGTGCAATGCAATGGCACCTGCAATCGCAACACGTTGCTTTTGACCACCAGATAAATGATGAGGTTCTGCATCGAGAAACTGATCCATACTCACTTGACGCAATACTTCCATTACACGTTCACGCATTTCTTCATAAGGAACACCGCGATTTTCTAAAGAAAAAGCGACATCATCTTGTACCGTCGTTCCGACAAACTGATTGTCTGGGTTTTGAAAGACGACACCGATACGCTCTCGGATATTCCAAACATTTTCTTCAGTGTAATCTTCTCCGAACATTTTTAAACTGCCATCCGTTGGTAAATATAACCCGATCATCAGTTTAGCGAGCGTCGACTTTCCAGACCCGTTATGGCCAACGATGGCGATCCACTTGCCACGTTCAATCGTAAATGAAACATCGTGAAGTACGCGAGGGCCTTCTTCATCGTAAGAGAAGTTGATCTCTTCTCCTTGTACAATTGCCATTCCATTCCACCTCAACTTCCTATTGTTAACTAAATTATATATTAAGTTTACTAAACAGTAAATATCAAAAAATTCAAATAAAAAAGCGCGCACCTCATCCTGAGAAATGCGCACATATCTATTCATTGCCAGGGCTCAATCCGGCAAAGCGGATGAGGTACGTAGAGCTAGACCAGTTATCTTGTAACCAATCGTGACACTCTGCTTTTCATTGTCGTATAAATGAATTAATGTAAAAAAATAGTGTGACTGTGCGTACGACAGACACACCATTTTATATTAAACGAGTTCGATGATAACCATCGGTGCAGCGTCTCCGCGACGTGGACCAACTTTCATGATACGTGTGTATCCACCTTGACGCTCTGCATAGCGTGGTGCGATATCGTCGAATAATTTTTGAAGTGCGTACACTTCCTCTTCGTTACCCTCTTCGTCCGTTACGATTGCAACTTCACGACGGATAAACTCTGCAGCTTGACGGCGTGCGTGTAAATCACCGCGTTTACCAAGTGTGATCATTTTTTCAACTACTGAGCGTAACTCTTTTGCACGTGTTTCAGTCGTTTGGATGCGCTCATTGATGATGAGATCCGTTGATAAATCACGAAGTAACGCTTTACGTTGTGAACTTGTACGTCCAAGTTTTCTGTATGACATTACAGTTTCCCTCCTTACAATACCGATTGTAAATTAATCTTCTGTACGTAATTCTAGGCTGAGTTCGTCTAATTTAGACTTCACTTCTTCCAATGATTTACGTCCTAAGTTACGTACTTTCATCATCTCTTCTTCAGTTTTGTTTGTTAACTCAAGAACAGTGTTGATTCCTGCACGTTTCAAGCAGTTATATGAACGAACAGAAAGGTCTAATTCTTCAATAGTCATTTCAAGAACTTTTTCTTTCTGATCTTCTTCTTTTTCGACCATAATTTCAGCAGCCTGTGCCTCGTCAGTCAAGTTGACGAAAATATTAAGGTGCTCTGTCAAAATTTTAGCTCCGAGAGATACAGCCTCTTTTGAACCGATGCTTCCATCTGTCCAAACGTCAAATGTCAATTTATCAAAGTTAGTACTTTGACCGACACGTGTATTTTCCACTTGGAAGTTAACGCGTGAAACCGGAGTGTAAATTGAATCGACTGGGATGACACCAATCGCTAAATCTTCACGTTTATTTTGCTCAGATGGTGCATAGCCACGACCACGCATTGCGTACATACGCATACGTAAATGACCATTTTTCGCAATCGTTGCGATTGGAAGATCTGGGTTTAAGATTTCGACGTCACTGTCATGCATAATATCTGCAGCAGTTACGACACCTTCACCTTTCACATCAATCTCGATTACTTTTTCATCGTCTGAGTAAATTTTAAGCGCAAGCTTTTTAATATTTAAAATGATCGTCGCTACATCTTCAACGACACCTTCGATAGTTGAAAATTCATGGAGTACTCCGTCGATTTGGATCGATGTTACAGCAGCTCCAGGTAATGAAGATAATAAGACACGGCGTAATGAATTCCCTAAAGTATTCCCATAACCACGTTCTAAAGGTTCGATAACAAACTTACCGAATGTTCCATCTTCACTTAATTCAATCGTTTCAATCTTCGGCTTTTCAATTTCGATCATTTCGATTTACCCTCCTAAACGTCTTAGTTGATTTGTTCCATATGAAATTGCGTTCCATAGACGGCAATGATGTATCAAATGGAAAAAATCCCATTATACACGACGACGTTTTGGTGGACGGCAACCGTTATGTGGAACTGGAGTTACGTCACGGATTGCAGTTACTTCTAAACCTGCAGCTTGAAGTGAACGAATTGCAGCTTCACGACCTGCTCCTGGACCTTTAACTGTTACTTCTAAGTTTTTCAAACCATGTTCCATTGCTGTTTTAGCAGCTGTTTCAGCAGCCATTTGTGCAGCGAACGGAGTTGATTTACGTGAACCTCTAAAGCCTAATGCACCTGCACTTGACCAAGAAATTGCGTTTCCGTGTACATCTGTAATTGTTACGATCGTGTTGTTAAATGTTGAACGAATGTGTGCAATACCAGATTCGATAACCTTTTTCACACGACGTTTACGAGTTTGTTGTTTGCGTGCCATTGTATTAATAGACCTCCTTTACTTGAAAGATTATTTCTTTTTACCTGCGATTGTACGTTTCGGACCCTTACGAGTACGAGCGTTGTTTTTCGTGTTTTGACCACGAACTGGTAAACCACGACGGTGACGGATACCACGAAGGCTTCCAATCTCCATTAAACGTTTAATGTTAAGTGATGTCTCACGGCGAAGGTCTCCCTCTACTTTTAAGCCGTCGATTACTTCACGAATTTTATCGAGTTCTGCGTCAGTTAAATCACGAACACGTGTGTCCTCAGAAACACCTGCTTCTGCTAAGATTTTTTGAGCAGTCGTTTTACCGATACCGAAAATGTATGTTAAAGAAATTACAACGCGTTTTTCACGCGGAATATCTACTCCTGCAATACGTGCCATACGTTAGTGCACCTCCTTCATTATTAGCCTTGACGTTGTTTATGTTTTGGATTTTCACAAATTACCATTACTCGACCGCGTCTACGAATGATCTTGCATTTTTCACAGATCGGTTTTACGGATGGTCTTACTTTCATCTAACCCAACCTCCTTCAATTATTCCGGAGTGCAAAAGTTTACTTGAAACGGTACGTGATTCGACCACGTGTTAAATCATAAGGTGAAAGTTCAACAGTTACTTTATCTCCCGGTAAAATACGAATAAAGTGCATACGAATTTTGCCTGAAACGTGCGCAAGCACCTCATGGCCGTTCTCGAGTTCCACTTTAAAGTTCGCGTTCGGTAAAGCTTCTAATACTGTACCTTCAACTTCAATTACATCCTCTTTCGCCATCAATCTCGTCTCCCCTCTATATATTTTAAGGTATTAACTTAGAGCGGCAATGTCGCTTACGAAGCTCCTTCAACATATGTCTGGACTACAATTGAATGATGTTCGAAAGACGTAGTCACATAGTAAAATCGCGATGACCGCGAATTTTGTGGACTAGTTAGATCTCGTCGTAATCGATTACCGATACTCATTATAGAAGTTTCCTTCATAAATTGCATCGTTTTCGATTCAGAACGATCATCTATCCTAATACCGGGCACCATATGCTTTTGCAGCTCGTCATTCAAACATACTTCCCGTGCAATACAAATGGACATTTTGCCACTGTACAATGCGTGCCCGGAAAGGATTACTGTTCGCCTTGCAATACAGCGTCTAAATCTACAAATACTTCATCGATATGTTTAGCGCCATCGATTGTTGTTAACACGCCTTGTTTTTCATAAAAGTCTAACAAAGGTGCCGTTTGGTTCATATTTACTTCCAGACGATTTGCAACAGTTTCTGGATTGTCGTCAGCACGTTGATAAAGTTCTCCACCATCTTTATCACATTTGTCTGCCTCTTTCGGCGGATTGAATGTTAAGTGGTAAGATGAACCACACACTTTACAAATACGACGACCTGTTAAGCGTGAAATAAGTTCTTCTTTATCAGCTGCAATGTTGATGACATGATCGATTTTTTTACCTAAGTCTTTGAGCAACTCATTGAGCGCTTCTGCTTGTGGCACAGTTCTTGGGAAACCATCTAACAAGAACCCACGATCACAATCTGACTGACTTAAGCGCTCACGAACAATACCGATTGTTACTTCATCTGGAACGAGTGCTCCTTTGTCCATGAACGACTTTGCTTTGACTCCAAGTTCCGTGCCTTCACTAATTGCAGCACGGAACATATCGCCTGTAGAAATATGGGGGATTTCGTATTTCTCGACAATTTTGTCTGCTTGTGTACCTTTACCAGCACCTGGCAAACCCATTAATACGATATTCATACGTTGTGCCCTCCATTTCTTTGTTGACCGACATGTGCCGATCTAAACGTATTATTGTTTCATAAAGCCTTTATAATGACGTTTCACGAGTTGTGATTCGAGTTGTTTCATCGTCTCTAATGCAACACCTACTACGATGAGTAAGCTCGTTCCACCAATTTGGGCAGACTCTGGTAAGTTACCGAATTTGATGAAGACGATTGGCATAATTGCCACTGTCGCTAAGAAGATCGAACCGACAAATGTTAAGCGATATAAAGTGCTTGTTAAGTAGTCTTGCGTATTTTGACCTGGACGAATACCCGGAATGTAAGCTCCTTGCTTTTTCAAGTTCTCCGCCATGTTTTCAGGGTTTACCTGAACGAAAGCGTAGAAGTATGTGAACGCAATGATGAGCGCAACATAAATTGCTAAACCGACTAAGTTCGTGTAATCAAAAACGTACAAGATTTTTTCAGTCCAACTGTTCGGTTGCATGAAAGCGAATAGTTGTTGCGGAACCATGAAGAATGCTACCGCAAAGATGACTGGAATAACTCCTGCAGCGTTAAGTTTTAACGGCAAGTGAGTTTGTTGGCTAGCGAGTTGTGCTTGTCCTGTATTACGTTTCGCATATTGAATCGGAATCTTTCGCAATGCTTCTTGCACGTAAATAACGAGAACTGTTACAGCGATGATCACAAGTACGAGAACTGCGAGTAATGCAATATTAATAAATAAAGCATCGCCAGCATCTTCAATCGTCGTTGTGTACAACTGCATCGCAGCTCCTGGAATACCAGAAACGATACCAGCGAAGATAATGATCGAAATACCATTACCGACACCTTTAGCTGTAATTTGCTCACCTAACCAGAGTAAGAATGCAGTTCCTGCAGTTAAAATAACTGCGATAACAACATAAGTTGCTACCCCTGTATCCTTTAAAATTGTACCGCCAAACATTTGGTTGAAACCGAATGACATGACGATCGCTTGAATGAATGCGAGTACGATTGTGAAGTAACGTGTGAATTGAGCTAATTTACGGCGACCAACGTCCCCTTGCTTAGACCATTCTGTAAACTTCGGTACGACATCCATTTGTAACAATTGAGTAATGATCGACGCAGTAATGTACGGCATAATCCCTAATGCAAAGATGGAGAATTTCGCTAATGCGCCCCCACCAAACATGTTGATTAAACCGAGCACTTGGTTATCACTTGCTTGCAATGCTGATGCATCGACATACGGTACCGTTATGAACGTTCCGAGTCTAAATACGATGAGCATGAGCAAAGTGAAAATGATTTTAGACCGAATCTCTTTCACTTTAAAGAAGCTAGAGAGTGTCTGAAACATTATACCACCTCAGTTTGTCCGCCTGCATTTTCGATTGCTTCTTTAGCTGAAGCTGAGAATTTATGAGCTTTAACTGTTAACTTTTTAGTAAGTTCACCGTTACCAAGAATTTTAATTCCTGATTTCGCGTTGCTCACAACTCCTGTTTCGATAAGCAGTTCCGGTGTGACTTCCGTGCCTTCGTCGAATTTGTTTAAAGTGTCTAAGTTAACAATCGCAAATTCTTTACGGTTGATGTTCGTGAATCCACGTTTTGGTAAACGTTGGAATAATGGAGTTTGTCCACCTTCGAATCCTAAACGAGTTCCGCCGCCAGAACGAGCGTTTTGTCCTTTATGACCTTTACCTGAAGTTTTACCCCAGCCTGATCCATGTCCACGTCCAAGACGTTTACGTGATTTGCGTGAGCCTTCAGCAGGTTGTAATTCATGTAATTTCATTTCGGCACCTCCTTATTTCAAATTGTTAATTAGTTTTCAGTCACTACTACTAAGTGACTTACTTTGTTGATCATGCCGCGTACTGCTGCATTATCTTGATGTTCAACTGTTTGATTTAACTTGCGGAGTCCGAGTGCTTCAACAGTTTTACGTTGAGTCGGGTTTGAACCGATAACGCTTTTCTTAAGGGTAACTTGAATTGTGTTAGCCATTACCTATTCCCTCCCTTAACCTAAAAGCTCTTCTACAGATTTGCCGCGTAAACGAGCAACGTCCTCTGCACGCTTTAAGTTCTTTAATCCTTCAATTGTTGCACGAACCATGTTGATTGGAGTGCTTGAACCGAGTGATTTTGAAAGGATGTCAGTAACTCCTGCTAATTCGAGTACCGCACGGACTGGTCCACCTGCGATAACTCCAGTACCTGATCCAGCTGGTTTAATTAATACTTGGCCAGCTCCGAAGCGTCCAATAATTTCGTGTGGAGTAGTTCCATCAACTAATGGTACTTCGATTAAGTTCTTCTTAGCATCTTCAATCGCTTTACGGATTGCGTCAGGAACTTCTTGTGCTTTTCCTGTACCAAATCCTACACGACCGTTTTTATCACCAACTACTACGAGAGCTGTAAAGCGGAAACGACGTCCACCTTTTACAACTTTAGCAACGCGGTTAATCGTTACTACTCGCTCTTCAAACTCAGTTCTGTTCTGATCATTTTGACGCATGAATAGTGTCCCTCCCTCTTTTAAAATTGTAAACCATTTTCACGAGCTGCGTCAGCGAGAGCTTTAACGCGACCGTGGAATAAGTATCCACCGCGATCAAAGACAACTTCAGTAACGTTCTTTTCTTTAGCGCGCTCTGCGATAAGTTGTCCAACTTTTGCTGCAGCTTCTTTATTCGTTGTGTTTTCAGCATCGAATGCTTTATCTAAAGTAGATGCACTTGCAATCGTTACACCGTTAAGGTCATCGATTAGTTGTGCATAGATGTTTTTGTTTGAGCGGAATACGTTAAGACGTGGACACTCAGGTGTTCCACTAATTTTTGTACGTACACGTGCATGACGTTTTTTACGCACAGCATTTTTGTCTAACTTCGTAATCATCGTGGTCACTCCTTCCAGATACCTTTATGCGGCATTATTTACCTGTTTTACCTTCTTTACGACGTACATATTCACCAACGTAGCGAATCCCTTTACCTTTGTATGGCTCAGGTGGGCGTACTTGTCGAATGTTTGAAGCGAGAGCACCAACGCGTTCTTTGTTGTTACCGCGTACGATCACTTTCGTGTTTTCAGGTACTTCGATTTCGATTCCATCTTCTGGTGTGAATTCAACTGGGTGTGAATATCCAACGTTTAGAACTAATTTTTTGCCTTGTAATTGAGCACGGTAACCAACACCGATTAATTCTAATGATTTTTCGAACCCTTTTGAAACTCCAACTACCATGTTATCTAATACAGAACGTGTTGTTCCGTGGATTGAACGATGTTCTTTTGATTCAGAAGGACGCACAATTGTGATCGTGTTACCTTCTTGTTCAAACTTCATCTCTTCATTAAATTGGTTTGTTAATTCACCTTTAGGGCCTTTAACTGTTACGAAGTTATTATCTCCGAACGTTACTGTTACGCCTTCAGGTACTTCGATTGGACGATTTCCAATACGTGACATATCACTGCACCTCCATTCAATTGTTGCTCATTACCAAACGTAAGCGACGACTTCTCCGCCGACTTGTTTAGCACGTGCTTCTTTATCAGTCAACATTCCTTGTGGAGTTGACACAAGTGCGATTCCTAAACCGTTAAGTACTTTAGGTACCTCGTTTGATTTCGCATATACGCGAAGACCTGGTTTAGAAATACGTTTAAGGCCTGTAATAACGCGTTCGTTTTCTTGACCGTATTTTAAGAAGATACGGATGATACCTTGTTTATCATCTTCGATAAATTCTACATCGCGGACGAAACCTTCACGCTTTAAAATTTCAGCAATTTCTCTTTTCATGTTTGAAGCAGGTACTTCAAGCTTCTCGTGACGAACCGTGTTCGCATTACGGATGCGTGTAAGCATATCTGCAATCGGATCACTCATAGTCATTCTATATTAACCTCCTTCCAAAATTAGGGGATTACCAGCTAGCTTTTTTAACGCCTGGAATTTGTCCTTTGTAAGCAAGCTCACGGAAACAAATACGGCAAAGTTTGAATTTGCGATAAACTGAATGTGGACGTCCGCAACGCTCACAACGTGTGTACTCTTGTACTTTGAATTTCGCTTTACGTTTTTGCTTTGCGATCATTGACTTTTTAGCCACGTTTTCGCCTCCCTTTTATTTTACTTTTGGAATGGCATACCCATTTGTGCTAACAACTCACGAGCTTCCTCGTCAGTGTTTGCTGTCGTTACGATAACGATATCCATTCCTCGTACTTTTGATACTTTATCATAGTCAATCTCAGGGAAAATAAGTTGTTCTTTCACACCTAATGTGTAGTTTCCACGACCATCGAATGCTTTGCTAGAAACACCACGGAAGTCACGAACACGTGGGAGTGAAACAGATACGAGTTTATCTAAGAACTCATACATGCGCTCACCGCGGAGTGTAACTTTCGTTCCGATCGGCATACCTTCACGGAGACGGAATCCTGCGATTGATTTTTTCGCTTTTGTAATAACTGGTTTTTGACCAGCGATTAACGTTAATTCTTCTACAGCTGAATCAAGTACTTTTGCGTTTTGAACTGCGTCACCAACACCCATGTTGATTACGATCTTGTCAACTTTCGGTACTTGCATAACTGAGCTATATTCAAACTTGCTCATGAGAGCAGGCGTAATTTCTTTTTGAAACTTCTCTTTTAAACGGCTCATTTTTCGATGGACCTCCTTTCAATCGTTACTTATTTGTCCAAAATTTCGCCGGACTTTTTGGCAATACGAACTTTCTTGCCATTTTCAGTAGTGTAGCCTACGCGTGTAGGTTCACCTGTTTTAGGGTCAATTACCATAACGTTAGAAACATGAATCGCAGCTTCTTGGCTCAAGATTCCACCTTGTGGATTTTCTTGATTCGGCTTCGTATGTTTTTTAACGATGTTAACACCCTCAACGATTACGCGATCTTTTTTAGGAAAAGCAGCGAGGATCACTCCTGTTTTGCCTTTATCTTTTCCTGTGATGACCATTACTTTATCACCTTTTTTAACGTGCATTATATCGCACCTCCTTGACTCGCACTGTCTGTGAATTAAAGAACTTCCGGAGCTAATGAAATAATTTTCATGAAGTTGTTGTCGCGAAGTTCACGAGCAACCGGTCCGAAAATACGTGTTCCACGTGGGCTTTTGTCGTCACGGATGATGACACATGCATTTTCGTCAAATGTGATGTATGAACCGTCTTTACGACGTACACCGCTTTTCGAACGAACGATGACCGCCTTCACTACGTCACCCTTCTTAACAACGCCACCTGGTGTTGCTTTTTTCACCGTACATACTACGATGTCTCCGATGTTTGCAACTTTACGACCTGTTCCTCCAAGCACTTTGATTGTTAAAACCTCACGTGCCCCAGAGTTGTCAGCTACTTTCATACGACTCTCTTGTTGAATCATTGAGGCTACCTCCTCTCGGTTCTAAATTCCGAATGTGTTTATTAAATGATGACCGCTTTTTCTACGATATCTACGAGGCGGAAACGTTTTGTCGCTGAAAGTGGACGAGTTTCCATGATGCGAACGATGTCGCCTTCTTTTGCCGCGTTGAGTTCATCGTGGGCCTTGTACTTCTTAGAATACTTTACACGTTTTCCGTAGAGTCCGTGTTTCTTTTGTGTTTCTACAATCACAGTAATTGTCTTATCCATTTTGTCAGATACGACACGGCCTGTGTAAACTTTGCGCTGGTTACGCTCAGTCATGGCTGCAACCTCCTTCATCAGTTATTTGCACTGATTTCTCTTTGACGTATTACAGTTTTCATGCGCGCGATCGATTTGCGTACTTGCTTGATGCGTGCAGTGTTTTCTAATTGTCCTGTCGCTAATTGGAAGCGAAGGTTAAAAAGCTCTTCTTTCAGTGATTTTACGTTTTGCTCGATTTCTGCAGTTGTTAAGTCACGGATTTCACTAGCTTTCATTAGACTCACCACCAATTTCTTCTCGTTTTACGAACTTGCTCTTGATTGGCAATTTGTGAGATGCGAGGCGTAAAGCTTCACGAGCTGTCTCTTCAGGAACACCTGCGATTTCGAACATCACACGTCCTGGTTTAACGACTGCTACCCATCCTTCAACTGCACCTTTACCTGATCCCATACGGACTTCAAGAGGCTTTTTAGTATATGGTTTATGTGGGAAAATGTTGATCCACACTTTACCACCACGCTTCATATAACGTGTCATTGCAATACGTGCCGATTCAATTTGACGGCTCGTAATCCAAGCTGGTTCTAATGCTTGAAGACCATATTCACCGAATTCAACAGTAGCGCCGCCTTTTGTTTTACCGCGCATTTTACCACGGAAAACACGACGATATTTAACGCGTTTTGGCATTAACATATTATTTGCCTCCTTCCTCAGAGTTCTTCTTCACTGGAAGGACTTCTCCACGGTAGATCCATACTTTAACGCCGAGCTTACCGTAAGTTGTGTCAGCTTCAGCATGTGCGTAATCGATGTCAGCACGTAAAGTATGAAGTGGAACAGTTCCTTCGCTGTATGATTCTGCACGTGCGATATCAGCACCGCCAAGACGTCCAGAAACTTGTGTTTTAATACCGAGTGCTCCAGCACGCATAGTGCGTTGGATTGCTTGTTTCTGTGCACGACGGAATGATACACGGTTTTCTAATTGACGTGCGATTGATTCAGCTACTAATTTCGCATCCATATCAGCACGTTTTACTTCGATAATGTTGATGTGTACACGTTTGCCAGTAAGTTCGTTCAAGTTTTTGCGCAATGCTTCAACTTCTGAACCGCCTTTACCGATCACCATACCTGGTTTCGCAGTGTGTACTGTAATGTTAATACGTTTTGCAGCACGTTCGATTTCAACTTTTGAAAGTGAAGCATCTGCAAGACGTGTTTCGATGTATTCACGGATTTTTAAGTCTTCGTGTAAAAGTGTTGCATAGTCTTTTTCAGCGTACCATTTTGACTCCCAGTCACGAATGATACCAACTCGCAATCCGTTTGGATTAATTTTCTGACCCACGAATTACCCCTCCTTTTTCTCAGATACCACTAAAGTGATGTGGCTCGTACGTTTATTAATACCGCTCGCACGACCTTGTGCGCGTGGACGGAAACGCTTCATAGTTGGACCTTCATCAACGAATACTTCGCTAACGAATAAGTCTTCAGCGTTCATTTCATAGTTATGTTCAGCGTTTGCAATCGCTGATTTTAATAATTTTTCTACAACTGGTGATGCCGCGCGTGGCGTCAATTGTAAAATTGCAATAGCTTCTCCGACTTTTTTACCTCGGATAAGATCGACTACAAGGCGAACTTTACGAGGAGCGATTCGGACTGTTTGTGCAGTAGCTTTTGCTTGTTGCATCAGGATGACCTCCTCTCAATTAGCGTGTTTTCTTATCATCGGCACCATGGCCTTTGAATGTGCGTGTTGGTACGAACTCACCAAGTTTGTGTCCTACCATATCTTCAGTGATATACACCGGAACGTGTTTGCGTCCGTCATAGACAGCGATTGTTTGCTCGATGAACACTGGGAAGATTGTTGAACGACGTGACCAAGTTTTGATCACTTGTTTCTTTTGTGAGTCTGCTTGTGCTTCGACCTTTTTCATGAGATGTTCATCAACGAAAGGTCCTTTTTTCAAACTGCGGCCCATTCTGAAACCTCCCTCCGTGATAGCATTACGGTTCGTTCATTGAACCGCATTGCAATCACATTATTTTTTACGACGACGAACGATGAATTTGTTCGATTTGTTTGAACGTTTACGAGTTTTGTAACCAAGAGTTGGTTTACCCCATGGAGTTAATGGAGATGGCATACCGATTGGAGTACGTCCTTCACCACCACCGTGTGGGTGATCGTTCGGGTTCATGACAGATCCACGTACTGCTGGGCGCTTGCCTAACCAACGTGAACGACCTGCTTTACCGATGTTGATTAATTCGTGTTGTTCGTTACCAACTTGTCCGATTGTAGCGCGGCAAGTAGAGAGGATCATACGAACTTCTCCTGATTGTAAACGAACGATAGAGTATTTCTCTTCACGACCTAATAATTGTGCGCTCGTACCAGCTGAACGGACGAGTTGTCCACCTTTACCAGGTTTTAATTCGATGTTATGGATTGTAGAACCCATTGGAATGTTTTCAAGTGGTAATGTGTTACCGACACGGATGTCAGCTTCTGGTCCACTCATAACCTCCATACCAACTTTTAAGCCTTTCGGTGCGAGAATGTAGCGTTTCTCACCGTCTGCGTAGTTGATTAATGCAATGTTTGCTGAACGGTTTGGATCGTATTCGATCGTTGCAACGCGTCCTGGAATGCCATCTTTACGACGTTGGAAGTCGATGACACGGTATTGGCGTTTATGGCCTCCACCTTGGTGACGAACAGTAGTCCTACCTTGGTTGTTACGTCCGCCTTTGCGGTTTTTTGATTCGAGTAATGATTTTTCTGGTTTGTTCGTTGTAATTTCAGCGAAGTCAGAAACTGTCATATTACGTCGACCGTTTGTAGTAGGTTTGTATTTTTTGATCACCATGTTTGTTCCCACCTTTCATAATTTTTTATATTGTTCAAATTAGAAAATTTCGATGTCGTTTGAATCTTCTGTAAGAGTTACGATCGCTTTACGACGCTTGTTCGTATAGCCAGCGTAACGACCCATACGCTTTAACTTTCCTTTGTAGTTCATAATGTTAACTTTTGCTACTTTAACGTCGAAGATTTCTTCGATCGCTTGTTTCACTAAAGTTTTGTTAGCATTTACGTCTACTTCGAAAGTGTACTTTTTGTCTTCCATAAGTTCGGCAGAGCGCTCAGTAATGACTGGACGCTTAATTACGTTACGTGCTTCCATTAACCAAGCACCTCCTCTACTTTTTCGACAGCTGATTTCGTCATCACGAGGTAGTCGTGGCTAACGATATCAAGGACATTAATGCCTGTTGCTGTAACAACTGAAACACCTGGGATGTTTCGCGCTGATAATGCAACTGTTTCATCTAAGTCTGCTGTAACGATTAAAGCTTTTTTATTTACTGATAATGCTTCTAATACTTTAACGAATTCCTTCGTTTTTGGTGCGTCGAAAGCGAATTGGTCTACTACGACTAATTCTTCTGCTTGTACTTTCGATGAAAGTGCAGATAATAATGCTAAACGACGAACTTTTTTAGGGAATTGGTAGCTATAGCTGCGTTTCGTTGGACCGAATACAACTCCACCGCCAACCCATTGTGGTGAACGGATCGAACCTTGACGTGCACGACCTGTTCCTTTTTGACGCCATGGTTTGCGGCCACCGCCTGATACTTCCCCACGACCTTTTACTTTATGGTTACCTTGACGTAAGCTAGCACGTTGTTGAATGATAGCATCGTAAAGGACAGCTTCATTCGGCTCAATACCGAATACTGCTTCGTTTAATTCTAACTCTCCAACAGCTGATCCTGTTTGGCTGAGTACAGATACTTTTGGCATTTTACTTCCTCCTTTCTGTTAAATTAGTTTCCTTTGATTGCACTGCGCACTTCGATAAGTGATTTGCGTGCTCCAGGAACGTTTCCTTTAATAAGGAGTAAATTGCGTTCTGTATCAACACGGACGATTTCGAGGTTTTGAACTGTTACAGTGTCTCCACCCATACGTCCTGGCATTGTTTGACCTTTAAATACACGTTGAGCATCTACTGAACCGATTGAACCTGGTGCACGATGGAAACGTGAACCGTGGCTCATTGGCCCGATTGCGTGTCCGTAGCGTTTAATAACACCTTGGAAACCTTTACCTTTCGATACTCCTGTTACGTCGACGATATCTCCTTCTGTGAATACGTCAACTTTGACTTCCTGACCAACTTCGTAAGCAGCGACATCTAATCCGCGTACTTCGCGAATGAAGCGCTTAGGTGCCGTTTCAGCTTTTGCTACATGTCCTTTAGCAGGTTTGTTAGCATACTGTTCACGCACGTCGTCAAATCCTAATTGGATTGCTTCGTAGCCGTCCGTTTCAGCTGTTTTCTTTTGAAGAACAACGTTTGGAGCAGCTTCGATTACTGTTACTGGAATGAGATCACCGTTTTCAGCGAAAACTTGTGTCATCCCTACTTTTTTACCTAAGATTCCTTTGGCCATTTGTCACACCTCCTGATAATTTTGTTTTCTATTATTATAATTTAATTTCAATGTCTACACCTGATGGTAAATCGAGCTTCATGAGCGCGTCTACTGTTTTTGGTGTTGGGTTAACGATATCGATTAAGCGTTTATGTGTACGCATTTCGAATTGCTCACGTGAATCTTTGTAAACGTGAACTGAACGTAAGATCGTGTATACTGAACGCTCTGTCGGTAACGGAATCGGACCTGAAACTCCTGCACCTGAACGTTTTGCTGTTTCAACAATCTTCTCAGCTGACTGATCTAAAATTCTGTGATCGTAAGCTTTTAAACGGATACGAATTTTTTGTTTTGCCATTATTTTCCCTCCTTTTCGCCTATTTACTAGACATTCTCCACGAGAATTTCCTTCACATTAGCCATGGCAAAGCGGCCGGGTGTGTCAGCAACCTCTCGCTTCATCGCAGTCAACATTCAACATTATACATGAACAAAAAGAATTCCGCAAGCTCTTTTACGAAATTCATTTCACCTGTTTGATTGACCTTTATTATTATATACACCTTATGTATAAAACACAAGTAAAGTCTGCACTTTCTATGTAAATTTTATAACGAGTCTTTTTAAGTCTAGAGAAAGATCAGTATAGTATTCTATTTTTAATTTGAACTACATTTATTTTAGCTTTCATTGGCAAGTGCAAGATCAGTTTATGAAAAAGAAAAAAAGACCCCGTACGTCTACGAGGTCTTTTTAAGAAAGAGTAAAAATTACTCTTGGATTTTAGCTACAACGCCAGCTCCAACTGTACGTCCACCTTCACGGATTGAGAATTTAGTACCTTCTTCAATCGCGATTGGTGAAATAAGTTCAACTGTCATTTCGATGTTGTCGCCAGGCATTACCATTTCAACGCCTTCTGGTAAGTGGATGATTCCAGTTACGTCAGTTGTACGGAAGTAGAACTGTGGGCGGTAGTTAGAGAAGAATGGAGTGTGACGTCCACCTTCGTCTTTTGATAATACGTAAACTTCTGAAGTGAATTTCGTGTGTGGTGTGATCGTACCTGGTTTAGCAAGTACTTGTCCACGCTCGATGTCTTCACGGCCTACACCACGAAGTAAAGCACCGATGTTGTCTCCAGCTTCAGCGTAGTCTAATAATTTACGGAACATTTCAACACCTGTTACAGTAGTTGATTTTGGTGCGTCTGAAAGACCGATGATCTCTACAGTGTCACCAACTTCAACGCGTCCACGCTCAACACGACCTGTTGCAACTGTACCACGACCAGTGATTGAGAATACGTCCTCAACTGGCATCATGAATGGTTTGTCAGTGTCACGTTCTGGTGTTGGGATGTACTCGTCTACAGCTTCCATAAGCTCAACGATTTTATCTTCCCACTCTTCTTCACCTTCAAGTGCTTTAAGAGCTGAACCTCGGATTACTGGAATGTCGTCGCCTGGGAAATCGTATTCTGATAAGAGTTCACGAATTTCCATTTCAACTAATTCTAATAATTCTTCGTCGTCTACCATGTCACATTTGTTCATGAATACGACTAAGTAAGGAACACCTACTTGACGTGATAAAAGGATGTGCTCACGTGTTTGTGGCATTGGACCATCAGCAGCAGATACTACTAAGATTCCTCCGTCCATTTGTGCAGCACCAGTGATCATGTTTTTAACGTAGTCAGCGTGACCTGGGCAGTCAACGTGTGCGTAGTGACGGTTCTCAGTTTCATACTCGATGTGTGAAGTTGAGATCGTGATTCCACGTTCTTTTTCTTCTGGAGCGTTATCTACGTCTGCGTATGATTTAGCGTCTCCACCCATTTTCTTTGCAAGTACTGTTGCGATTGCAGCAGTTAATGTTGTTTTACCATGGTCAACGTGTCCGATTGTACCAACGTTAGCGTGCTCCTTCGAGCGGTCAAATTTCTCTTTAGCCATTTTGGAAAATCCTCCCTATTTGTGTATAAAGTTTTTTTATATTTTATAAGATATGGAAGGTTAAGAGCCTCTAGAAAACTCCCAACTAACCATATCTTACAAGTTATTCATTTTAGAAACAAGTGAAGAACTGTTAAAAATTATTCACCTGTGTTTTTCTTAATTACTTCGTCAGCAATTGACTTTGGAACTTCTTCGTAATGGTCGAATACCATTGAGAATACTCCACGTCCTTGCGTGTTAGAACGAAGTGAAGTTGCGTATCCGAACATTTCAGCAAGTGGAACCATTGCACGAACTACTTGTGCGTTACCACGCGCTTCCATACCTTCTACGCGACCACGACGGCTTGTTACGTCGCCCATAATGTCACCCATGTATTCTTCTGGAATGATGATCTCAACTTTCATGATCGGCTCAAGAAGTACTGGTGAACATTTTGATGCAGCGTTTTTAAGTGCCATAGATGCAGCGATTTTGAACGCCATTTCGTTCGAGTCAACATCATGGTAAGAACCATCGTATAATTTAGCGCGGACGTTAATTAATGGATATCCTGCGATAATACCGTTGTCAAGTGAGTCACGAAGACCTGCTTCAACAGCTGGGATGTATTCACGTGGAACAACCCCACCAACGATTGCGTCTTCGAACACGAAGTTTTCGCTCTCTTCGCCTTCTGCTGGCTCTTCTTGTGGACCAAATTCGATCCAAACGTGTCCGTATTGTCCACGTCCACCCGATTGACGTACGAATTTACCTTCAACTTCCGCTGTTTGACGGAATGTTTCACGGTAAGATACTTGTGGTGCACCAACGTTTGCTTCCACTTTAAACTCACGTTTTAAGCGGTCAACGATGATGTCAAGGTGAAGTTCACCCATACCAGCGATAATAACTTCTCCAGTTTCCTGGTCAGTGTGCGCACGGAATGTAGGGTCTTCTTCTTGTAACTTAGCGAGAGCTTGACCCATTTTGTCTTGGTCAGCTTTCGTTTTCGGTTCGATCGCTACAGAGATAACTGGCTCTGGGAATTCCATAGATTCTAAGATGATTGGTGCTTTTTCGTCACATAAAGTGTCTCCAGTACCAGTATCTTTTAAACCTACAGCAGCTGCGATTTCACCTGCGTGTACTTCTGAAATCTCTTCACGAGAGTTCGCGTGCATTTGAAGGATACGTCCAACACGCTCACGCTTACCTTTTGAAGAGTTGAGTACGTATGATCCAGACTCAAGAACACCTGAGTAAATACGGAAGAATGTTAACTTACCTACGAATGGGTCAGTCATAACTTTGAACGCAAGTGCTGAGAATGGTGCTTCGTCAGACGCTTCACGAACTTCTTCTTCTTCTGTATCTGGGTTGATTCCTGACATCGCTGCGATATCAAGTGGTGATGGTAAGTAATCAACTACTGCGTTAAGCACTAATTGAACACCTTTGTTTTTGAATGCTGTACCACAAACAACTGGATAGAACTCAACAGCGAGTGTCGCACGACGGATTGCCGCTTTGATCTCTTCTACTGATAATTCTTCTCCACCGAGGTATTTTTCCATGAGTTCTTCATCGACGTCTGCAAGACCTTCAATTAATTTCTCACGGTACTCTTCAGCTTGTTCTTGGTATTCAGCTGGGATTTCAACTTCCTCGATATCAGTACCGAGGTCGTTGCCGTACATTGTAGCTTTCATTTCGATTAAGTCGATAATTCCTGTGAAATCATCTTCCGCACCGATTGGTAATTGGATTGGGTGAGCGTTCGCTTGTAAACGATCATGCAATGTGCTTACCGCATAAAGGAAGTCTGCACCTGTTTTATCCATTTTGTTAACGAAAACTAAACGTGGTACGCCGTATGTTGTCGCTTGACGCCATACAGTTTCTGTTTGTGGTTCAACACCTGATTGAGCATCAAGTACTGTAACCGCACCATCAAGTACGCGAAGTGAACGTTCAACTTCAACAGTGAAGTCTACGTGACCTGGTGTATCGATGATGTTAACACGGTGACCATCCCACTGTGCTGTAGTAGCAGCAGATGTGATTGTAATTCCGCGTTCTTGCTCTTGTTCCATCCAGTCCATTTGTGAAGCACCTTCGTGCGTTTCACCTAATTTATGGATACGACCTGTGTAAAAAAGGATACGCTCTGTTGTCGTTGTCTTACCAGCGTCAATGTGAGCCATGATACCAATGTTACGAGTTTTCTCTAGTGAGAATTCTCTAGCCATATTGTATTTCTCCTTCCATTTCCTTGTAAGGTTAAATGAATGTGATGCTTTAGATTACCAACGGTAGTGAGCGAATGCTTTGTTCGCTTCCGCCATTTTGTGTAACTCTTCACGACGCTTTACAGAAGCACCTGTGTTGTTTGATGCATCAAGAATTTCATTTGCAAGTCGTTCTTCCATCGTCTTTTCACCGCGTGTACGTGAGTAGTTTACGAGGTAACGTAATCCTAATGTTGTACGGCGATCTGGACGAACTTCAACTGGTACTTGGTAGTTAGCTCCACCTACACGGCGTGCGCGAACTTCAAGTACAGGCATAACGTTGTTTAACGCTTCTTCGAATACTTCTAATGGATCTTTACCTGAACGCTCTTGAACGAGTTCGAAAGCTGCATAAAGAATATTTTGTGAAGTACCTTTTTTACCGTCTACCATCATCTTGTTGATGAGGCGAGTAACGAGTTTAGAATTGTAAATTGGATCTGGTAATACGTCGCGTTTTGCGACAGGACCTTTACGTGGCATGTTTGTTCCTCCCTTCAAACTTTTTATTCGAATCTATATTCAAATAATTGATGTCAATTATTTTTTAGGTTTTTTAACACCGTATTGTGAACGGCTTTGTTTACGATCCGTAACACCCGCAGTATCGAGCGCTCCACGAACTACGTGGTAACGAACCCCCGGTAAGTCTTTAACACGTCCTCCACGGATAAGAACAACACTGTGCTCTTGAAGGTTGTGGCCTTCACCAGGAATGTACGCGTTCACCTCTAATGTGTTCGTTAAACGAACACGTGCATATTTACGTAAAGCCGAGTTCGGTTTTTTAGGCTTCATCGTTCCTACACGTGTACACACTCCACGTTTTTGTGGTGAGTTTACAGTAGTCATCGATTTTTTGAAGCTGTTGTACATTTTACCGAGAGCTGGTGATTTAGAACCTGCTTTTTTCGATTTACGTGGCTTGCGAACTAATTGGTTAATCGTTGGCATTTTTCGTCCTCCTCTCAAAATTTCTTAATACCACACATCCAGGTGGTTCATTTTTAGGTAAAAACAAAAGCTTTTGTGAAATTTCACAAAAACATTACTCAATCAAAGTGACTATCGATGCCGCAACTTGTATACCAGCAGCTTCACCGAGAGCTTTTTTCGATTCAACATACGTTACAGGAAGCTGTCTTTTGTTGGCCTCCTCGAGGATTGGCAACAAGAGATTCGCATCCGCGTCTTGAGCGATGACGATCTCGACTGCTTTGCCTGCTCGAATCGTTTTGAATGTTTGTTTTATACCGATGATTGTTTGATTTGCCTTAGCTACCTTTTCATAAGACATGATGCTTCCTCCAAAGTAGAGACATTAACTATCAACCTTTTGTATATTATCATTTTGATTCTATACTGTCAACACTTATCAAGAAATAATTAGGGAGAAAAATCTCCCTAATTTGATTATTGCTGTTCAGTCGTCACAAGTGCTGCTTCCGCTTTTGATAAAGCTTCTTCATCACATTGCATCTCTAATTGACGGTAGCGTTGCATACCTGTTCCAGCTGGAACGAGTTTTCCGAGAATGACGTTCTCTTTCAAGCCGAGAAGCTCGTCTGTCTTTCCTTTGATTGCTGCATCTGTAAGAACGCGTGTCGTTTCTTGGAAAGATGCTGCTGAAAGGAATGATTCTGTCTCGAGCGATGCTTTCGTAATTCCGAGAATAACTGGACGGCTCGTCGCTGGGACTTTGCCGTTCATAATTGCATCGGCATTCGCCTCTGAGAATTGGTGAATGTCCAAGAGTGATCCTGGTAACAATTCTGTATCTCCAGCTTCGATGACGCGCACTTTACGAAGCATTTGGCGAACCATTACTTCAACGTGCTTATCACCGATTTCAACACCTTGCATACGGTAAACTTTTTGTACTTCTTTCAAGAGATACTCTTGAACTGTCGCTACGTCTCGAACGACGATTAATTCTTTCGGGTCAATCGAACCTTCAGTGAGCAAGTCTCCACGGTCTACTTGATCCCCTACGTCCACTTTTAAGCGAGCGTTGTAAGGAGCTAAGTATTTGCGTGTTTCCACTTCACCTTGAATAGTGACTTCTTTTTGACCTTCACGAATCTCATCGATTTCGACAATTTCACCTTTGATTTCCGAAATGACTGCTTTACCTTTCGGGTTACGCGCTTCGAAAATCTCTTGAATACGCGGAAGACCTTGTGTGATGTCGTCTCCCGCAACCCCACCTGTATGGAATGTACGCATCGTTAACTGTGTACCTGGTTCACCGATTGATTGAGCCGCAATAATACCTACTGCTTCTCCTACTTCAACCTCTTCTCCAGTCGCTAAGTTGATACCGTAACATTTTTTACAAACACCGTGCTTCGTATTACATGTGAATGCAGAGCGAATTGTAACTTCTTCAATTCCTGCTTGCACGATTTCTTGTGCGAGGTCCGCTGTAATTAAATCGTCTTTTTCAACGATCACTTTATTTGAATCTGGGTAGTAAATAGTTTTCTTCGCATGACGTCCTTCGATACGCTCTTCTAAAGTTTCGATAATTTCCGAACCTTCGCGAAGCGCACGAATTTCGAGACCACGGTCTGTACCACAATCATCTTCACGGACGATTACGTCTTGCGCAACGTCAACGAGACGACGTGTTAAGTATCCTGAGTCAGCCGTCTTAAGCGCTGTATCCGCAAGACCTTTACGCGCACCGTGAGTTGAAATGAAGTACTCAAGAACTGTTAACCCTTCACGGAATGACGATTTGATTGGAAGTTCGATAATACGTCCAGCCGGGTTGGCCATGAGACCACGCATACCCGCGAGCTGTGTAAAGTTAGATGCGTTACCACGCGCTCCTGAGTCAGCCATCATGAAGATCGGGTTCGTATCTTCGAGTGATTCCATCAATTTGTCTTGAATGATATCTTTCGCTTCACTCCAGTAAGAAATGACGCGGTCATAACGCTCTTCTTCCGTAATTAAACCACGGCGGAATTGTTTCATGACACGATCTACTTTCAACTGTGCTTCGTCCAAAATTTCACCTTTGTTCGGAAGGACGACGATATCTGAAATACCGATCGTAATTCCTGCACGTGTTGAATACTTAAATCCAAGGTCTTTCAAACGGTCAAGCATTTTTGATGTTTCTGTAATGTGGAAACGTTTGAACACTTCTGCGATGATGCTTCCTAAAATACCTTTTTTAAATGGTGCGACAAGTTCTGCATTCGCTAAATGTTCTTTCACATTTTCTGTACCATCGATAAAGTATTTATCTGGTGTTTCAACTTGCAAGTTGCTCAATGTCGGTTCGTTAATGTAAGGGAACGATTTCGGTAAAATTTCGTTGAAGATAATTTTACCAACTGTCGTCAATAACAATTTATTGTTTTCTTCTTCAGTAAATGTCGGGTTGTTCAACGATCCTGCATGAACAGCTACACGTGAGTGTAAATGAACATGACCATTTTGATACGCAATCAATGCTTCGTTCGTATTCGCAAATACGAAACCTTCACCTGCTGCACCTTTACGCTCAAGTGTTAAGTAGTAGTTTCCTAAAACCATATCTTGAGATGGTGTAACGACAGGTTTACCATCTTTCGGGTTCAAAATGTTTTGTGCTGCTAACATGAGTAAGCGTGCTTCAGCTTGCGCTTCTGCTGATAAAGGTACGTGAACAGCCATTTGGTCACCGTCGAAGTCAGCGTTATAAGCTGTACATACGAGTGGGTGAAGCGTGATGGCACGACCTTCGACTAAAACAGGTTCGAAAGCTTGAATACCTAAACGGTGAAGTGTAGGTGCACGGTTTAAAAGTACTGGGTGTTCTTGAATAACGTCTTCAAGTACGTCCCATACTTCCGCATGTTGACGTTCGATTTTACGCTTTGCACTCTTAATGTTATGTGCGAGCTTACGTTCAACTAACTCTTTCATAACGAAAGGTTTGAACAATTCAATCGCCATTTCTTTCGGAAGCCCACATTGATACATTTTCAAGTTCGGTCCGACGACGATAACAGAACGTCCTGAGTAGTCAACACGTTTACCGAGTAAGTTTTGACGGAAACGTCCTTGCTTACCTTTCAACATATGTGAAAGTGATTTTAACGGACGGTTACCTGGTCCTGTAACAGGGCGACCACGACGACCGTTATCAACGAGCGCGTCTACTGCTTCTTGCAACATACGCTTTTCGTTTTGGACGATGATGCCAGGTGCGCCAAGGTCAAGCAAACGTTTTAAACGGTTGTTACGGTTGATCACTCGACGGTAAAGGTCGTTCAAGTCACTCGTTGCGAAACGTCCACCGTCTAATTGGACCATCGGGCGCAATTCAGGTGGGATGACAGGTAACACTTCGAGAACCATCCACTCTGGACGGTTGCCTGAGTTACGGAATGACTCGACAACTTCCAAACGACGAATGGCACGTGTACGACGCTGTCCTTGTACTGTTTTTAATTCTTCTTTTAACATTTCCGTCTCTTTATCGAGATCGATGCTTGCTAAAAGTTGTTCAATCGCTTCTGCACCCATGAGCGCAACGAATTTCGAACCGTATTTTTCACGATACATACGGTATTCTTTTTCTGAAAGCAATTGTTTTTTCTCAAGTGGCGTATCTGCTGGTTCAATTACAACGTAAGATGCGAAGTAAATAACCTCTTCCAAAGCACGTGGTGTCATATCTAAAATAAGTCCCATACGGCTCGGAATTCCTTTGAAATACCAAATGTGTGTCACTGGTGCTGCAAGTTCGATATGTCCCATGCGCTCACGACGCACTTTTTGGCGTGTTACTTCAACACCACAACGGTCACAAACGACGCCTTTATAGCGAACACGTTTATACTTTCCACAATGACATTCCCAGTCTTTCGTAGGTCCGAAAATACGCTCACAGAATAAACCGTCTTTTTCTGGTTTTAATGTTCTGTAGTTAATCGTTTCTGGCTTTTTCACTTCACCGTAAGACCATGAACGAATCTTATCTGGAGAAGCGAGACCAATCTTCATATACTCAAAGTTGTTTACATCAATCAAGGAGCCTACCTCCCTATATGTTTTAATATTTTGCGTGGCTGTTCACAAAACATCTTGTCAATTGTATAGTGATGCGGGAAGCGATTGCCTCCCGCTCTTTTCTTATGATACAGGTTGATCTTCACCGACTACGTTCAATTCATCTTGATGCATATCATCTTCTTCTGAATCACGCATCTCAATTTCTTCGAAGTCTTCTGTTAACATTTTAACGTCGAGCCCTAAGCTTTGAAGTTCTTTAATGAGAACTTTAAATGATTCAGGAACTCCTGGCTGCGGTACACTTTCACCTTTAACGATCGCTTCGTATGTTTTCACACGTCCGACGACATCGTCAGATTTTACCGTTAAGATTTCTTGTAATGTGTACGCCGCACCATAAGCTTCAAGCGCCCAAACTTCCATCTCTCCGAAACGCTGTCCACCGAACTGCGCTTTACCTCCGAGTGGTTGTTGTGTGACGAGTGAGTATGGTCCAGTTGAACGAGCGTGAAGTTTGTCATCAACCATGTGCGCAAGTTTGATCAAATACATGACCCCTACAGATACACGGCTATCGAATGGTTCGCCCGTACGACCGTCATAAAGAACAGTTTTTCCGTCGCGGTCCATTCCAGCTTCTTCCATCGTCTCCCAAACGTCTTGTTCGTTCGCACCGTCGAATACAGGTGTTGCAGTATGAATGCCTAGGTTGCGTGCTGCCATACCTAAGTGCATTTCAAGAACTTGCCCGATATTCATACGTGATGGAACACCGAGTGGGTTTAACATGACATCGATCGGCGTACCGTCCGGCATAAATGGCATATCTTCCTCAGGTAAAATACGTGAGATAACCCCTTTGTTACCGTGACGTCCGGCCATTTTGTCACCGACTGAAATTTTACGTTTTTGAACGATGTAAACACGTACGAGTTGGTTTACACCTGGTGGTAATTCGTCGCCGTCTTCACGGTTGAATACTTTCACGTCTAAAATAATACCGCCTGCTCCGTGTGGTACACGCAATGAAGTATCACGTACTTCACGTGCTTTCTCACCGAAAATCGCATGTAAAAGACGTTCTTCTGCCGTTAATTCTGTAACTCCTTTTGGTGTTACTTTACCGACTAAAATATCACCGTCTCGAACTTCAGCTCCGATTCGGATAATTCCACGGTCGTCTAAGTTGCGAAGCGCATCTTCACCGACGTTCGGAATATCGCGTGTGATCTCTTCTGGTCCGAGTTTCGTATCACGAGCTTCTGATTCATACTCTTCAATATGAATCGACGTGAAGACGTCATCTTTTACGAGACGCTCACTCATGATGATCGCATCTTCGTAGTTGTATCCGTCCCAAGTCATGAACGCTGTTAATACGTTACGTCCGAGTGCAAGTTCACCTTGCTCCATTGAAGGACCATCCGCTAAAATATCGAGTGGTTTTACACGATCTCCAACTGAAACGATTGGACGTTGGTTATAACATGTTCCTTGGTTAGAACGAATGAAATTGTCTAATTTATAAGATGTTAAGTCACCTTGTACTTCTTTGCCGTCTACTTCTTCGATACGACGAACGCGAATTTCACGCGCTTCTACGTGTTCAACGATTCCGTCATATTTCGCAAGAACTGCTGCTCCTGAGTCACGTGCTGACACGTGCTCCATTCCTGTACCGACTAACGGTGATTCAGGATTTAATAAAGGAACAGCTTGACGTTGCATGTTCGCTCCCATGAGGGCACGGTTCGAGTCATCGTTTTCAAGGAATGGAATACATGCTGTCGCTGCCGAAACAACTTGTTTTGGCGAAACATCCATGTAGTCAATTTGTTCACGTTTGAATACCGTGTTATCCCCTTGGAAACGTCCGACTACTTCTTCATTTACGAATGAACCGTCTTCTGCTAAAGGTGCGTTCGCTTGTGCGACGACATAGTTATCTTCTAAATCCGCAGTTAAATAATCAATTTGTCCTGTGACGCGACCTGTTTCAGGATCGACTTTACGATATGGTGTTTCGATAAAGCCGAATTTATTCACTTTCGCAAATGTTGAAAGTGAGTTAATGAGCCCGATGTTCGGTCCCTCAGGTGTTTCAATCGGACACATACGTCCGTAGTGAGAATAGTGAACGTCACGAACTTCCATACCAGCACGCTCACGCGTTAAACCACCAGGTCCAAGTGCAGATAAACGACGCTTATGCGTAAGTTCCGCAAGCGGGTTCGTCTGGTCCATGAACTGTGATAATTGAGAGCTTCCGAAGAACTCTTTAATTGATGCGATCACTGGACGGATATTGATTAATTGTTGTGGTACGATCGATTGCGTGTCATTGATTGACATACGCTCTTTTACGACACGTTCCATACGTGAAAGTCCGATACGGAATTGGTTTTGTAATAACTCACCAACTGAACGTAAACGGCGGTTTCCTAAATGGTCGATGTCATCTGTATTTCCAACACCGTGCAATAAGTTAAAGAAGTAACTAACCGATGAAATAATATCAGCAGGTGTGATACATTTCACTTCTTCGTCTACATTCGCGTTAGAAATAACGTTAATGATCTGACCTTCTTCACCTTTAGGTGCGTAAATTTTTACAGATTGAATGACGATCGGCTCATCGAGTGCGCCACCGACTTGTGTGATCTCTTCTGTGCAAAGACCAGCTTCAAAGTGAGGTAGTAAACGATCAAGCGTACGACGATCCATCATTTCGCCTTTTTCAATTAAAATTTCTCCTGTTTCAGGATCCACTAAAGTTTCAGCGATTTTTTGATTGAATAGACGATTTTGTAAGTGGAGCTTTTTATTCATTTTATAACGACCGACATTCGCTAAATCATAACGTTTCGGATCGAAAAAGCGTGAATAAATTAAGTTTTTCGCACTGTCTAATGTTGGTGGTTCACCAGGGCGAAGACGCTCATAAATTTCAAGCAATGCTTTCTCAGAGCTTTCTGTGTTATCCTTTTCTAAAGAATTACGTAAAAATTCATTATCACCGATCAATTCGATGATTTCTGAATCAGCAGAAAATCCGAGCGCACGTAAAAGGACGGTAATCGGTAATTTACGCGTACGATCGATACGTACATGAACAATATCTTTCGCATCTGTTTCGTATTCTAACCAAGCACCACGGTTCGGAATAACTGTCGCTCCGAATCCACGTTTACCGTTTTTATCTGTTTTATCATTGAAATAAACGCTCGGTGAACGCACGAGCTGAGATACGATAACACGCTCTGCTCCGTTAATGATAAATGTTCCATTTTCAGTCATGAGCGGGAAATCACCCATGAATACTTCTTGCTCTTTCACTTCTTCTGTTTCTTTGTTGTGCAAGCGAACTTTCACGCGAAGTGGAGCCGCAAAAGTAACATCTCGCTCTTTCGATTCATCGACTGGATATTTCGGTTCTCCTAATTTGTAGTCGACAAACTCTAACGAAAGATTGCCAGTGAAGTCTTCGATTGGAGAAATATCGCGAAACATTTCACGCAATCCTTCCTCTAAGAACCATTCGTATGAAGCTGTTTGAATTTCAATTAAGTTCGGTAAATCTAAAACCTCTTGAATTCGAGCATAACTTCTACGCTGACGGTGTTGACCGTACTGTACTAAATGACCTGTCAACTCTTTCACCCCTCAAAACAATATTAGTTCTTCCGTTTCTCAAGAAAATAGTGTATGATAACGAAAAAACAAAAAGAAAACGAGTTCTTGCAAGAGCTCATTTTCGATTTAACTACGTATACATTCAGTGACTATAAGTAAAATAGGCATAATCGTGCAATATAATTTATTTTGCATTTATCAATACTAACATAACACTTGACATTCGTCAATTATATGCAACGACTATACTTAGATTAAAAAAAGCCCGTCCATGACGGGCTTTTTGAGTTCTGAAGAATTATTTAAGTTCGATTACTGCGCCAACTTCTTCAAGTTTAGCTTTCATTTCTTCAGCTTCTTCTTTAGCAACGCCTTCTTTAACTGCTTTCGGTGCGTTGTCAACTACTTCTTTCGCTTCTTTCAAGCCGAGGCCTGTGATTTCACGAACAGCTTTGATAACTTTGATTTTTTGAGCTCCTGCTTCTGCAAGGATAACGTCGAATTCTGATTGCTCAGCTCCGCCTGCTTCTCCACCTGCTGCTGCAACTGCAACTGGTGCTGCTGCTGTTACTCCAAATTCTTCTTCGATTGCTTTAACGAGATCGTTTAACTCGAGAACTGTCATTTCTTTAATAGCGTCTAAAATTTGCTCGATAGTCATTATAATTTCCTCCTATATTTTAAGGTTTCTTTTTTTACGTTTTTAAGCTACGTTAAGCCACTTGGGAATTAAGCTCCCTCTTCTTCGCCTTTTTGATCTGCAACTGCTTTCGTAGCGAGTGCAAAGTTGCGCATTGGCGCTTGAAGTACAGATAAAAGCATAGAAAGGAGTCCTTCGCGTGATGGAAGTTCTGCCAACGCTTTGATTTCATCAACTGAAACTAAGTTTCCTTCGATGATACCTGCTTTAATTTCTAATTGTTCGTTTTCTTTCGCGAAGTTGTTTAACACTTTTGCAGGTGCGATAACATCTTCAGTTGAGAAAGCGATCGCGTTCGGTCCTGTTAAGAACTCGTTTAACGCTTCGAAGCCTAAAGATTCTGCTGCGCGACGTGACATTGTATTTTTGTAAACTGTCATGTCAACTCCTGCTTCACGTAATTGCTTACGTAATTCAGTAGCTTGTGCAACTGAAAGACCACGGTAGTCAACAACGATAAACGCTGCTGATTCTTTCATTTTGTCAGTAATTTCTTGAACTACTGCTTGTTTAGCTTGTAAAATTTTGCTCATTCGTGACACCTCCTACGTTGAAAGTTCAGTCACTCATACCGATATAGAAAAGCCCTCGATATCTATCGGAAGACACGAGGGCGCTAAAGTCGTTTTAAAAACGTCTTTGTCCTCGGTAGGATTTTTATGTGTTGGACACCCCTACTGTCTTCGGTACAAATGTTTATTCAATTAACCATGGGAAATCATACCACGTACAATTTCCCATGTCAATGATTATTTTGCTTTAGAAACAGCTGATAATGGATCGATTTTAACTGCAGGACCCATTGTCGTTGTTACGTAAACGCTCTTCATGAAAGTACCTTTCGCTGAAGCTGGTTTAGCTTTTAAGATCACGTCGAAAATTGTTTCGAAGTTTTCAGCTAATTTTTCAGCGTCGAATGATGCTTTCCCGATTGGCGCGTGAACGATACCTGCTTTGTCAGCACGGTATTCAACTTTACCCGCTTTAATTTCTTCAACAGCTTTCGCTACATCAAATGTAACTGTTCCTGTTTTAGGGTTTGGCATTAAACCTTTTGGTCCGAGTACGCGACCGATTTTACCAACTTCACCCATCATGTCTGGTGTCGCAACGATAACGTCGAAGTCGAACCATCCTTGTTGGATTTTTGTAATATATTCTGCATCGCCTACGTAATCTGCTCCAGCAGCTTCTGCTTCTTTGAGCTTTTCACCTTTAGCGAATACTAATACTTTTTGTGTTTTACCAGTTCCGTTTGGAAGCACTACTGCTCCACGGATTTGCTGATCATTTTTACGAGTGTCGATTCCTAAACGGAATGCCACTTCAACTGTAGCGTCGAAGTTTGTCGTGCTCGTTTTTTTAGCGAGTTCAATCGCTTCTTTATATTCGTAAGTTTGTGTTTTGTCCACTAACTTTTGTGCTTCTACGAATTTTTTACCTCTTTTAGCCATTTTATATCCTCCTCTATTGTGGTTTTAACGGAATTTGACCTCCCACGAATAAAGGTTGCGCGTTCATAGGAACAGCCGCAACCTCCAACAACGAAACGAGAGTCGTGATTAATCTTCGACAGTGATTCCCATACTGCGAGCAGTACCTTCAACCATTGCCATTGCTGCTTCAACTGATGCAGCGTTCAAGTCTTCCATCTTAGACTCTGCGATTTCACGTACTTGATCACGTTTAACTGTAGCAACTTTTTTCTTGTTAGGCTCACCTGAACCTTTATCAATTTTAGCTGCTTTCTTTAACAACACCGCTGCTGGTGGAGTTTTTGTAATGAACGTAAATGAACGGTCTTCAAATACAGTAATTTCTACAGGGATGATTAATCCTGCTTGTTCTGCTGTACGAGCGTTGAACTCCTTACAGAATCCCATGATGTTAACACCTGCTTGACCTAAAGCCGGTCCTACTGGTGGAGCTGGGTTTGCTTTCGCTGCAGGAATTTGTAATTTTACAATTTTGCTTACTTTTTTAGCCACGAGACACACCTCCTTAAAGTCCGTGATGTGGTAAATTGGGTTGCCCCTCCCACTCATCTTGTCGCTGTCCTCCTTGGAGAACAGTGTGACCTTTAAAATGATACCATCAATCCGGAATTAATTCAAGTTCTTTTTTATAAAACTTTTTCAATTTGTTCGTAATCGAGTTCCATATTCGTTTCTCGACCGAACATGTCGACACTTACTTTAATTTTATCTTTCTCTAAATCGATTTCTTCAATTTTACCTTGGAAGCCTGCGAACGGTCCTTCGATCACTTCTACTAACTCGCCAACCTCATAATCGATATCGACGCGACGTTCATTGACACCCATCTTCTTCAAGATGAAGTCTACTTCTTCTGGCAATAACGGTGTCGGCTTCGCTCCTCCACCTGAAGAACCGATAAATCCAGTTACTCCTGGTGTGTTACGAACGACATACCAAGAATCGTCTGTCATGATCAGTTCAACGAGCACATATCCTGGGAATGTTTTGCGCATCACTGTTTTTTTCTTGCCGTCTTTAATATCTACTTCTTCCTCTTCCGGTACGATAACGCGGAAAATTTTATCTTGCATACCCATCGTTTCGACACGTTTCTCAAGGTTCGCTTTCACTTTATTTTCATACCCTGAGTAAGTGTGTACGACATACCATTGCTTTTCAATATCCATAGTTTTGAGGACTGTTCGTCCCGCCCCTCCTTCTCGTATGTTCCATACGATTGAATTAAACTGAAAAAACCCGTTCCTTGCTCGTGACGGGATTTTTTCTCAGTTATATTTTACATTTTTATAAGCTAATATACCAATCCATTAATTTCTTAATGCCAAAATCTGTTGCTGCAAAAAATAAAGCCATAAAAATAACTGTCGTAATAACGACAATTGTATACCGGACGAGTTCTTTACGTTTCGGCCAGCTTACTTTACGCATCTCAGTACCGACGCTTCTTAAAAAGCCTTCTTTATTATTGCTCATCTTCGTGCTACCTCCGAACTTTTATCCTTGATCATTACCGATTCGTCTGTTTGTGAACCGTATGAGCATTGCATTGCTTACAATGTTTTTTTAATGTGAGGCGCTCTTCTTTCCCGTTGTTGCGTGCAGGTACAGAATAGTTGCGAGAGCCACATTCCTCACAGCACAAAACTATCTTCTTCGTCATGTCTTCACCTTACTTTAGATGAGTTAACTTACTCGCACAAGAATAACATTTGTAATTTTTCATGTCAATGTAACATATGTAAAAGTTTCACAATATCGGCGGGTTCAATTTTTTCTTAATTCTTTGTAACGCATTATCGATTGACTTTACAGGTTTTTTCAAAGCTGTCGCAATTTCGTCATACGAGCTACCTTGAATATATTGAAAATAAACTTCTCGCTCTAAAGAACTCAGCTTCGTTTCGATTTGTTTTTCAAATAATTCATATTGTTCTCGATAGAGCATCATCCATTCGGGATTATAAACATCCGTCGTACTAACTTGTTGAAATAAAGGCTCTGAATCTTCTAATTCATAGTCGAGCGATAAAGATGAATTTAAAGGTTGATGTTTTTGACGCGAAGCTGTTTTGATAGCGGTTAATATTTGGCGCGTCACGCACAGTTCAGCATAATTTCTAAACGGTACATCGCGGGTTGTATCGTACGTTTGAATCGCACGGTACAATCCAATCATTCCTTCTTGCGCTAAGTCTTCTCGCTCGCCTCCGATCAAAAAATAAGAGCGAGCTTTCATTTTGACGAAATCCTCATACTTTTTAATGAGCGTACCTGCTGCACACTCTTTCCCGCTTCGCCATTCATTCACTAATTTCAAATCGGATTGTTGTTGTTCAGAATTCATCAAAACTGTCTCCTCCGCTTCACTTCAATCCCCGTCTGATTTTCTCTAAAGCTTCCATCACATCGGGTGGATAGCGATCGTTTCTAAAAGTTGTTTCTTTCTTTTGAGGACGGTGCAATACTCCGCTAATTTCTTCTTTCGATTGACCGAGTTCTAATTGTAGCTCTCTCGCTGATTTTCGCAAGGCACCTTGTCCAAAAATAACCCATTGTTCTACCGAGTCACTTGTCGCTACATAAATTGTCGTTTGACGACGTTTCAACTCTTGTACAAGTCGCTCGATTCGCTCATCTGCCGTTTCTTTCTCTCTCGTATAAACAACTTGAATGTTCGATCCTTTATGGACAGCTTCTTTTCCTTTTTGCAAATGTGCATCGAATACGAGTATAATACGCCACTTCATGTAAGCCGCATACTCTTCTAAGCGCTCTTCTAATTCCCGGCGCGCTAATTCTAAACTCATTAATTTCAATTTTTGTAATTCTGGCCAATCGCCGATGATATTATATCCATCGACGATTAACACAGTATCTCGTTTCTTTTTTCTTCTCGTCATTTTGTCGCGAGCGGATGTCGCTTACGATACACTTCATACATTAAAATTGCCGCTGCAACTGAAGCGTTTAAAGACGTCACTTCGCCTACCATCGGCATTTGGTAGAGGAAATCACAACGTTCTTTTAAAATGCGTGACATTCCTTTCCCTTCACTTCCGATAATGACAGCAAGTGGCAATGTCGCATCCATGTGGCGATAGTCTGTCTTGTTTCCCGCGTCTGTTCCTGCAATCCAAACTCCACGCTCTTTCAATTCATCAACCGTCTGCGATAAATTGTTAACGCGTACGACAGGAATATATTCAATCGCTCCTGTTGAAGCTTTCGCTACTGTTGACGTAAGTGCGACTGAACGGCGTTTCGGTATGATAATTCCATGCGCTCCGACGGCGTCTGCTGTCCGCATGATTGACCCTAAGTTGTGCGGGTCTTCCAGTTCATCTAAAATGATGAAAAACGGATCTTGCTGTCGCTCTTCTGCAATCGCAAACAAATCTTCCAACTCAGCATATTCATACGCTGCCACCGATGCTACAATCCCTTGATGATTCGATGATATCAATTGGTCGAGCTTCTTTTTCGGGACGGTTTGGACAACAATTTTCGTCGGACGAACTAGTTTCATTAACTCGTCATACGTCTTTTTTTGCGTTCCTTCCGCTACCCATATTTTATTCAACTCTCGACCTGCTCGTAACGCTTCGAACACAGGGTTTTTTCCACCGATAATTTCTTCCTCTTTGCTCATCACGCTCTTCCTCCTTTTTCTATTGTAGTAATGGCATAGTCATACCATTCTGTTAATCGATCTTCTCGTTTCAATAAATATAAATAACCAATCACCGCTTCGAATGCCGTACTTAAATTATACGTTTGAATCGATGTATGTTTCGGTACACTATGCGATTTCGCATTGCGCCCTCTTCGAAATACTGCCGCTTCTTCCTCTGTCATAAACTGCTCTTCTTGCATCTTTTGAATGATCGATGCTTGCGCTTTTGCCGACACGTAACTCGTCGCATAATGATGCAATTTATTCGGTTTCGTCATTCCTTTATGGATGAGTCTTTCACGAATGACTCGCTCATAAACCGCATCCCCCATGTACGCTAATGTGAGGGCATTTAGCTGTTTTACTTCTCCTGCTGTTAACTCTTTCACTGAATATATTAGCCTCTTTTCCATCTCGTGCCTTGCGCTGTGTCTTCTAACACGATACCTTCTGCTTGCAATAAATCACGAATTTCATCCGCTCGTGCAAAGTCGCGGTTTTTACGTGCTTCTAATCGCTCTTCGATCAATTGATCGATGCGCTCATCTAAGCTCGCTTCTTCTTGCTGACCGAGTTCAATGCCGAGAATATTCATCAATTGCTGTAATTCTTTTTCAAGACGTTCTAGTACTGCGAGATCTGTCTGCTCTTCCAATAAATAAACGTTCGCTACTTTCGCTAATTCAAAAATAGCTGCGATTCCATTTGCTGTATTAAAGTCATCGTCCATCGCACGTGTAAAAGCATCGACTTGCTCTTGAATTTTGTCCATCCAAGGTGTCACATCATCAGCTAAGTTCGTACTATGCGCCATACGATACTTCACATTTTCATACGCTGTTTCGATACGCTCCAACCCGTTCGCCGCACTTTCTACTAATTCTTGTGAGAAGTTGATCGGATGACGGTAGTGAACGGATAACATGAAGAAACGTAACACTTTCGGATCGATTTGTTTTCGAATATCCGTCACTGTAATGAAGTTACCGAGTGACTTACTCATTTTTTCATTTTCAACGTTAATGTAGCCGTTATGCATCCAGTAGTTCGCGAACGTTTTTCCTGTCATCGCTTCCGACTGTGCTATTTCATTTTCGTGGTGCGGGAATGTTAAATCTTGTCCTCCTGCGTGAATGTCGATCGTATCTCCGAGATGTTCACGAGCCATGACAGAACATTCGATATGCCATCCTGGACGACCTTTCCCCCACGGGCTATTCCAAGCAACTTCGCCGTCCTTCGCTTTTTTCCAAAGCGCAAAGTCGAGAGCGTTATCTTTTTGTTCGTTCTTTTCGATACGCGCACCGACACGTAATTCGTCGATCGATTGGTGAGATAACTTGCCGTAACCGTCAAATTTCGTCGTTCTGAAATAAACATCGCCATTGCTTTCATAAGCATAATCTTTTTCGACTAACACTTCGATAAATTTCACGATATCTTCGATGTGATCCGTAACACGTGGATGCGCATCTGCTCGCGCGCAACCGAGTGCTTCTACGTCTTCGAAATACGCATCGATAAAGCGGTCCGTCAATTCACGCACATCTTCCCCTAATTCGTTCGCCGCACGGATAATTTTGTCATCGACATCCGTGAAATTCGAAATATATTTCACATCATACCCGCGATACTGTAAATAGCGACGTACAGTGTCGAAGGCGATAACAGGGCGAGCGTTCCCGATATGGATGTAGTTGTACACAGTCGGTCCACATACGTACATCGATACTTTTCCTTCTTCAATCGGTATAAATTCTTCTTTTTTGCGTGTCAACGTATTGTAAATTTGAATCATTTAGCGTCCCTCCATTTGATCAATTCGTTCTGTTAATTCATTCACTTGTTGTTGTAATTGCGCTATATCTTTTCGTAACAATTCATTCATCGTAAGCGCGCTGTTTTGCTTTAGTTCATCAATTTGTTGTTGAAGTTGTTTCACTGCGTCTGATACAGGGTCTGGCATGTTGCCATGGTTGAAATGTTCTTCTTTCACTCGTTTTCCATCTTGCATGACGACTTTCCCCGGAATTCCAACCACTGTGGCGTTCGGTGGAACTTCTTTCAAAACGACAGAGCCCGCTCCGATCTTACTGTTTGCGCCGATTGTAATCGATCCGAGCACCTTCGCCCCAGCAGCAATTAGCACACCGTCTTCCAATGTCGGGTGACGCTTCCCTTGTTCCTTACCCGTTCCGCCTAATGTCACTCCTTGATAAATCGTCACATCATTTCCGATTTCACAAGTTTCGCCGATGACAACTCCCATTCCGTGGTCGATAAATAGACGTCGGCCTAATTTCGCTCCAGGATGAATTTCGATCCCTGACACCCAACGACTAAACTGCGAAGTCGCACGGGCGAAAAAATAAAGGCGATGGCGGAAAAACCAATGCGCGATTCGGTGGAACCAGACAGCATGCAATCCTGAATACGTAATGATTACTTCAAAAACACTTCTCGCCGCAGGATCTTGCTCCATAATACAACGAATATCTTCTTTCATACGAGCAAACATCATATAAAACCTCCTCAACTAATCTCAAAGGAACGACAAAAACGCCTCTATCCTGACGATAGAGACGCTTTTGCGCGGTTCCACTCCACTTAAAGACGCATACTCAAATAAGCATCTTTCACTTAAACTTTGTAACGGAAGTTAACCGTTCGCCTCTACTCTCATTTCGAAACGACGCTCAAAGGGGCATTCGATGATGAAGCAATCGGACTTCTTTCACCAGTGTGAAATCCTCTCTGCAGATTGATTCAATCATGTACTCTTCCTTTTCTACGCTTTACTGTGCATATTTCGCAACGCGATCAATCGCTACTTCTTTACCGATTAACGCAATCGCATTTGGTAATTCTGGTCCACGCATTTCGCCTGTCGTCACGACACGGATTGGCATGAATAAGTTTTTACCTTTATGGCCTGTTTCTTTTTGTACTGCTTTAATTGCTGCTTTAATATTTTCAGCTGTGAATTGTTCCATCGCTTCAAACTGCGCTTTTAATGCTGTCATCACTTCTGGAACTTGTTCGCCCGCTAACACTTCTTGTGCTGCTTCATCATAGTCGATTTCTTTCGTAAAGAATTGAGTCGTTAATTCTACGATTTCTGCACCGAAGCTTAATTGTTCATGATAAAGAGCGATTAAATCACGCACCCATGCCTCTTCTTCCGCTGTCATCGTCTCGCTGACACGTCCTGCTTTTTGTAGATGTGGCAATGCGAGTGCGACAACTTCGTCTAACTCTAACTGTTTAATGTATTGGTTGTTCATCCAAGTTAACTTATCTTTGTCAAACATCGATGGCGATTTTGCCAAACGTTTTTCATCAAAGATTTCGATTAACTGTTCTTTCGTGAAGATCTCTTCTTCTCCACCTGGTGACCATCCGAGTAATGCGAAGAAGTTGAACATCGCTTCTGGTAAGTAACCTAAATCTTTATATTGTGAAACGAACTGAATAATCGATTCGTCACGTTTTGATAATTTTTTACGATCTTCGTTCACGATCAATGTCATATGACCGAATGTTGGTGATTCCCAACCGAGTGCATCAAACACCATAATTTGACGTGGTGTATTCGTTAAATGCTCTTCTCCACGGAAAATATGTGTCATTTCCATGAGGTGGTCGTCAATTACAACTGCGAAGTTATACGTTGGAATGCCGTTCGCTTTCACGATGACCCAATCACCGATATCTTCTGATTCGAACGCTACATCGCCGCGTACGAGGTCTGTGAACTTATAAGTGACATTTTTAGGTACTGCGAAACGCAATGTATATGGTTTTCCTGCTGCTTCTTGTGCTTGAATTTCTTCTTCTGATAAATGACGACATTTACCTGAATACATCGGAGCTGCGATGCCTGAAGCTTTTTGCGCTTCACGTTCTGCTTCTAACTCTTCTGTCGTACAGAAACATTTATATGCTTTACCTTCCTCTAATAATTGGTTCGCATATTTCGTATACGTATCGAGACGATCTGTTTGACGGTACGGTGCATACGGTCCGCCGATATCTACAGATTCATCATATTCTAAACCTAACCATTTTAAATTATCGAGTTGTGAACGCTCTCCACCTTCGATATTACGTTCTGTATCTGTATCTTCAATACGAACGATAAATTTCCCACCGTGGTGACGTGCGTATAAATAGTTGAATAATGCTGTACGTGCTCCTCCGATATGTAAATGTCCTGTCGGACTTGGGGCATAACGTACTCGAACTTCTTTTGTCATTGTTGTCTCTCCCAACATTTAGTTGTCTACTTCATCATTTTAGCACGTTTCGACTCGCTTTGAAAAGAAGGTCACTTTTTTGTCAGTAAAATAACAGCGAGCGAAGCAATTCCTTCTTCTCGACCGACAAAACCTAATTTTTCAGTCGTCGATGCTTTAATATTCACTTGTGATTCATCCGCATGCAACAATTGTGCAATTCGTTTGCGCATTTTAGGAATGTGAGGACCCATTTTCGGGCGTTGTGCCAAAATTGTACAGTCGACATTGCCTAATTGATATCCTTCTTCTTCAACCATTTTCCAAACTTCTGCTAAAAGTACAGCAGAATCCGCATCTTTAAATGCCATATCTGTGTCGGGAAAATGTGTCCCGATATCTACTTTTCCAATCGCTCCTAATGCAGCATCTGTAATCGTATGGAGAACGACATCTGCGTCAGAATGTCCAACGAGCCCTCTTTCGTGCGGCACTTCAATTCCGCCAATAATGAGAGGACGCCCTTCTTCAAATGCATGTACGTCAAATCCTTGTCCAATTCGTATCATCGTAATTCTCCCCGTTCTTTCAATAAATAATGTCCGTATGATAAATCGGCAGTCGTCGTCATTTTTATATTGTCATATGTACTTTCAACGATATGTACAAGTGCGCCATACCGTTCGACAACCATCGATTCATCCGTCGCTTCAAATTGTTCTTCTAACGCCTCTTTTGAAGCGTTGTACAATAACTCATAACGAAAAGCTTGAGGAGTTTGAATCGCCCAAAGTTGTTCGCGAGGCAATGTTTGTTGGACGATGTCGCTCACAACTACTTTCGTCGTATCTTGCACTTTTACCGCTGCAATCGCCGCCCCTGTTTCGTTCGCTTTCATCACCAAATCATGAATTGTCGACTCGTGAATGAAAGGACGCGCTGCATCATGGACGAGAACGATGCTTTCAGACGTCCCATCATAAGCTTCTAAACAAGCGTGAACACTATGCTGACGTTCCGCGCCTCCTACGACGAATTGCGTAATTTTTGATAAATTGAATTTTTTAGCGATCGCTTCCATCAATAAACGTTCGTCTTCTTTGATCGCGACAATGATAGACTCACACCATTCATCTTCCTGAAAGCGTTGAAGCGTATGAGCTAAAATAGGACGATCGCCTAATTGTAAAAATAATTTATTTTGGGAAGCGCGCATACGCTTCCCACTTCCTGCAGCTGGAATCATTACTGTGTATCGCACTTTTCATTCACAACTTTCTTATGCTAATTTAGGCTTCGCAAAAATCATGCGACCTGCCGATGTTTGTAACACACTCGTCACGATGACATCGAGTGGTGAACCGATATATTTGCGCCCTTCTTCTACAACGATCATCGTGCCATCGTCTAAATAGGCGACACCTTGATCATGTTCTTTTCCTTCTTTAATGACGACGACATGCATTTCTTCTCCCGGGATGACGACCGGCTTCACTGCATTCGATAAATCATTAATATTTAAAACATTCACTCCGTGCAAGTCTGCTACTTTATTTAAGTTAAAATCGTTCGTTATGACACTACCTTGCATCTCTTTCGCCAAATGAACTAATTTCAAATCAACTTCTGCTACATCTTCAAAGTCAATATTCGTAATTTCAACGATAGAATTTTCATCGTTTTGTAGCTTCTTCAAAATGTCCAGGCCACGTCGACCTTTCGTACGCTTTAACGAGTCAGATGAATCTGCAATGTGTTGTAACTCTGTTAAAACGAATTGAGGAACGACGAGAACTCCTTCTAAAAAACCCGTCTGCGCAATATCAGCGATACGACCATCAATAATGACACTCGTATCCAATATTTTTTTCAAAGTAAAATTAGTCGGCTCTGACGCCTGAATATCTTTCTTCTTTTTTGCTTCAGACGATTTTGCTGTAAAGAGCGCACTCATAAACTCCTCACGTTTTTGGAAACCGACTTGAAACCCGAGATACCCGAGCAATACTGACAAAATAATCGGAACGACGGATGTAATTAATGTGATTAACGGCAAATCGATGCTCGACAAACCATAACTAAATAAAAATGCCACACTTAAACCGACGACTAACCCAATTGTACCAAAAATCAAATCTAAAATCGGTGCATTCAACAAACGATCTTCACACCATTTTATAAAATTAAAAATCGGATCCGTTAAAAATAAACTTAAAAATAAAAATACAGCAGCTCCAATCGTTGCGGCAATATAGGCATTGTTAATAATTGGACGAGAAGTAAAAACAAATAAATCGAATAAATACGGTAAAAAAATAACACCTACTGCACCACCAACGATGAAGAAAATAAAACGAATCACCTTTTTCAACATCATTTCCACCTCCTTAGTAAGATTGATTGCCAATATTATACTATTAGCGTACCTTTTCTCCAAACTTCTTCCTATCATTTAAACGAGTTTTTCTTAATTTAGTTGCATCACTCCTTCTCCTTTACAAAAGTGAAAGAGTGGAGTGATGACATTTTAACGACTTTCCGAAAGAAGTCTCCCATCCTCAAGGAGTGTGAAGGTGCGAATAGCACCAATGAGTAGGTGGGAGATGAATTTCGGTTGGCTTTAGCCAAAGAATTTGGTAAAATATAGACATAATGTTCTTTGACAACTGGATATATGGAGTTGCATACGGAAATAAGAGCGAAAACCAAGCCCCTCGTATGCGTAAAATATCCAAGGTACTAAAAACATTGCGTATCAGTAGGGTTGGAATGCCCCGAATTCACGCTCGTGGAGAACACATAAGACTTGCTTGCAAGCTATGTTCGTGGAAGCGAGAAGCCCCCACTTCAAACGAAGTTAAGTGGTGGGTAGTTCACTGAAAAGCTTGTCTTAATGCATCTTGAATCGTTTCGACACCGATTAATTGAACATTTTTCGGAGGCTCCCATCCATCGATATTCGATGCGGGTAAAAAAATACGTGTGAAGCCTAATTTAGCTGCTTCATTCACACGTTGTTCAATGCGTGACACGCGCCTTACTTCACCAGTCAAACCGACTTCTCCGATGAAACAATCTGTTAAACCGACTGCCTCTTCTTTATAACTAGAAACAATGCTCGCAATAATCGCTAAATCAATAGCTGGCTCGTCTAACTTCACACCGCCCGTCACTTTAATGTAAGCGTCTTGCGCTTGCAGCATGAGTCCCATACGCTTTTCCAATACAGCCATGAGGAGAGAAATTCGATTTTGATCGACTCCTGTCGCCATACGCTTCGGATAGTTAAAACTTGAAGGGGTAACGAGTGCTTGCACTTCAACTAAAATTGGACGCGTCCCTTCCATCGAAGCGACAACCGTAGACCCTGCACCACTTTTGGAACGTTCACTTAAAAATAGTTCAGAAGGGTTTAATACTTCTCGTAACCCTGCTTGTGCCATTTCAAAAATGGCTAACTCATGCGTCGAACCAAAGCGGTTTTTTACACTTCGCAATATACGGTACGAATGATGACGATCTCCTTCAAAATAAAGAACCGTGTCTACCATATGTTCTAACAAACGTGGCCCTGCAATTTGACCATCTTTCGTCACATGACCGACGATGAAAATTCCGATGTTTTCAGTTTTCGCAATGCGCATCAATTCCGCCGTACATTCGCGCACTTGAGATACACTTCCTGGTGCACTCGTCACTTCCGGATGATAAATCGTCTGAATGGAGTCGACGACGATAAATTTAGGCTTCACTTGGTGCACGGTTTCATGGATTTGTGAAAGGTTCGTTTCTGAATAAATGTATAACTCATTCGATTGCACCGCGAGACGTTCTGCTCTTAATTTCGTTTGACGTACAGACTCTTCTCCTGAAATATAAAGGACACGCTCTTGTTTATTCGCTAGTAAAGAAGCCACTTGCAATAATAAAGTCGACTTCCCGATTCCTGGATCTCCTCCGATTAAAATGAGAGAACCCGGAACAATTCCGCCACCTAATACGCGATTCAATTCATTTAAATCAGTCGACACTCGTGGTTCTTCTACAATCGCGACCTCATTGATTGGAACCGCTTTTTGAGATTGAACGGTCGTATGCTGAAACGCCCCTCTCGGACCTTTCGTTTTAACCTCTACTTCTTCGTCCATCGTATTCCAAGCACCACAGCCTGGACAGCGCCCCATCCATTTCGGAGACTCATAACCACAATCTTTACACATGAACTTTACTTTTCTTTTTGCCAATCCGTTAACCTCCTTGCCACTTCTTTCAATGTAGCATGTTTACGTTACACGAAAGTGAAGAAATGACTTTTTCATTAAAAAAGCTACCGAACTTGAACTCGGTAGCTTTTCATCGACGTTAATTAAACGCTCACTGTTTCATTCGTTTTGATGTAAAACTCTCCGTCTTTCACATCGATTGTTACGTCTCCACCTTCTTGAATTGTTCCTTTTAACAATTCTTCAGATAAGAGATCTTCAATATGCTTCTGAATTGCGCGACGTAACGGACGTGCTCCATAATCTGGATCATAACCAATTTCAGCTACTTTATCTTTCGCATCATCTGTAATAGTGAGCGAAATATTTTGTTCCGCTAAACGTTTCGTCAATTCATCAGACATGAGAGAAACAATTTCACGTAATTGTTCTTTATTTAATGAGTGGAAGACGATCATTTCGTCCACACGGTTTAAGAATTCTGGTCGGAATGCACGTTTCAATGCTTCTAGCATGCTTTCTTTCATTTTCTTATGATCATCTTCTGCTGAGTCTTGTAAGTTAAACCCAACATAGCGATTGTCTTTTAATGCTGTCGCTCCGACGTTTGACGTCATAATGACGACGGTGTTACGGAAGTCGACTGTGCGACCTTTCGAATCTGTGAGACGACCATCTTCTAACACTTGTAATAAAATGTTGAACACATCTGGATGTGCTTTTTCAATTTCATCGAGTAGGACGACTGAATACGGTTTACGACGTACTGCTTCCGTCAATTGTCCACCATCATCATGACCGACATATCCTGGAGGTGAACCGACGAGACGGCTCGTCGCATGTTTCTCCATGTATTCACTCATATCGATACGAATCATCGCTTCTTCGTCACCGAACATTGATTCCGCAAGTGCTCGTGCTAATTCAGTTTTACCGACACCTGTCGGACCGAGGAAGATGAATGAACCGATCGGACGTTTCGGATCTTTCAATCCGGCACGTGCTCGACGAATCGCTTTTGAAATGGCGACGACTGCTTCATCTTGACCGATGACACGCTCATGAAGCAATTCTTCCATATTTAACAGTTTGACCGTTTCAGTTTCAGCAATTTTCGAAACAGGAACGCCTGTCCACATCGCGACAACTTCTGCGATATCTTCTACTGTCACTTCTGATTCCGTCTTGCCTTGTTGCTCTTTCCATTCTTCTTTTGTCGTATTTAATTTTTGCATTAATTTCTGTTCTTCGTCACGATAAGAAGCTGCTTTTTCAAATTCTTGACTTTGAACCGCTGCATTTTTCTCTTGACGAACACGCTCTAAGTCTTCTTCTAATTGTTTTAAACTCGGCGGTGTTGTATATGAGCGTAAGCGTACTTTCGAACCTGCTTCATCGATTAAATCGATCGCTTTATCTGGTAGGAAACGGTCTGAAATGTAACGATCACTCATCGTCGCTGCTGCTTCTACTGCTTCATCTGTAATTTTCACACGGTGATGCGCTTCGTAACGATCACGCAAGCCGTAAATAATTTGAACCGTTTCTTCCACTGTCGGTTCGTCGACTTGAATCGGTTGGAAACGACGTTCTAGCGCGGCATCTTTTTCGATATATTTGCGGTACTCATCAATTGTTGTCGCACCGATACATTGAAGTTCTCCACGCGATAATGCCGGTTTTAAAATATTCGATGCGTCGATTGCTCCTTCTGCACCACCTGCACCGATTAATGTGTGCAATTCGTCGATGAATAAAATGACATTGCCGACTTGGCGAATTTCTTCCATCACTTTTTTCATACGATCTTCGAATTCACCACGATATTTTGTCCCTGCAACGACCGTTCCCATGTCGAGTACCATGACGCGTTTATCGCGTAAAATTTCTGGCACTTCATTCGCGACGATCTGTTGAGCGAGACCTTCTGCAATTGCCGTTTTCCCGACGCCAGGCTCTCCGATTAATACCGGGTTGTTTTTCATACGACGTGCTAAAATTTCAATGACACGTGTAATTTCTTTACTGCGTCCAATCACTGGATCGAGTGTCCCTTCACGTGCGATCTCTGTCAAATCACGTGCTAAGCTATCTAAAGTAGGCGTCGCTTTTGCATTGCCTGCATTGTTGTTTTGTTTACTGTTGCTCGCATCCGCACTGCCGAGTAAAGCGAGCACTTGTTGACGAGCTCTCGTTAAACTTACACCTGCATTGTTTAATACACGTGCAGCTACCCCTTCACCTTCACGAATGAGCGCGAGTAAAATGTGCTCTGTTCCGACGTAAGAATGACCGAGCTTTCTCGATTCATCGACAGATAGCTCGATGACTTTTTTCGCTCTCGGTGTGTAATGAACAATCGGGCCAACTTCCTTCTCTCCTTGACCGATTAATTGTTCAACACCTTGTTCTATTGTATTTAAATCGACATCAATCGCTTCAAGCGCTTTTGCCGCAAGTCCTTCTCCTTCACGAATGAGACCGAGTAAAATATGTTCTGTCCCGATCGCTTCATGTTTTAAGCGAATGGCCTCTTCTTGTGCCAATTGGAGTACACGTTGTGCTCTTTGCGTAAATCGGTTAAACATCATATAGATCTCTCCTTTTTATCCTTTTGACCTTCTTTGACTAATTCAATTATATGAGAAAAAGATACCTTTTACAAAATATCCGCTCACTTTTTCATTTGCAGTCTTTCTCGGAAAAGTTTTGCACGGAACATGTCGCGTTGATCTGCATTTAACTCTGCATCTGCATATTGCTGAAGAAAAGCAGGTTGCATGAACACCATCAATTCGTTCAAAATCGACATGTCGACATCTTGAATTAATCCGAGATCGATTCCGAGACGAACGTCTGATAAACATTTGGCAGCTTCAGTAGATGGTAATAATCTCGCATATGTGATCGTTCCTAACGAACGGAACAACTTATTTTCAAGTGCTATACGTGACTGTTGTAGCAACATATCACGTGAACGGCGTTCGTGAGAAATTAAACGCATAACGATATGCTTCAACTCTTGCAAAATTTCATGCTCCGTTTTGCCGAGCGTAATTTGGTTAGAAATTTGATAAATATTGCCTGGCGCTTCACTGCCTTCTCCGTAACTACCACGCACGACAATTCCTAAACGTGAAATAGCTGGAATGACGCGTTCCATTTGACGTGTAATCGTTAAAGCAGGCAAATGCATCATGACCGAAGCACGCATTCCTGTACCTGTATTAGAAGGACAACTCGTCAAATATCCAAATTCACCATCAAATGCAAATTTTAGCGGTCCTTCTAAATAATGATCTACAAGTTCTGCTTGTTCATAAGCACGCTCTAGCTGCAAACCTGGATAAATGCATTGGATGCGCAAATGGTCTTCTTCGTTAATTAAAATGCTTTGTTTTTGATCTTCACTTAATGCGACAGAGCCGATCTCTTTTTTACTCGCTAAGTCCCGACTAATAATATGTTTCTCGACGAGCACTTGACGTTCTAAAGCCGAAATTTCATTCATATCAATCCATTCGTGCACTTCTTCTCGTAAAGCTTCACGGACGCGTCTGCGCACTTCCATCGCATCTTCTTGTGTAAACATCGTCGGAAACTTAATCCCTTGAATGTTGCGCGCGAGACGAATTCTCGTTGACATGACGATATCTGATTGTTCTCCGCCACCTTGCATCCAACCTGTAGAAGCATTATCGATAAATCGTTCAATTGTCATGAGAATCACCTCCGCTACTCAATTGTGTTTCAAGTCGAATCGCTTCGTCACGCAGCATCGCCGCATCTTCAAAGCGCTCCTCTTTCACCGCTTCATTCATCTGTTCGCGCACTTCTTTAATTTTGCGCTCTAAAGCGAACGCCTCTGGATAATAAGCTGGCACCTTTCCAATATGCCGTTCATGTCCGTTGTGTAATTTGTTAAATACATTCGGTAATTGCTCGCTAAATGTTTCGTAACATTGCTCACAACCGAAACGGCCTTTTTTCAAAAACTGTTCATATGACATTTGGCAGTTCGTACAAAGAATTGACGCCTCATGATAAGGTCGCACTTTACTTACCGTTTCCGGTTGACCGAACCAATTTCCTAAAAATTGTTGCATCGTCATCGGTTGCGCTTGCATCGAATCTTGTCCTTCATTCGATTCGAAAGCACATTTTTCACATAGTTGGTATTCTTTTCGTCCGTCCATCGTTTCTTTCGTTACAAAAACAGTCGCTTCTCTCGCTTGACAGCTATCGCATAACATAAGGAAAACCACCCCTTTATTCGAATTGTCTTTCTATTTTGAAAACGTATACATTCAGTATAAAGAACTGTTCCATAAAACTTAAGCAATATGTGAAAAATCATCGATAATATAATGTTTCAATCATCGAATGAACAATTTTCGCTCGCCATTCGTCCGCATTCGGTAAAGATGAATCTAATATCGCCCGCGAAACGCCTGCTAATAACATCCTCGCTTCCCGCTCCGTCACAATCTCTTCTTTCAATAGCATATACATGACATCTTCCACTACTCCGTAAGAAGCGCTTCGTCCTAACATTTCTAAAGCGTGATCTAACACGTCTTTTTTTGAATGGAGTTGAATTTGATAAATTCGTATATATCCACCCCCACCACGCTTCGATTCCACTGCGTATCCGCGCTCAATTGTGAAACGCGTATTAATGACATAGTTAATTTGCGAAGGGACACATTGAAACTTTTCTGCAACTTCATTGCGTTTAATTTCAATCGCACCATCGTCTTCTTCCAATATCGCCTTTAAATATTGTTCGATGATGTCTGTAATGTTTTTCATTCGATCACCTTCTCTCTGCTGACTTTGACTATCTTTGACTTAATTATATTCTTTTTTACATGACGTCGCAACTCATTCGTATCGTGATTGTCAAAAAGACACGGCCTCTTCATGAGCGACCGCGTCAATGTTTATCTTTTATTCAGTTATTGAAATCGTTGTGTTTTCAAACGTTTGAACAGGTAAGAAGAAATCTCCTGTATCCGCATATTGAACGCGTAACACATCTCCTTTTTCAACGTAGACGCCGAGTGGAGCAGATTCTGTTGAAATGAGATAGTTTTGACCGTTCGTCGCTAATACACTAATGATCGTCGCTTCGTTTACTCGCTCTTTAAAAACTCGTTCGACCGTGATTGTCGCTTCTTTCACTTCTGCGTTAGAAGTTCCTTCTACTGTGCTTCCTCCACGTTGTAAAGCTGTTTTGTAAAGCTTTAACGCTTCATTTGGTGAATTCGCATAGACAGATATTTCAGGGTTCGCTGCCGACACGATGAAGTAGTTTTGCAAAAAGCCATTGGAGTCGAGGACGGGCACGAGCCAGCTCGCTTCACCGTAAAAATTGTACAAGACCGGCATTTCGCCGAGCCATTTCTTTTCGATAAATTTCTTCTCGACAATTTGAAGGGCTCCTTCAGAATCCATGTAAGACTCTTCTAAATTCCCCGTATAGTAAATCGCCTCTCCTGTTCGCGCATCCGTTAACGCATACCCGAGCATCGAATCAACTTCTTCTTTCGGACTTGTAAAATCAGTGAAGTAATACATGTGACCTGTTTCGTCAAAGACCGGGTTCACACTCGCTTCTACCCCTTCATCAGAAGGAATTTTCACATCTTTTTTACCGAATAAAGAGTTGAAAAATCCGTGTACGTATTTTCCGTAATAACTATTTTGTAAACTGACCGCTTCAGGCGATACGGCGCCGTCGATAAACTCTGGAATTTCAGACAAAGCATATTTCGTCGTTTTCCCCGTTTCCGTATCGACCATGACGATTCCTTGCACGTCAAATCCATCCCGTGCTGTAATGAACTTTCCATATGAAGCGATGTAGAACGGTTTTCCGTCATCATCGACTTCCAGTTGTGCTTTTCCGTAATAAATGAGCTCTGGGTGATCCATTCGCATATGACGTTCCACTTGTTTGCCGAAATATGCAGATGGTGTGTACGTCATTTCCGCTTTTACAAAGCGTGGATTGTCTGCCGAATCTGTCGCACTCATCGTAAAGTAGCCCGGTACTGTTTTACCGTTCCACCATTTAAAGAGTCCTGAAAATTCGACAGGTGCAATATAAACAAATTCCCCGTTCACTTTTTGAATTTGTAAATTTCCGAGTTCATAATAACTCGTATTTGGCACTTGACCGAATGCTTTTTTCATTTTATTGCGGACAAATTGCGGTGGAACGCTCGCTGGTTTTTTCGTTTCGTCAAATGGTGTAATTTCAACTTGTTCTTCCATTTCAACAGCAGCATATTTCTCGTCTGCATTCCAAACAGGCGCACTTAATATATAAACTCCGAACCCGAGTGCGAGAAGCGCGATCACGCCTTTCACTTTTTTCTCGACTTCTTGTGCGACTGTCGCTCCAAGAATCGCAAAAATTAAGACGATTAACCAAAGCGATGATAAATTACGATCTAAATTCGTCACATAGTAAAAAATAAATATAGCAATTGAATAAATTATCGCATAGCCGATGAACCATTTCACTGGTTGATGGCGTCGCACAATTTCCTCTTCATTCTTTCTTTTTTTCGGAAGAAACGGCGTCATTAAAGCAGCTAATAGGAGGCCGACAATAATTGAAAATAGAATGAGTTGTGTCATGAAAAATCCCCTCTTTCTTCTAGTATCTCTTTTACGTATGAAATACCCGATAGTTTCATTTTCAACACAAAAAAATGACCTTGGGCAAAAGGTCATTTTAAGTAAGGGGTGTATCTCTATCAAAAAGTAGCAAAGTGACTACTTATTGAGCAACTGTTAATGGTGTTCGATCGATTTCGAACCCTAAGTCTTCAAGCATTTGGAAGTCAGAATTGTTTTCTTGTCCTTCCGTCGTTAAGTAATCGCCGACAAAAATAGAGTTCGCCGCGTATAAACTCATCGGTTGCAAGCTGCGTAAATTCACTTCGCGACCGCCTGATACACGAATCTCTTTCGTCGGATTCATATAACGGAAAAGTGCGAGCACTTTTAAATTGTAGCGTGGATTCAATTCATCTAGCGCTTCCAAAGGTGTTCCAGGAATCGCATGCAAGAAGTTGACAGGAATCGAGTCCGCATCTAAATTGTACAAGCTGCGTCCCATATTGATGATATCTTCTTTCGTTTCTCCCATTCCGACGATGACGCCTGAACAAGGTGAAATTCCCGCTTCTTTTGCATAGTTAACCGTGCGTACACGATCATCATAATTGTGCGACGTCGTAATGCTTTTATGATGTTCTTCCGACGTATTAATATTGTGATTGTAACGGTCAACGCCCGCTTCTTTCAATTTCGTCGCTTGATCTTGTTTTAGTAAGCCAAGACAAGCGCACACTGTCATATCTGGAAACTTATCTTTAATGCGCTTGACGGATTCTGTGACAATCTCCAGTTCTTGATCGCGCGGACCACGACCACTCGCGACGATACAAAACGTACCAGCATTCGATGCCGCTGCACGCTCCGCTCCTTCAACGATTTCATCCGATTTCATCATCGCGTACTTTTCAACAGGTGCCTTTGAAACAATCGACTGTGCACAGTAGCCACAGTTTTCAGGACATAAACCTGATTTCGTATTCATGATCATATTTAACTTCACTTTGTTTCCATAATAATGGTGGCGAATCGTGTACGCCCCATCTAAAAGACTTAATAAATCACGGTCGGGACTATTTAAAATCGCGAGCGCTTCCTCATCTGTAATGACATGTCCGTTCAAAACTTCTTCTGCTAATGTTGCGTAATTCATTCCATTCATCTCCTTTTAATATGAGCAATGCGGTAACCGAGCAATCCACAAACGACCATCAACACAGCATCTTTCGGCATCGGTGGTACGAGAGCGAGCCATGCGATTTTGTAACTGAATACTTCTGGCGCCTCCGCCCAAAATTTCCACGCATAATACATCCACGTCGTTCCGAATACGTAATTGATCACCGTTCCGACTGTCGCTGCAATGACGAAACCGACCTTTGTCGGATACGTTTCTGAAATCTTCCCTACGACATAAGCTACGATAATGAAAGATACGACAAACCCGAAAAATGGACTAAACAATTGTGCTGGTCCACCTTTAAATCCAGCAAGTACAGGAGCACCGATCAATCCGAGTGCCATATACAATGTCGTTGCAAGCACGCCGCCACGACTACCGAGCAAAAGCCCTGCTAATATTGCGAAAAATGTTTGCAACGTAATCGGAACACCTGCTACGACGAGAAAAGGTAAAAATGTCGTAATGTTCGCGCCGATCGCCATCAATGCCGCAAACATTGCTGCATACACCATCATGACGAGTTTTTGTTGCCCTGTATTTAAACGATTCGTTTCATTTGCTATTATATTCAATACGTTCACCTTCTAATTATTTTAGTTAACTCAATTACTATCATAAAACGCTTACATCTTTTATGTCAATACTTATTTTTAAAAAGTTAACTTAAATATTTTTATTTTCTTGAGAGATATTCGATATTTCGTCCGTTATAGTTAGTGAAAAGATAGGAGGGTTTCGATGATTACAAAACGAGAGCTAAAACAATTTCAAAAACAGAAAGAAACGAGCCTTCCCATTGTCGTTCATACATATGGCGGCTTTGTTAAAGCAGTATGTCATTCCATCATCGCACCGATTGCCGGATCCGTTGCAGTCGACGAATGTGTCAATGATAGTTTTTTAAAAGCATGGAATAACGCCCGTACTTATAAGGGAGAGGTCGAACAATTTAAATATTGGCTCGGCACGATTGCGCGTCACGTCGCGATCGATCATTACCGACAATATAAGCGAAGGTTAGAAGAAGAAATTCCACTTGCCCATTTACCAGAACGAGCGACAACGGAGGAAGAAAGCGGCATTTTCCGCTATTTGAACGTTCTCGATGAGTTAGACCGGCAAATTTTTTATTTAAAATATTATGAACTTTATTCGCAACGCGAACTCGCTGAACATTTTAATTTATCGGTCTCAAGTATCGACAACAGGCTATATCGAGGACGTAAAACGATTGAACAAGCTATTCAGAAAGGAGAGGTTGACGATGACTGATCGAGAACGTAAACAATTGGACCAATTAGAGCCCTTACCATTTTCAGAAGAAGAACAACGACGAGTCATCGCACATATTCAACAACAAAAACAAACGAAAAAAACATCCTCTCTTGTAAAAGGATTACTCGCAATCGCATTATTATTTATGACTATCGTAAGTGCAAGCGTCTTATCGCCAACAATCGCTTCAACGATTCCATTTATGGAAGACATCGTGGCGCTGTTCATAAAAGAAGAACCGACAGAAAAAGAAATACACGAACGAAATAAGGAACTTTCCACTCCTTTACATTTAAAACAGCAATACGGTGAAGTGACGATTGAAGTCGAACGTGCTGTCTACGACGGGGCATTTCTCGCAGCCTATCTTTCCGTAGAAACAGAAAAACCATCCGACAAACCGTACGTCAATCTCCACGGAAATCCTTTGCAATGGAATGGGCAAGCTTTCACTGGAACGAGCAGACAAACATCATATCGAGTGTCCCCTCATAAAACGATCGTCGAACTTCGCACACAAGCAGACTTTGTAGAAGCTCCGCCCGAAACGCTTCATATTTCTTGGAATGTTGGTGGCATCACATTTTATGAACATGATTTAGGAGATCATGAAACGACGTTTGAAGGCGATTGGGCTTTCCAATTCGAAGTCGAAAAGCAACCGACGACACGGATCGAAGTTGAACAAACAATCGAGCAGAAAGAATATACGTTCACCTTGCATTCCATCGAACAATCGCCTATTACAACGACGCTTCATTACGAAATCGAAGGGTTCAATGAAGAGGCGCTCGAAGGTTTTATTCTTTCCGTAAGAGATGACAATGATTGGAACTATTACGCTTCTTACACGACAGGCGAAAAAGAGAACAACCACTACAAAGCACGCGCTTACTATGAAGTAATTCCGCTGGACACTAGAGAATTAACGATTGAAATTCTACTCCCTAATGAACAAGAAGCAGACACTTTTACTTTTACGTATTAAAAAAAGCCATCATTTATCTGAGTGATAAATGATGACTTTTTCATTTTTTCGGTGGCATTTCATTTTTAGGGAATAAGAAAAAGGCTAAAATTCCACTTAAAAACATCGCCGCAATCGACAACCACATTCTCGTCGTCGGTGGCACTTCTTGATGGTCTTTATTTAAAATGTACCAGCTGAATGATCCAACGATAAACATAATCGGCAAAATAAACATAAATACGCGCACGAGCCTCACCTACTCCTTCACTGTTTCTTCATCATATGTAGTTTACCATATGAATATGTCGACATTCTAAACTTTCCTGTTACACTGAAAGAAAATATGAAAGAAGGAATGGACATGACACAACCGATTGTTTTATTCGATGGTGTTTGTAATTTATGTAATGGTGCCGTTCAGTTTATTTTAGCTCACAATGAAGCAGAGACGATTCAATTCGCTTCTTTACAAAGCGATATTGGTCAACAGCTTCTCGCTCATTACGGAGTGTCGCCAGAAGTAGACAGCCTCGTTTTACTTAAAGATGGCGAAGCCTTTTTATATAGCGATGCTGCTTTAAAAATTGCCCAGCAATTAACATTCCCGTATCGTTTCCTCGGTACGATTGGACTTCTCGTACCGCGATCGATTCGCAATATCGTTTATCGGATCATTGCGAAATATCGTTACCGATTATTTGGTAAACGTGATGCTTGTCGCCTCGGTACTCCTGAAGAAATGGCGCGATTTATAACATCAAAACAAAATGATTAATACGCGATACCGACACGGCTCTGATTGAACTTTTGATTCATTAATTCATCGTACACAAATTGAGCGGTATCCCCGACTGAAATCATCTTCCCATCGACTGGTAAATGATCTTTTTCGACACGGTACTTTCCTGTCGCCTCTCCGTCTGGCAAGTACGTTGGACAAACAATCGTCCAATCGAGGCTTGTCGCTTTTAATTGATCGTACACACGATGATGTTCTTCCGCAGCGAATGTGAGCTTGCGATTCGAGTCTCCCGCTTCGTAACGAACTTTCGACGAATCTGTGCGGCTTTGCAAAATTCCTGCTGTCCCGACCGTCACGATACGCTTCACTCCAAATTGTTTCATCGCTGCAATAATGGATGGAATCGCCTCTGTCAACGTTGTCGTTTTATCCGTCCCGAGGGCACTAACGACGAGATCAGCTCCTTCGATCGCTTGAAAAACATCCTCTTTCACACGGACGTCTCCAATCACTTGCTTTGTCGGTTGTTGCTTTAGACGAGAAGCATCTCTTACAAAAGCAGTAACAGCATGCCCTTCATCCAATGCGCGTTGCATGACGAGGCTACCGACACGCCCAGTCGCCCCAAAAATTGTAATATTCATCTTTATCTTTCTCCTCCTATCTTCTTTCTATCTATGTTACGGGTTGACAAGACATTACACAAAAAAAGTGTACAGAGTGAATTCACCCTATACACTTTCCTACTCTATTGAGATACTTTAATGTCTTCTAATTTTTCTTCACCGTCATCGCAAACTTCTTTTTTCTCAACGTAAACCGGTCCACCTTCACCGATCATATTGAAAATTTTATCTTTTTCCTCTGGCAATTTATCTTTTACATTTTCAAATTTCGGTTCATATTGAATTTCACATTTTCTCATCTCAATCACTCCTCTTTCTTTTCTAAAGGCTTCGCGACTAGTTTACCATTAATTGTCTATTACCCTTATAAGTTAGGATTGAAACATATTATCAAGACTTGGAAATTTAAATATTTTGTTGTAACTGTGCATTTTCTTCTGGTGTAAAAATACGCGAACGTGTTAAAAATCGCTTTCCTTCTACACCTTCTAAAGAAAACACCCCTCCTCTTCCATCTACGACATCGATAATTAATTGCGTATGTTGCCAATACTCAAACTGACTTTTATGCATGTAAAACGGAGTCTCTCCGATATGACCGAGCAACACATCTTGACTGCCAATATAAAATTCTCCTGCTGGATAGCACATCGGACTCGATCCATCACAGCACCCACCCGATTGGTGAAACATGAGTGGCCCGTGTTTTTCACGCAAAAAACCGATGAGCTTCAACGCTGCTTCTGTCGCAACGACACGTTGTACGTCCATTGTTACCACCTCTTTTTAGAAAAAGCCTTGTGGTCCATCCGCATAGCTAACGAGTAAGTTTTTCGTCTGTTGATAGTGACTTAACATCATTAAATGATTTTCTCTTCCGATTCCTGATAATTTATATCCGCCGAACGCTGCGTGTGCTGGATATTGGTGATACGTATTCGTCCAAACACGTCCTGCTTGAATGCCACGTCCCATACGATACGCTGTCGTCATATCGCGCGTCCAAACACCTGCTCCTAATCCGTAAAGTGTGTCATTCGCAATTTCAAGTGCTTCTTCTTTCGTTTTGAATGTCGTTACCGAAAGAACCGGGCCGAAAATTTCTTCTTGGAAAATACGCATTTTATTATCGCCTTTAAAAATTGTAGGCTTCACGTAATAACCATCTTTTAAATCTCCGTCCAATTGATTTTGTTCGCCACCGATTAAACATTCCGCGCCTTCTTGTTTTCCGATATCGATGTACGATAAAATTTTCTCCAGTTGCTCTGTCGAAGCTTGAGCGCCCATCATGACGGTCGGATCTAGCGGGTTTCCTACTTTAATTTGTTTGACACGTTCCAATGCCCGCTCCATAAACTGATCGTAAATCGATTCATGGATGAGTGCACGCGATGGACACGTACATACTTCCCCTTGGTTTAAAGCGAACATGACGAGTCCTTCGACCGCTTTATCTAAAAAGCCGTCATCTTGTGCCATCACATCTTCGAAGAAAATATTCGGCGACTTGCCGCCAAGTTCGAGTGTGACCGGTATAATGTTTTCCGTCGCATATTGCATGATGAGGCGACCGGTCGTCGTCTCTCCTGTGAAAGCAATTTTGCCGATACGTGGATTCGTCGCAAGCGGTTTACCTGCTTCTAAACCGAATCCATTCACGATATTGACGACTCCTGCTGGTAGTAAGTCTTCGATTAACTCCATCATGACCATAATCGAAGCAGGCGTCTGTTCTGCTGGTTTTAAAACGACACAGTTTCCTGCAGCGAGCGCAGGTGCTAATTTCCACACACCCATTAAAATTGGGAAGTTCCACGGAATAATTTGACCGACGACTCCGATCGGCTCATGGAAATGATAAGCGACCGTATCGTTATTAATTTGACTAAGGCCACCTTCTTGCGCGCGTATCGCACTCGCAAAGTAGCGGAAATGGTCGATCGCGAGCGGAATATCTGCATTCAACGTTTCGCGTATAGCTTTCCCGTTATCCCAAGTTTCAGCAACAGCTAACAATTCTAAGTTATCTTCCAGTCGATCTGCGATTTTCAACAAAATGTTCGCACGTTCTTGTACCGATGTCGTTCCCCAAGCATCTTTCGCAGCATGTGCAGCATCGAGAGCGAGTTCGATGTCTTCTGACGTAGAGCGAGCGACTTTCGTAAATACTTGTCCTGTGATTGGTGTGACGTTTTCAAAATATTGTCCTTTGACCGGTGCAACCCATTTTCCTCCGATGAAGTTGTCGTATTTCTCTTTGAAATGGACGAGCGATCCTTCTTCATTCGGATTCACATATACCTTTGTTTCAGCCATTGTTCATTCCTCCTTGAGTTTACTATTCTATACACGAATTATTGTAAGCGTTTACATACATTCGTTATTTTAATAATAACAAATATTCATACTGAAAGACAATTTATTTGTTTCAACAATCTATTTTTATGTTTTAAATGTTATTTTAACTATGTTTTATTTAATTTATTATTTTATATCCAATTAAAAATGAGAACTGCAACGATTCGTTGCAGTTCTCATTTCTCAATTATTCATCTAAAAATACTTTCATTTCCTCTGGTAATGTGTGAAGGTCGATTCCCCATACGAGTGGTAATAAAATATAAATGCTCGCTGTAATGAGGAATATACAGAAAATATTAATCCAAAATCCTGCTTTCACCATGTCGTTAATTTTCAACAAGCCTGAACCGAAAACAATTGCGTTCGGTGGTGTTGCGACAGGTAACATGAACGCACATGAAGCGGCTACTCCCGCTGCGATCATTAAAGCATATGGATGCACTTCAAGCGCTACTGCTAAAGCAGCCATAATTGGGAACATCATCGTCGCTGTCGCTGTATTCGATGTCACTTCTGTTAAGAAGAGGACGAGTGTTGCGACGATAGCAATGACGATAATTAAATTGACATCTTGTAAAATCGTTAACTGTTCACCGATCCACTGAGCAAGACCTGAGTCTTTGAATCCTGTAGCAATCGCTAAACCACCACCGAATAACAGTAAAATTCCCCAAGGAACTTTCACCGCATCTTCCCAAGTGACTAAACCACCTGTACGCGTCTTTTTAGACGGTAAAATGAAGAGCAATAAAGCAGCAACAATCGCGATTGTCGTATCATTCACACGAAGTGCGAAAAATTCTCCGATGCTCGCAAATTCTACTTTTGCGATAAACGTACGCGTAATCCAGAAAAATGCAGCGAATGCGAAGACGAATAAGACAAGACGTTCTTCTTTCGACATTTTCCCTAATAAATCACGTTCTTTTACAATAACTTCTTTCCCTCCAGGAATTTCTTTTAATTTCAATGGGAAAGCTATTTTCGTTAAATAAAGCCAAACTAAAAACATTAAAACAACTGAAATCGGAACCCCGAACAACATCCATTTTGCGAATGAAATATCGATTCCGTACATTTTGTCGACAACACCTGCGAAAATCGTGTTCGGTGGTGTACCAATTAATGTACCGAGTCCACCGATCGATGCAGAATATCCGATTCCGAGCATTAAGCCTTTACCGAAGTTCGTTTCTGCCGCATTTTCTTTAATTGCCGTATCGACGTGTGCGATAATTGCCATTCCAATCGGCATCATCATCATCGCTGTCGCTGTGTTCGAAATCCACATAGAGAGGAATCCAGTCGCGACCATAAATCCTAAAATGAGGCGTTGCGTACTCGTACCGACGAATAAAATAATATTAAGGGCGATACGACGGTGTAAATTCCATTTTTCCATCGCAAGCGCGATAATAAATCCACCTAAAAATAAAAAGATCGTATTGTCTGCATATGAACTTGCAACCGAGCCTTCTACCGCTCCTGAAAGCGGAAACAAAATGAGGGGTAATAGAGATGTCGCCGGAATCGGAATCGCTTCCGTTACCCACCATGTCGCAATCCAAAGCGTACTCGCTAAAACAGCTAATGCTTCTTGAGACATTCCTTCTGGTGATAAAAATAATAACGTTAATAAAAATAAAGCCGGCCCTAACAACAATCCGATATTTTGTGTACTCGTACGTCCTCTTGGGGGTTTAGAGTGATCATTTTTGTTATCGTTTTCATTTGTCTGTTGAGCCATTTCCTGTTGTGCTTCTAAAGCGTTTTCTTTTTTCAAAGAAAACATGGAAAAGATGCGTTTCGTTTGGTCATGCCAATCCCACATTTTTGCCCATACTGTGTTCATCTCATCATCCTACCTCTTTTTTAAATTCTTTGTATTAAAACAGATTGAAAATCATCTTCTCTGTATGAATGTTTACAATATTAATATAGAAACGAGAGCTTTTCAACAAACTTTTTGTTAAGTTTTTTCTTATTTTCATATTTTCTGAATCTTTCTTTACTTTACTAAAGCGTAAGTGTCTTTAAGTCGCTTTTTTGCTCGTTCAGCACTTTGTGACAAAACTTTTCATTTTTAAAATTTCATGCTAACTTTGAAGGAGTAAGATATTTATAAGAGGAGGGCTCATTGTGCAAAGTAACCGTACGCGGGTTCAACAATGGATTCAAACATTTCAACAATTTTCAGCTACTCCGTCTGAAGGTGTGACTCGTCTCACATATTCAAACGAACATGTGCAAGCACGTAACAAAATAATACAAATTATGAAAGAGGCTCATTTAGACATAGAAGAAGATGGCTTCGGAAATATTTACGGAAAGTTAGTCGGGACAGACTCATCTCTCCCTTCTATATTAGTAGGCTCTCATTTTGATTCTGTTCCGAATGGAGGAGCTTTTGATGGCACTGCGGGAGTCATCGCTGCTTTAGAAGTGGCAACTCTCTTTGCCGAACACGACTTCCAACCGAAACAGACGATTGAATTTGTAGCACTCGTTGAAGAAGAAGGTGCTCGTTTTCCTGGAGGTCTAATCGGCTCTCGTAGCATATTAGGTGAATTACCTGTAGAACAATTCGAACAACTCGTCGGATTCGATGGCTTGACGACAGTTGAAGCGATTGAGCAAAGCGGACTAACTCTCCCTCAAAGAAAAGCACGACCTATCGATACCATCGCTCGATATATTGAACTTCATATTGAACAAGGACCTCTTTTAGAAAATAGTGAAGTCGATATCGGCATCGTCGAAAGTATCGTCGGATTAAGGCAACTCGCTATCACAGTAATAGGTGAAGCAGGACATGCCGGTACGACTCCGATGGATTTACGAGCAGATGCACTTGTCGCCGCAAGTAAAATTATCGCAAACTTACCGACACTCATTCACGACCAAACAGAAGCAGGAACGGTCATTACAGTTGGCCATTTAGAAGTGTATCCGAACGGTGCGAATGTCATTCCACATACAGTCGAATTTATGATTGATTTGCGTTCAAGCACAAATGAATCGCTGCATATTGCGACAGAGCGACTGTACGATTATTTAAAACTTCATGAAACGGAAGAAATCCAAGTAAAATTAATGGATAAATTGCAAGTCGAACCGATAAAAATGGATAAAATTATGAATGATTATTTAAAACAAAGTTGTAAAGAAAGAAAATATACATTTATGGACATGCATAGTGGAGCTGGACATGATGCGATGATCTTCGCTAAACATGTCCCTTCGACAATCCTTTTCGTTCCAAGTCATAAAGGGATTAGCCACTCTCCAAAAGAATGGACGGAGATTGAAGATTTATGTAAAGGAATCGATATTTTATTCGACCTTGTCATTCAAGAAAGTAAGTGTCAAACAAAATAATAAAAAAAGAGTCGAACGGAATTCCGTTCGACTCTTTTTATTATGCGCGGAGACTCGCTGTCGCTTTTGCTACTTCTGTCGTACGACGCGCTTGTGCTTTCACTGCTTCTTCTACTTGCTCTACAATTTCACCTTCTTGTGATACTGTCGCGCTCGTACCGTATGGGTTTCCACCTGCTGCGTATGCAGATTGATCTACAAAACCTGGTGCTGTTACGATTGCACCCCAATGGTACATCGTCGTATAGATCGAGTGAACCGTCACTTCTTGACCACCGTTTGCGTTTCCAGCGCTCGCCATCGCACTGACTACTTTATTCGCTAATTTCCCTTGGAACCATAAGCCGCCTGTCGTATCGATAAAGTTTTGGAATTGGCTCGGTACGTTACCGAAACGTGTCGGTACGCTCCAAATAATCGCATCTGCCCACTCTAAATCTTCCAATGTAACTGTCGGAATTTCTTTCGTCGCATCTACGTGAGCGCGCCATGCTGGATTTGAATCAATTGCGCCTTCTGGTGCTGTTTCTCGTAATTTTAATACACGAACATCCGATGCTCCTGCTTCTTTTGCACCTTCTGCTGCCCATTGTGCCATTTTATAGTTTGTACCTGTTGAACTGTAATAAATAATTGCTACGTTTGTCATGTTTATAATCTCCTTTTAAATAAGTTCTATTGTGTATTCAAAATAATAAAGAGTGTTACGATTTAATGAGAAGAGCGTTTTCCACTCGGACGTTGAAATGGAACGATATGAGACTCGATTACAGCACGATTTTGTTCATACTGTGTCGGCAATTGTAAAGTTGATCCTAAAGCTTCATCCGTTTCGTCGATGAAAAATCCAGGTTCATCTGTCGCAATTTCACAAACGATTCCTCCACCCTCTCGGAAGTATATCGACTCGAAATAGTCACGATCTTGAACAGGTGTTACATTGTAATGCGCTTGTAATTGCTGTTGCCACTTGAGCTGTTCTTTGGCATCTTTCGTACGCCATGCGATGTGATGTACCGTACCAATTCCAAAACTTCCACGTTCTCCATCTAAAGAATAGAGGTCGATCGTTTCTTCCGAGTTCTCCTCCAAAATGAATCGTTCCTTTTCTCCAAATGTTCCACGTGAAACATAACCGAATTGTTGTTCAAGTAATCGTTTCGTCGCTTCAATATTCCCTGTATATAAAAGAGCACCGCCGAACTTTTGAATAGCATATTCGGACGGTATTTCTGCCGTTTCCCAATCGTTCGTCACCGCGATATGTCGTTCGATTAAAGCGAGTTGTAATCCATGTTCATCTTCAAAATGAAGTTGCCTTTCATCGAAGCTTTCAACGACTTTCGTTTGAATTTGTTTTGACTGTAATCGCTCTTGCCAAAATGCGAAGCTCCCTTGCGGTATTAAAAAGTATGTAATGCCTACTTGTCCGTTGCCGCGCTTTCCTCGATAATCATTCATCCAATTAAAGAACGTCATAATCGAGCCTGGACTACCTTCACTATCGCCGAAGTACAAATGATACGTCGTCGGATCATCAAAGTTCACTGTCGTTTTCACGAGTCGCAACCCTAATACATCCCCATAAAAACGAGCCGTTTGTTCTGGATGACCGACAATCGCTGTAATGTGGTGAATCCCTTCCATTTTCATATTCTTCTCTCCTCTCTTTCATTATCTTGAATTCAAGATATATCATAACAAGGATTTTTCGTTCTGTCAAAAACTTTGTTTCTTCTTTTCACTGTATGGTATAGTAAATGTACAAACGCATACGAGTTTACCACTAGGGGCGCCCGCGGGCTGAGACGTACTCTTTGAACCTGATATGGTTGATACCATCGGAGGAAAGTGGGTATTTTTCACATGGTGTTAAATCCTTCTCCTTCTTCTACTTAGAATGAGAAGGATTTTTTTATGAAAGGGAGATTGCTTATGACAGCACTACAACACATACGAAAAAACAAACCAGTCATCCACTGTATTACGAATTATGTAACGGCAAACTTTCAAGCGAACGCTCTACTCGCATTAGGAGCTTCGCCGATCATGGCGGATTTAGCTGACGAAGTGACTGAAGTGACGAGCTTTGCAGATGCGCTCGTATTAAATTTTGGGACGCTCCAACAACACTCGGAACTCGCGATGACGCGTGCAGGACAAAAGGCGAACGAACGAGGGATTCCCGTCGTCATCGATCCTGTTGGTGTCGGTGCAATCCGTTCTCGCTTAGCGATGTGTCAACGTTTATTGCAAGTCGTTAATCCGACAGCTTTTCGCCTCAATGCAGGTGAGCTCGCTGCGATCGCCGGCGAGCAATGGGAAGCACGAGGAGTAGATGCAGGAAGTGGCGAAGCGAATGTACAAGAAATGGCACGATTTGTTGCCGAAAAATATGATGCAATCGTCGTCGTCACTGGAGCGACAGACCTCGTCGTTAGCGCACGACAGATGTTTGAAATAACAGGTGGCGACCCGTGGATGAAGCAAGTGACTGGAGCAGGATGCGTGCTCACAACGATCGTGGCAGCTTTCGCAACAGTGAATACAGACGCAGAAACGATTCAACAAGGCGTGCGTTTTTATAAAAAAGTAGCAGAACACGCACGACAAGCTGCTACTGGAATCGGTCAATTCCAAGTGGAATGCTTAAATTACTTACAAATGGAGGAATTATAAATGGTGAAAATCGCAATGACAATCGCAGGTTCAGATAGTGGCGGAGGTGCAGGGATTCAAGCGGACTTAAAAACATTCCAAGAGCTCGGAACGTTCGGTACATCTGCCATTACAGCGATCACAGCTCAAAATACGTTAGGGGTGCACGGGGTTCAACCGATCGATATCGATATGATCGAAAGCCAAATCGATGCGGTCATGACAGACTTACGCCCAGACGCGGTGAAAACTGGAATGCTATTTTCTGCTGAAATTATTCAAATCGTCGCTGAGAAGTTCAAACAATACAATGTTCAAAATATCGTCATCGACCCGGTAATGATTGCGAAAGGTGGCGCATCATTGCTTCAACAAGAAGCAGTCGATGCTTTAAAAAAGGAACTCGTACCACTCGCTACAATTATTACGCCAAACATTCCTGAAGCGGAAGTGCTCGCAAATATGGAAATTGTAACGGAAGACGATATTGCAGCGGCGGCGGAGCGCATTCTAGCTTTAGGGGCAAAAGGTGTATGGATGAAAGGCGGACATAGTAAAGACCCTGAGTTCGCGAAAGATTTCGTATTTTTACAAGATGGTACGTCATTCTCCATGACATCAAAACGTATCGATACCGATAATACGCACGGAACAGGATGTACATCTTCTGCGGCAGTTACCGCTTCTTTAGCGAAAGGAATGTCACTGAAAGATGCATTAATCGTCGGAAAATCATTCATTCAAGCAGCGATTGAAGAAGACTTACAATTAGGCAGCGGTCACGGTCCGACTAACCATGGCGCATACCGCTACGTACAAGACCGCATGGAAAAGGAGATTCATGTCGAATGAATATAAAAGAAGCGCTTCGTATCTACTTCATTATGGGAAGTAACAATTGTGGCTCTCATGAACCGCTCGACGTCTTACAGCAAGCGATCGATGGTGGTATTACGATGTTTCAATTCCGCGAAAAAGGAGATGACGCATTAACAGGCGAAGCAAAAAAACAATTTGCGCGTGACTGCTTCCGTCTATGCAAGCAAGCGAACGTTCCGTTTATCGTCAATGACGATGTCGATTTAGCGATTGAAATTGGAGCGGACGGTGTGCACGTCGGACAAGACGACCTCGATGCAGGAGTCGTGCGTCAAAAGCTTGGCTCAGACAAAATAATCGGTGTTTCGAGTCACACTTTACAAGAGTCGAAAGCAGCGATTGAAGCGGGAGCCGACTATATCGGAATGGGACCTATATACGCGACAACGACAAAATTAGATACGAATCCTGTTGCGGGTACTAAAGCAATTCAAGAAACGAGACAACATTTCGCACAATTCCCTATCGTCGCAATCGGTGGATTACAAGCAGACAATTTCGCACCAGCAATCGAAGCTGGAGCGGATGGAATTTCAATTATTTCTGCGATCGCTAGCGCACCTAATCCAAAAGAGGCGACAGAAAAACTCGCCTCTACTATGAAAGAAGTGATTAACGATGCAAAATGATAAAATTCGAAAAATGATTTTAATTTCTTTATTTGCGGCAATTGCTGTCGTCGGGTCAACGTTCGTTTCATTCCCACTCGGACCAGCGCGCGCTTTCCCTGTCCAACATGCGATTAACGTGATTGCTGCGATGATGCTCGGCACTGGACCAGGCGTATTAATCGCGTTTCTTGCAGCGCTCATCCGTGTCATTATCGGCACTGGCTCGTTACTTGCATTTCCAGGCGGTATGATCGGCGCATTTTTAGCAGGCGTTCTTTATAAAAAATTCAAAAAAAGCTGGGCTGCTGTAACGGGTGAAATAATCGGAACAGGACTCATCGCTTCTTTATTTGCCGTACCGTATGCGAAATTGTTAATGGGCACAGAGTTCGGGGCATTCTTCTTCGTCCCAGGATTTTTCTTCTCTAGTTTAAGTGGAGCGATACTCGGTTTACTTCTCGTAAAACAACTTCAAAAAACGAGAGCGGGACACGACTTACAATTAATGTTCGCCAAAAAATCAACAAATTAATTAGACGTAAAAAGCAGTCAGGCACGCAAATGCCCGACTGCTTTTATTTATTTTCTACTAAAGTGAGATGGCGAACTTGTTTGACGCTATTTGCCCCCGCTAGCGCAATGGATGCCGTCATTTCTTCTAATAAATGTTCAACCCATGTTGTGACGCCACGTTCTCCATCAATCCCTAATGCATAAATATATGGTCGACCGACACAGACAGCATCTGCTCCTAGTGCTAACGCTTTGACAACGTCGACACCACTACGAATCCCGCTATCGAACAAAACAGGTATACGTCCGTCCACCGCCTCTACAACAGCAGGCAATGCATCTAAACTCGCGATAACACCGTCTAATTGACGTCCACCATGATTGGAGACGACGATACCGTCGATACCGCGTGCGACTGCTTCTTTCGCATCTTCTGGATGCAAAATCCCTTTTAAAACAATCGGTAACTTCGTCCAACTTTGAAGCTTTTCAATCTGCTCCCAACCGAGTGTCGGGTGATGAACATGTTGAACGAGCGCATCGATTAACGCTTCTTCTGAGTCATCGCGTAAACTGCGTTGGAATACAGGATCTTCCACGTAATTCGCTTTACCGAGACCGCCTTTTAATGGTGAGAACTGATTGCGTAAATCCGTTTCACGCCAACCGATGCGCACCGTATCAATCGTTAAAACGATCGCTTCATAGCCAGCTCGTTCAGCACGTTGCACCATACTTTTCGGTAAATCTTCGTCCACTGTCGACCAATACAATTGGAACCACTTCGGACTATCGTTTGTCGCTTCTTGTATAGACTCAATCGAATAGCTCGATACCGTACTTTGAATAAACGGAATTCCAAATTTCGCTGCTGCGCGACTCGATGCTAGTTCCGCCTCTTCATGCGCCAGCTTTTGCATACCGACAGGCGCAAATAAAATAGGTGTGTCATATGTTTTACCGAACAACGTAACCGATGTATCCACTTCAGACACGTCGGTTAAAAAACGAGGAACGATTGCCCAACGCTCAAAAGCACGACGGTTGTTACGCAACGTCTCTTCTCCACTCGCTCCAGAATAAATGTAGCCGAATGGATTTTTTTCGAATTTCTTTTGCGCAGCTTCATAAAGAGCTTCCACCCCTACCGGAAAATCTGTTTTTGCTGCCGTCACCTTTTTAAAAAATGCGTCTTCTACTCGTTTACTCATCGTTCCTCACCTTTCCTTAATCTCGTTTTAATTTTGATGCAAAATAGTTTCCGAGCGACTGAATTCCTTGAACGAGAATGATTAAAATGAATACTGTCGCATACATAACTTCAACTTCGTATTGAATGTGACCGTAACGGTATGCCAAGTCTCCAAGTCCTCCCGCTCCGACTAAACCAGCCATCGCAGTAGCTCCGATTAAGCTAACTGTCGCGATCGTTAGTCCTAAAATAATTGCAGGACGTGCTTCACGAATTAAAACATTCCATACGATTTTACGACGTTTTACACCCATCGCTGTATAAGCTTCGATTACTCCTGGGTCGACTTCAAGAAGTGCTGACTCCATCAAGCGTGCGATGTACGGTGATGTATAAACGACGAGTGGTACGATTACCCCTTTTACACCGATGATCGTACCGACGATTGCTTTCGTAAATGGAATGATGAAGAAAAGCAAAATGATAAACGGTACAGAACGCACGATATTTACTAAAATATTTAAGACGTTGTAAACAAATTTATTCGCAAATAACGCATTCGGTCTCGTTAAGACGAGCAATACGCCTAAAGTCATCCCAATGATGACAGAAAATACGAGTGAAATTAATGTCATTTGGAAAGTTTCGATGAGGGCTTGCCACATGAGCGGGCCCCATTTCGCTGTAAATTCTCCCATCTTACAAGACCTCCTCTACGTATACGCCGTTCGCTGTTAAATATTGGACAATCGTTTCATCACGTTGTCCTTCTAAATGAATGACTAAGTTGCCGACTATGCCATTTTTCAGTTCAATAATGTTTGCTGATAAAATATTCGGTTTCACATGAAACTTCTCTGTTAATGACGCGATTAACGGATCTCCTGTCGCATCACCGACGAACGTTAAGCGCAAAATATAACCGTCTAACGTTAACTGTTCGATTAAAGCTGGCGCAAGCTGACGTTGAGAAACCGCATTTAAAAACTTTTGCGTCGTCGGATTTTTCGGTTTCGTAAATAACTCAATCGTCGTGCCTTCTTCAATCACTTGTCCTTGCTCCATCACGTACACATGATCACAAATCTTTTGAATGACGTTCATTTCATGTGTAATGAGCAAAATGGTAATGCCTAATTCTTTATTAATTTTCAACAATAAATCTAAAATAGAATCCGTCGTTTCAGGATCGAGCGCGCTCGTCGACTCGTCGCTCAATAACACTTCAGGTTCTTGAGATAAAGCACGAGCGATCGCTACACGCTGTTTTTGTCCTCCTGATAACTGACTCGGATAAGCATTTTTACGTTCAGACAGACCGACAATTTCTAAATAACGTTCTGCACGCTCATTCGCTTCTTCGTTAGAAATGTTTAACAAGCGCAGTGGAATCGTAATGTTTTCAAAGACTGTCGCTGTTTTTAATAAGTTGAAGCTTTGGAAAATCATGCCGATATTTTGTCGGACTTCGCGTAATTGGGGAAGTTTTAAAGAAGTCAATTCGATTCCATTAATGATGACTTCTCCAGATGTCGGACGCTCTAATAAATTTACGCAACGAATTAACGTACTTTTTCCCGCACCACTATAACCGATTACTCCGTGAATCTCGCCTTTTTTTACGTGGAGATTCACATCTTTTACTGCTTCGACGACACCTTGTTTCGTGTCGAATGTTTTGACGACATTGCGTAATTGAATCATGACGCCTTCTCCCTTCTTACCAAGCTGGTAAATATGAACCTTGAAATTCTTCTTCAATAAATTGCTTCACTCGCTCGGAGTGATACGCTCGTTTAATTTTTTCAATGACTGGATCGTGCTCGTTCTCTTTACGCACGACAACGTAGTTCACATATTGTGAGTTTGTCGATTCTGCATAAATCGCATCTTCCGTTAACGTTAAACCATGTGATGCTGCGTAGTTACCATTAATCACCGCAACGTCCACTTCTTTCAACATGAGCGGTAGTTGAGACGCTTCTAGTTCAACGAATTGTAGTGAGCGCTCATTGTCGATGACATCTAAAGGTGTAGCGGTGTCACGCTTTTTTTCATCGAGCGTAATGAGTCCCGCTTCTTCAAGTAACATGAGCGCACGCGCCCCGTTCGTTGGATCATTCGGAATTCCGATTTTAGCGCCCGACGGAGTATCTTGAATGTCTGAAATTTTTTCAGAATAAACACCCATTACACTCAGTACCGTCGGGATGACAGCTACTAAATCCGTTCCGTGATCTTCATTGAATTTATTCATAAACGGTTGATGTTGATAGTTATTTAAATCAAGTTGACCTTCTGCTAGTGCTGTATTCGGCATAATATAATCCGAGAACACTTTCAGTTCCACTTCTAAACCATCTTCAGCTGCCACTTCTTTCACGACGTTGAAAATTTGTTCTTGTGGTCCTGCGGTTACACCGACGACCACTTTTTCTTCACTCAATGGCTCACTCGCTTTATCTCCACAAGCCGTTAACAACAGTGCAAAAAATACTAACCCAACATATTGTAATACTCTCATTGTCATTCTCCTTCATTTTCATTTATTTATGAAAAATGAAGAATGATTGCGTTCTACTCCGGTGATTTTATTTAAAAAAACTTATCTTTCAAATCATTTGATTTGCAGGAATTAGCACCTTGCTCTCTTTCGAAAGTCGGTTGCTGGAAGTCATCGGGCCTGTCCCTCAGTCACTCTGGATAAGTAGATTGAAATCGTTCTTCATTTACATCCTACCATTTTGGTAAATAAGAACCTTTAAACTCTTCTTCAATAAATTGTTTCACTTCATCTGAATGGTATGCTTTACGTAACTTTTCAATTACCGCATCATTTTCATTCTCTTTGCGTACGACGATGTAGTTCACATATGGTGAATCTATTGATTCTGTATAAATGGAATCTGTCGATGGATTTAATCCGTGTGATGCAGCGAAGTTACCGTTAATGACGGCTAAGTTCACTTCGTCTAACATCAATGGTAATTGTGCCGCGTCTAATTCAACGAATGATACATTTTTCTCGTTTTCCACGACGTCTAACGGTGTTGCATTATCGCGTTTCGCATCGTCTAATTTAATGAGTCCTGCTTTTTCAAATAATACGAGTGCACGTGAACCGTTTGAAGGGTCGTTCGGAATACCGATTTTCGCGTTTTCTGGAACGTCTGCGATATCGTCAATTTCGTTTGAATATACACCGATTGCACTTAAAATTGTAGGAACTGCCGCAACGAGATCTGTTCCGTGATCTTCGTTAAATTTATCCATGAAAGGTTTATGTTGATAGCTATTCACATCAAGTTGACCTTCCGCTAATGCTTTGTTTGGCATAATATAATCCGAGAATACTTTTAACTCTACGTCTAAACCATCTTTCGCCGCTACTTCTTTCACGACTTCAAAAATTTGTTCGTGTGGTCCACCTGTCACACCGACCAACACTTTATCTTCACTTAACGCTTTACTCTCTTCTTCTTTATCGCCGCCACATGCTGCTAACAATAAAGCTGAAATGACGAGTAGTAAGCTCATACGAAATAATTTTTTCATCTTTTTCTCCTCTTTCTTTTTCGAATGATTCCGAAATTCATGTTCCAAAATAAAAAAACTGCTTCTCTCATTTACTGAAAGAAGCAGTCAAATTATCATTTGCCTTCGCTTATCTTTCAGAATAAATATTCTGTAGGAGTTGGCACCTTCCTAATAAATTAGGGGTTGCTGGACGTCATCGGGCCTATCCCTCGGTCGCTCTTGATAAGTAAAATATAAAGTTTGGAAGTATTTCGTTCTTTCGAATTTAATGTGACTCAATTATAGGTGACGCTTTTTTATTTGTCAAACCTTTTTGAAAAGTCACTTTACACAACTTTAAATTTCTTTTTAAACATAGTGAGCACATATGGTAAAACCAAGAAAATAAATGCCGTAATTATTAATCCTAAAGAAATCGGACGTTCCCAGAAAATTGCATAGCTACCATTAGATATAGATAAAGCTTGACGGAATGATTGTTCCATCATTCCACCTAAAATAAATGCTAATATGAAAGGTGCTGGTGGAAATGAGAATAACCGCATTAAATAGCCAATAACCCCAAATAAAATCAATAAATACAAATCAAACTTACTAAAACTCACCCCATAGACACCCACTAAACAAAAGATTAAAATCAATGAAATCAGCATACCTTTTGGTATATATAAAATCTTTGCAAAATACGGAATCAGTGGCAAGTTCAATACTAACAACATAATGTTCCCTATATACATACTAGCAATTACACCCCAAAATACGTCTGGGTGATCTGTTAAAAGCATTGGACCTGGTTGAACTCCGACTACTAAGAGAGCCCCTAACATAATTGCTGTAGTTCCTGAACCAGGTATACCTAGTGTCAATAAAGGAACAAATGACCCTCCTGCAGCAGCATTATTTGCTGATTCTGGTGCTGCTACTCCAACAATATTTCCTTTTCCAAATGAATCAGGGTTTTTCGATAATCTTTTTTCAGATATATATGCTAAAAATGACGCTATTGTAGCTCCCGCTCCTGGTAACACACCTATAAAGAACCCTAGAATAGATTGACGACCTACAGGAGCAGCCATTTCTTTCACTTCTGACTTTTCAATTTTCAAACTCCCGATACTATTTTCTCCTTTTTTAAATAAACTTTCTTTCCTGGAAATAATCAAAGTAGTAACTTCTGCTAATGCGAAAAGCCCAAGAGCTATAACTAAAAAGTCAACACCATCTAGCAAATTAGCACTTCCAAATGTAAAGCGTTGAGTCCCTGTTTGAGCATCTATTCCAATAGTAGCTACCATAATACCTACAGTCGCTGACATAAATGCTTTTACAACTGAACCATCAGAGAGTGATGCTATTGCTGTCAAACCTAGTAACATTAAAGCAAAATATTCACTTGGTCCAAATGTAATTGCGAGTTTCGATAATTGAGGTGCTACTAACATCAATCCAATTGTCGCTACAGTGCCTCCAAAGAAGGAAGCTATCGCAGCCGTTGCTAAAGCTTTTCCTGCTTTACCTTGCTGTGCCATCGGATAACCATCAAATGATGTTGCAACTGTCGAAGCTACCCCTGGAGCATTTAATAAAATAGACGATGTAGACCCACCAAACACTGCTCCATAATAAACACCTGCCATCAAAATCAAAGCGGAAGCTGGTTCCATACCATAGCTCAATGGAATCATTACTGCGATCGCACTAATGGGACCTAACCCCGGCAACATACCTATTACAGTTCCTGCCAATACCCCTAAAAATACATACATAATGTTTTCAAGTGTCAATGCTACCTGAAAACCATAAAGAACACTTTCAAATGCTCCCATTTTTTTCACCCCAATCTAGTTAAAATGGTAAAATTCCTTGTGGCAAATATATTTTCAAAATATAATTAAACGAAAAATATAAAACAAATGTAAATGTTATAGAAACAACCATTGATATTTTCCAATTTGAATAACCATACATTCTCATGGTGATCACTAAAAATAAAATCGTAGTTACTACAAAGCCAAGTATTTCAAACAAAGTAACATATGCTAATAAAGATACAATCGTTGCAATTAATAAAATTAAATCTTCTTTTTTTATTTGCCTCTTTATTTTTTCTGCTTCTGATTCCTCTTTATTTTGTATAAATAAAATAATAGATAAAACAATTAATAAAAAACCTAACCCTTTCGGTAATATGTCAGAATCTATTAAAGCATACTCAAAATTAGGTAACTGATAACTTAAAAATAAATATAATAACGCAAATAAGAATAGTACAATAGATATTTTTCTATCTGTTGTATTGACCATATTTTCACCTCTTTACAAGAGTAGCGAAGTGAGTGTACTCACTTCGCTACCTTTTAATTTTGTTCTCGTAATCCAATATCAATCATTAATTTTTCAATTGTATCATACTGCTCATCTAGGAACTTTTTGAACTCTTCACTTCCCATCCAATTTGGTTCCCATCCATACCTTTCTAACTCTTGTTTCCATTCATCTGTTTCACTCATCTCTTTAAGAGCTGCTTCATAAAACTTTGCTGCCTCAGGACTCATGTTTCCTGGCCCCATCATACCGCGCCAAATAATAAACGAGTCATCAATTCCTTGTTCAATTAGTGTCGGAAATTCTGATACGATTTCATCTTGTAAACGTTCAGGCGCTGTAATAGCTAATACACGAATATTTCCAGCTCGATATTGTTCTACAGCTTCCCCTACGTCAGTCGACATCACATCAACTTGTCCTCCTAATAACATTGTCATTGCATTTCCATCTTGTGCTGATACGTATTTAACATCCTTCACATCTACTCCTGCAACCCCAACAGATTTAATGAATTGCATATGATCCATACTTCCCGGTGATGACACACCAACAACCGAAACTGATGTAGGATCATTTTTCATCGCTTCAATCAAATCATTCATATTTTCATAAGGTGAATCGGCGCTAACAATGTATGCACCATAGTCTGCTGTTAAAGCTGCAATTGGTGTAAAGTCTTTATGACCTAAATCCGATTGATTATTTAGGGGCACAAACATAATCGGTGGTGACGTAGGGAAGAGTAAATGGTCATCTGTATCTTTCGATTTTATATATGACCAACCAATAGATCCTCCTCCACCCGGTTTATTCACAACTGCAAAACGTTGTTCAACGATTTTTTGCTCCTCCAAAACTTTTGCTACTGTTCTAGCTGTTGTATCCCATCCGCCACCTGCTCCAGCTGGCGCAATAATCTCAATTGGCTTTGATGGTTTCCAATCTGTTGCCTCTTCTGACCCTCCATCTGTACTTGGCGCTTCTGTCTTCTCATTATCGCCACATGCAACTAAAATTAATGTAAATGATAAAACACTTAAAAATAATAGCCATTTTTTCTTCATTCTTTTATACCCCCACTTTAAAATAATATTTATATCACTTTCCGCTCTTCTCCCATTTCCCTTTAGAGTATTTAATGAAAAACGGTAAAATAATAAACAAAAAAACTACCCGATAAACATGCATACTTGCTATTAATGTAGCTGATATATCTAAAGAAAAAGCAGTCGCAGCCATTTCGGCAGCACCTGCAGGAACTGTCCCTAAAAGACTTGTAGAATAATCTAATCGAGTGACTAAAGAAAATAAGTAAGCGTTTACAAAAGCGGTCATGATAAACGCCAACATGATGAAAACTATCGTATGCCCTACTGTAAATAATTGAGCGAGTACCTCTCTATTAAATCGAACACCAACTAGTAAACCGATTATTACAGGACCAAATCCTACAAAAGAATTAGGCGGTAACATGACCGATGGAAATAAGTTCGAAAGTAGAAAACTTATAACCAATCCATATAATAATGTACCTCCTGGCAAATGATATATTCTATCTAATAAAATAACGAATAATACTACTATTAAATAAAAACTAACCTGATTAAATTCAAACGATGAAACGACTAAATTTTCATTCGTTAAATTAGGATTTATCAATTTAATCACGAAAGGAATAATGATAACAAACATTGTAATTCTTAATGTATGTATTGCCGCAACAATTCTATCATCTGCTCCATAATCTTTACTAAGTCCTATCACCTCTGAAGCCCCTCCAGGGATACAACTAAAAAAAGAAGTAAGAGGATCAATCGTTGAACGCTTTATTAAATAACTACTTAATAGAGTCCCTATAAATAACGCTATTACAATTACCAAACTAAAAGGCACTATAACAGAGGCCAACTCTTGAATAACATTTGTATCGATACGTAATCCTATTGTAGCCGAAACGAATGCTAGACCTATTTTGAAAATAACTGGGGAAAATACAACTTCTCCCTTTACTATTCCATAAAGAATACCTATCAAAAGAGATCCCATTATCCATCCTGCTGGGATGTTTAAATAATTAAATAATAGACCATTACTATAAGCAATACATAAAAGTAATATTTGTCGCATGAGATATCACACTTTTCTGATGAATCTTTATATAATTCATTCCTTGCAATCTATTATTATACATTCAGAGAAAAATCGCAACAATTTTCTGATTTTTCTATCTTTTGATACTATTTGATAGAATTATAAAAAGCATAAATACCGATTTTTCCAAATCAAGTACCTATGCTTTCATACATCTAATCACTAGATTTCTTTTTCTCGATATGTGGTTTTACGTATTGTTCCACAAGTTCTCCAGTACGATGGAATTTCGCTACTTTCGCATTCGGATCTCCCGGAGCTGCATTTTGTAAGACGACGAGGAAGCGAGTTCCTTCAATCTCACCCGTCCCGATAAAGTTTTGTCCTGCTTCAATCGTATAGCCTGTTTTTAAGCCGTCGATATATGGCAAATAGGCTGGTTGCCCTTCGAGTGCTAAGTTCGTCGTTTTTGCATAGTAACCGTTCGGCATCATATGCCCTGTCAACGACGTATATTGTAAAATTTGCGGATAATTCGTAATGAGCGCTTCCGCTAAAGTAGCTAAATCACGCGCACTCGCTCGGTTGTATTCATTCGGCATCGTCAACCCCGTCGCATTATCGTACGTCGCATTTGTCATTTCGAGACGATGCGCACGTTCGTTCATCATACGTACGAAATTTTCTTCTGTTCCTCCGAGCGCTTCCGCTAAAGCTACTGCTGCATCATTTGCGGACACCGTCGTGATCGCCTTTAATAAGTCTTCAATGCGATACGTTTCACCACTTTTTAAGCCTGCACTTGCGAGGCCACTAATTTGATACTTTTGGAAAAAGTGAGGCGACAAAACAACCGTATCATCAAGCGTTATTTCGCCTGCTGCCATCTTTTCCATCAAAATGTAGAGCGTCATCGTTTTCGTTACACTCGCTAATCCTAATGGCGTATCGATATTGTTCGCGTACAAAATTTCTTTCGTTTCCATATCGTACACAAGTTCAGACGATTTTTCATATTGCTGTTCGGGCTCGACTAACGGAACGGCTGTATGAATAGTCGGTGCGGGAAGTTCTTCTTCAACGATGTCTTCCTCTACGATTTCCTCTGACTCTGCTGATGATTGAGCAGATTCAGAACGGTCTACCATTTGCCAAATCAACACGCCGTTTATAACTAATAAAACAACTAATAGAAACAATTTCTTTTTCATCGTGATCCACCTTTAATTCTAATCGTTTCTATTGTACGCTATTTCACTCGCATTTTCTTCTGAAAATCGTCCCATTATATAGCTATCATCTTACATATTCACGAATGGCTTCGTTCATTTTCTCAAATTTCTCTGTCTGTTTATCTTGACGAGGAACATTTAACATGACAACTACGTAGCGCTCGCCATCTTGTATACCTGTCACAATGTACGTGTCGTTCGCACGGTATGTGTAGCCTGTTTTAAACCCGTCTACTCCAGTTCTCGCTTGGGGCATTCCAGGTAATAAATGATTCGTAGACCAATATTTTTTTCCACTTCGTGTTACGTAATGCGTCTTCTTTGTCGTTTCTAACACTTCAGGATAATAACGTAAATGGAACTGCACTAATTTCGCCAAATCTTCCGCAGAAGCTTCATTTACTGGTCCACTTTGATCCAATCCCGTTGCGTTGATAAAATTCGTTTTCTTTAAATCCATTTCATTCGCATAATGATTCATATTTTCAACAAATTGTTGTTCTGAGCCGTTTAATAAAAGTGCTAATGCCATCGCGCTATCATTCGCTGAAGTAATCATCATACTTTCATATAACTCTCGCACTGTATAACTTTGTCCAACTTGTAACCCTATCATCGCCAAGCCACTCGCATCATCAAATAGTGGTTGCTCGATTGTAAATGATGTATCCCAAGTAATACGACCACGTTCAATATAATCAAACACGATATAGCTCGTCATCACTTTCGTTAAACTCGCAATTGGATATGCTTTGGAACTATTTATTTTCGCAATCGCCTCATCGCCTTGTTCTATGTAGAGCGCTTCTTCCGTATTCCAATTGCGGATTGTATCCCATTGGAAGAAAACGATAATTGCTACAATCATCCATATAAAAAATAGTTTCTTCAATTAAAAATCACCTCTTATACATTTCAGTATAAAAGGGGAGTCTTATCATTTCGTTAGTAAACTTGTCAACAACCCGCCACTTAACGACCTTGCGGTCTGTTTGAAGTGGGGGCTTGCGTCTACCAAATTAC